>JANJVS010000009.1 GCA_024709955.1 Rhodocyclaceae bacterium
ATCACCATCCCTCCAGCGCCGACTTTTCCGGGTCCGGCCGATCCATTATCATCACTCCATGAACGCCCCCCGCCTACCCAACCCTCGCCTCGCCGACTATTGCCTTGCCCACGGCATTCGCCGCCTGTCGCTGTTCGGCTCGCAGGCGAAGGGCACGGCGAACCCGGAGAGCGACATCGACCTGCTCGTCGAGTTCGATCCCGGCCGGGAACCGGGGTTGATCGGGATGGCCGCCATCGAAACCGAATTGTCGCTACTGCTGGGGGGCCGCAAGGTCGACCTGCGCACGCCAGGGGAGCTGAGCCATCATTTCCGCGAGCAGGTGCTGCGCGAGGCGCTGGTGCAATATGCCGCCTGAGGACCGGGTCCGGCTGCTGCACATGATCGAGGCGGCCGACGAGGCGATCGGCTTCGTTGCCGACACGAGCCGCGCAACGTTGGAGTCGGACCGCAAGACCCTGCTAGCCGTGATCCGCTGTGTCGAAATCGTCGGCGAGGCGGCGGCAAAGGTGTCGGATGCGACGCGGCAAGGCGCACCGGACATCCCCTGGGCGGCCATCGTCGGCATGCGCAACCGGCTGATCCACGCCTACTTCGACATCGACGTCGATGTGGTCTGGAAGACCGTCACCGTCGAGTTGCCAAACCTCAAGGCAAGACTGCAAACCTTGCTGGCAGCGTAAAGAGCGGCCTAATCCACCGTCCTGTCAGCGCCGAGATTTAAACCTCACCCCACCGGCGCGTCGTGCCCGCTGTCGCCGAAGGCGAGCTGCTTGAGGCGGAACAGTTCGTCGCGGGCCGCCGCCGCCTGCTCGAATTCCAGGTTCTTGGCGTGGTCCTGCATGGCCTTTTCGAGCCGCTTGATCTCGCGCGCCAGGGCCTTTTCGCTCATGGCCTCGTACTTCGCGGCTTCCTGGGCGACCTTGAGTTCGCGTTGCAGGGCTTCGCCGTCGTAGACGCCGTCGATGATGTCCTTGATGCGCTTGGTCACGCCCACCGGCGTGATGCCATGTTCGGCATTGTGGGCGAGTTGCTTCGTGCGCCGGCGTTCGGTCTCGGCCATGGCGCGCTTCATGGATTCGGTGATGCGGTCGGCGTAGAGGATCGCCGTGCCGTTGAGGTGGCGCGCGGCGCGACCGATGGTCTGGATCAAGGAACGCTCGGAACGCAGGAAGCCTTCCTTGTCGGCGTCGAGGATCGCCACCAATGACACCTCGGGGATGTCGAGGCCCTCGCGCAGCAGGTTGATGCCGATCAGCACGTCGAAGACGCCGAGCCGCAGGTCGCGGATGATCTCGACGCGCTCGACGGTGTCGATGTCCGAGTGCAGGTAGCGCACCCTGATGCCGTTGTCGGCGAGGAATTCGGTGAGCTGCTCGGACAGCCGCTTGGTGAGCGTGGTCACCAGGACTCTTTCCTCGTTCGCCGTGCGCTTCTTGATCTCGGACAGCAGGTCGTCCACCTGCGTGGTCGCCGGGCGCACTTCGAGCACCGGGTCCACGAGGCCGGTCGGCCGCACCACCTGCTCGACCACCTGGCCCTGGTGCTCCTGCTCGTAGTTGGCCGGCGTCGCCGAGACGAAGATGGTCTGCGGCATCAGGCGCTCGAATTCCTCGAACTTGAGCGGCCGGTTGTCGAGGGCCGAGGGCAGGCGGAAGCCGTAATTGACGAGGTTTTCCTTGCGCGAGCGGTCGCCCTTGTACATGGCGCCGACCTGCGGGATGGTGACGTGCGACTCGTCGATGAACATGATGGCGTCCGGCGGCAGGTAGTCGTAGAGCGTCGGCGGCGGCTCGCCGGCCTTGCGGCCCGAGAGATGGCGCGAGTAGTTCTCGATGCCCTTGCAGAAGCCGATCTGGTCGAGCATTTCGAGGTCGAAGCGCGTGCGCTGCTCGATGCGCTGGGCCTCGACGAGTTTCTGTTCCTGATAGAAGAACTCGGTGCGCTCGCGCAGCTCCTTCTTGATCTTCTCGATGGCCTGCACGACCGTCGCGCGCGGCGTGACGTAATGGCTCGACGGAAACACCGTGAAGCGGCCGAGGCGCTGCCTGGTGTGGCCGGTGAGCGGATCGAACAGCGTCAGGGTCTCGATCTCGTCGTCGAACAGCGTGACGCGCAGGGCGTTTTCGGCGTTTTCCGCCGGGAAGATGTCGATCACGTCGCCGCGCACGCGGAAGGTGCCGCGGTGGAAGTCCATCTCGTTGCGCTCGTACTGCATCTCGGAGAGGCGGCGGATGATCTCGCGCTGGCCGAGTTTTTCGCCCTCGCGCAGGTGCAGGATCATCGCGTGGTAATCCACCGGGTCGCCGATACCGTAGATCGCCGAGACGGTGCAGACGATCACCACATCCCGTCTTTCGAGCAGGCTCTTGGTGGCGGAGAGGCGCATCTGCTCGATGTGCTCGTTGATCGCCGAGTCCTTCTCGATGAACAGGTCGCGGGAAGGCACGTAGGCCTCCGGCTGGTAGTAGTCGTAGTAGGAGACGAAGTACTCGACCGCGTTCTCGGGGAAGAACTCGCGGAACTCGGAATAGAGCTGGGCCGCCAGGGTCTTGTTGTGGGCCAGCACCAGCGCCGGCCGGCCGAGCCGGGCGATGACGTTGGCCATGGTGTAGGTCTTGCCCGAGCCGGTGACGCCCAGCAGGGTCTGGAAGGAGAGGCCGTCCGTCACGCCCTCGGTCAGCAGGCGGATCGCCTCGGGCTGGTCGCCGGCGGGGGGGAAGGGTTCGTGCAACCGGTAGGGACTTCCCGGATATTCAACGACTTGTGCGTTCATCGGAAATTTTGATTTGGGCGGATTCGTGGCCGGCAGGCGGCTTTCGTCTATTATTGCGCGTTTGTTTCCATTTCATTTTTCCGGAGCCTTGCCCAAATGAGCACTTCTCTCTTCGCCAACGTCGAAATGGCCCCCCGCGACCCGATCCTGGGCCTCAACGAAGCCTACAACGCCGAAACCAATCCCGCCAAGGTGAACCTCGGCGTCGGCGTCTACTTCGGCGACGACGGCAAGATTCCGCTGCTGGCCGCCGTCAAGGCCGCCGAGAAGGCCCGCCTGGAAACCCAGCCGCCGCGCGGCTACCAGCCCATCGAGGGCACGCCCGCCTACAACGGCGCCGTGCAGAACCTGCTGTTCGGCAAGGATAGCGAGCTGCTGGCCGCCGGCCGCGCCATCACCGCCCAGTGCCTCGGCGGCACCGGCGCCCTCAAGGTCGGCGCCGACTACCTGAAGCGCCTGCTGCCCGACGCCACCGTCTACATCTCCGACCCGAGCTGGGAAAACAACCGCGCCCTGTTCGAGGCCGCCGGCTTCCCGGTCAAGGACTACAAGTACTACGATCCGGCCACGCGCGGCGTCGACTTCGCCGGCATGAAGGCCGCGCTGGCCGCGATGCCCGCCAAGAGCATCGTCGTGCTGCACGCCTGCTGCCACAATCCGACCGGCGCCGACCTGACCGCCGCCCAGTGGGCCGAAGTCGTGGCCGCCGTGAAGGAAAAGAACCTCGTCGCCTTCATCGACATGGCCTACCAGGGCTTCGCCGACGGCATCAAGCAGGACGCCGTCGCCCTCGACCTGTTCGCCGCCTCCGGCCTGCAGTTCTTCGTTTCCAGCTCGTTCTCGAAGTCCTTCTCGCTCTACGGCGAGCGCGTCGGCGCGCTGACCGTCGTCACCGCCAGCAAGGACGAGTCGGCGCGCGTGCTCTCGCAGGTCAAGCGCGTGATCCGCACCAACTACTCCAACCCGCCCACCCACGGCGGCGCCGTCGTCGCGGCCGTGCTGTCCAGCCCCGAGCTGCGCCAGATGTGGGAAGACGAGCTGGCCGGCATGCGCGACCGCATCCGCGCCATGCGCAACAGCCTGGTCGAGAAGCTGAGCGCCAACGGCGCCGCCGGCTTCGAGTTCATCAACGTCCAGCGCGGCATGTTCTCCTACACCGGCCTGACCGCCGCCCAGGTGGAGAAGATGCGCGCCGAGTACGGCATCTACGCCGTCGGCACCGGCCGCATCTGCGTCGCCGCGCTCAACACCAAGAACATCGACTACGTGGCCAAGGCCATCGCGGCGGTCATCAAGTAATCCCGGCGGGGACGGCGGCCACGGGCTGTCGTCCCTTCGCCGTCCCGTCCTGCCTGCGCCAAAAGTCGGGGCGGGCCCCGTCTGCCTCACCGTCCCGCCAACGCCGACTTTTCAGTCGGGTTCGAGGAAGAGGGCGATTTCCTGCATGCGCACCGGCAAGCCGATGTAGTAGCCCTGCAGCAGGTCGCAGCCCAAGGTCTTGAGGCAATCGGCCTGCCCCGCCGACTCGACGCCCTCGGCGACGATGCGCAGGCCCAGCGCATGCCCCATGCCGATGATGCCCTTGACGATGGCCTGGGCCTGGACGCCGTCGGGCAGGTCGCGCACGAAACGCATGTCGATCTTCAGCTTCGACAACGGCAGGCTCTGCAGGTAGGCGAGCGACGAGTAGCCGGTGCCGAAGTCGTCGATGGCGATCCGGATGCCCCGGGATTCCAGTTCCGCGAACACCCCGGCCTGCTCGTCGAGACGGTCCACCAGCACCGATTCGGTCAGTTCGATCTCCAGCGCGCCGGGCGGCAAGCCATGGCGCGCCAGCGCGGCAAGGACTTCCTCGGCCAGCCCGCCGTGGGCCACCTGGCGCGCGGAAACATTCACGGCCACCGGGGGCACGCAGCGCCCCGCCTTGCGCAGCTCGGCGACTTCGCGGCAAACCTGCTCGACCACCTGGCTGCCGATCTGCAGGATCAGCTCCGACTCCTCGGCGATGGGAATGAACTCCATCGGGGAAATGATGCCGTCCCGGGGATGGCGCCAGCGCACCAGCGCCTCCAGGCCGGCGATGCGGCCGCCGTGCCTGTCGTACTGGGGCTGATAGACGACGTACAGCTCGTCCCGCGCGATGGCGGTGCGCAGCTTGGCCTCGATATCGAGCCGCCGCTGCACGGCGTCCGCCATGTTCGCCGAAAAGAACTGGTAGTTCTTGCGGCGCATCCGCTTGGCATGGTGAAGGGCGATGTCCGCGTGGCGCAGGGCGTGCTCCGCCGTGTCGCCGTCGTGGGGCAGCATGGCGATGCCGATGGTGAAGCCGACGTGCGCCGCTTCGCCGGCGGCGTCGAACGGCTCGCCGGTAAGGCCGATCAGGTGCTCGGCGACGCGGGCGGCATCTTCCGGCACGGCGATATTGGTCAGCAGCACCGCGAACTCGTCGCCCGCCGGCCGCGCCACCAGGTCCGCGCCACGCAGCGCCTGGCGCAGCCGCGCGCCGATCCCGGTCAGCACCGCGTCGCCCGCCGCGTGGCCGAGCCGGTCGTTGACCTTCTTGAAGCCATCGACGTCGATCAGCAGCAGCGCGGAATTGCCGCCGTCGCGCGCGAGGCGATGCAATTCCTGGTCGATGCCCAGCTCCAGGGCGCCGCGGTTGGCCAGGCCGGTGAGGCTGTCGTAGAGGGCCATGCGCTCCAGCTCGCGTTCGGCGGCCGCCATGCGCAGGCGCAGGCGGTGGCTGGCGAAGTTGCCGATGACAGCGGCCAGGGCGGCGATCAGCAGCATGCCGACGAAGAAGCGGCCGAGCCGCTGGTGGAGATCCCGCAAGGAAACGCGCAAGGCCAGGCTGCCGACCTGCCGCCCCTCCAGTTCCACCGGCGCCGCCAGCAGCAGTTCGTCGAACGAGAACGCAGCACCGGGCGGCGGCGCCCGCGCGGCGAGCCGCGGCGGCAGATCGCCGCGCCAATAGCGCGCGATGCGTCCGCCGTCGGCGCGATAGACCGCCGCCTCGATGATGATGGGGTACTTGCGCAGGCTGCCGATGATTTCGTCGCTGGTGCGCTCGTCGTCGAATACCAGCGCCGCCGTCAGGTTGGCGCCGAGCAGGTTCGCCTGGACGCCGATTTCCTCGCGCAGCTGCTCGCGGTCGGCCACCCAGCGCCAGCCGATCAGCAGCAGGATCGCCACGAGCATCGCCCCGCCGGCGGAAAGCAGGCCCATGCGCCAGTAGTCGCGCAGGCGGTTCTCAGTCATCCTCGCGCTCCTTCAGCACGCGCGCCAGCCGCAGCAGCTTGGAGCTGGCCGTCAGGCCGCTGCGTTTCAGCGCGGCGAGATTGATGTCGAAGCCGATGCGCCCGCCGTTGTCCACTAGGCCGATCATCGCGCCGCGCGCCATGGCGGTCTCGCCTTCGGCGATCACCAGCAGGGGCCGGCCGCGCGCCGCCAGCCCCATGCGCTCGACCAGGCCGGGCAGGCCGCTTTCGATCATCACGGCGGCGCAGTGGTCGGGCCGGTCGGATTCCGTCAGCGGCACGACCAGCAGCGGCCGGCCGCGTACCGGCCGGCCGGCCTGCCGTCCGAGCGCCAGCCGCAGGCCGCCTTCCGCCACCACGCACAGGCGCATCTCCGGCGGGGGCGCGGGCCAGTCGACGAACAGCAAAAGGTTGTAGGCCACCTCGGCCTTGAGGTCGTCGTCGCGCAACGGGCCGGCCGCGCAGCCTTCGGAGGCGGCGAGCAGAGCGGCGGTCGCGCAGGCGGCGAGGAGGCGCGCGACCAGCATCAGAAGCCGATTTCCCAGCGCAGGCGCCATTGCCGGCCGTCGCGCTCCAGTGCGTCGATCGGCGCCAGCTCGTCGCCGACCGGGTCGCGATAGCGCTTGTCGCCGAAGTTGTAGAGGGCCAGGCTCCAGATGCCCTGGCGCGGGTCGCCTTGCTGCCGCAGCACGAGATTGCCGGTGACGTAACCGTCCACCCGTCCCTGCAGGGTGCGGCGCGGCCCGACGGCCTGCAGGTTGAGGCCGAGCGTGGCCCGCAGGAAGGGCAGCGGTCCGTCGAGGAGCAGCTTGCCGAGCCGGCGCGGCATATTCACCGGCGCGCCGTCGGGATGATCGAGGGCCTGCCAGGCCAGGTTGCCGCGCAGACGCCAGCCGGCGCCGAGCAGGATCTCGGCTTCCGCCTCCCAGCCCCGCGCCCGCACCGCGGGACGGTTGTCGAAGACCCAGAGGCCGTCCGCCCCCGTCCGCAGTTCGATCAGGTCGCGGATACGGTAGCGGTAATGGCCGAGGCCGAGCCGCAGGCTTTCCGACGGGGTGACTTCCAGGCCGAGCTCCTGGCTGCGGATGCGCTCCGGCCGCAAGTCCGGGTTGCCACGCTGCGTCGCGCCGCCGTCGCCGTAATGCCGTTCGTAGTCGTTGGGGGCGCGGAAGGCGCGGCCGGCGAGCCATTTCAGCGCGAGCGTCGCGCTCGGGCGCCAGATCAGGGCGCCGCGCGGCGAGGTGATCGTCGCGGCATCGCTCTGGTGGTCGACGCGCACGCCGAGATTGGCGAGCCAGCCCGGCGCGATGCGCCATTCGTCCTGGAGGAACGCGCCGGCGGCATGGCCGCGATGCCGGTCGTCGAGGTCCACCTGGCGCGGCGCCACCGCGTAGGCGCGCTGCTCCAGGCGCCGGTAGTCCCGCAGTTCCAGGCCGGCCAGCAGCCGGTGGTCGCGCCAGCCCGTCCACTGCCACTGGCTATCGAGGCTCAGCCAGTCGGCGCGAGCCTCGTCGCGGTAGGGAGAATCCGCGTAGGGATAGCGTCCCTCGTAGGCGTAGCTGCCCAGATGAAAGCGCAGCAGCTGCGAAAGCTGGGGCCGCGGCTGGGATGTGTGGACCAGGTCGAGATGGTATTCGCGATCCTCGACGGAATTCCCGGCGGCGTCGAACAGGGTGCCGTAATAGGCGACCGGCACGTCCTTGACCCGTTCCGCGAAGGTGAAACTGGCGCTCCACTGGTTCCAGCTGCCCTTGAGCAGGGTCTTCACTTGGCGTTCGCCGTCGCGGCCGCGCGCGATGCCGTCGCTCACGCCGGCAACCCGGTACTCGGGAAAGTAGAGATCCTCGCCGTCGCGATCATAGGCGACCACGCCCGCGAGCCAGTCCCCGCCCTCCGCCAGGCGGCCGCCCGAGAGCAGGCTGGCGCGGCGCGCATGGCCGCCGCCGGCGTCGAGCGCCACGCGCGTGCCGTCGATGTCGGCCCCGTTCCAGCGCACCGCATTGACGATGCCGAACAGGGCGTTGCCGCCGTAGTTCGCGGATACCGCCCCCGGCACGAATTCCAGGCGCTTGATCCAGTCCATGTCGAGCGGCGCCTCGCCGCCGATCATCGCCTGGTCGTAGATCGGGTTGTTGGCGCGAAAGCCGTCCATCAGCATCACGATGCGCGAGTTGTAATCCCCCGGCCGGTTGAAGCCGCGCACGCCCATGTAGCCATACACGCGATCCTGGCTCAGATGGACGCCGCGCATCGTCTGCAGGGCCTCGCCGATGTCGCGGAAACCGTGACGTCGGAAATCCTCGGCGGTGAGCACCGAGGCGGAGGCCGGCGCCTCGGCGAGCGGCTGCTCGTAGCGCGAGGCGCCGCTGATTTCGGTCGACAGCAGGCGTTCCAGGTCGGCGGCGGCATCGCGCGCCTCGTTCGCCCGGGCCGCGGAAACCAGCGCCAGCGCGGCCAGGGTGGCGAGCGAATGCCGCCCCCGCGCGGCGGCCCGACTCTTCCCTTGTGGCATTCCGGCTCTCCCTTCCATGGTCATTCGAACAAGCGATGCTCGACCGCGTAGCGGATCAGGTCGGCATTATTGCCGACGCCGAGCTTTTCCATCAGGTGCGCCTTGTGCGTCGTGATGGTCTTCGGACTGAGGCTGAGCCGCTCGGCGATCTGGCTCAGGGGCATGCCGCCGGCGATCAGCCGCAGCACCTCCCATTCGCGCCGGCTCAGGGTTTCGTGCCGCGCCGACCGGCCGGGATCGAGGGATTCGAAGGCGAGGCTCTCGGCGACGGCGGGGGCAATGTAGCGCTCGCCGGCGGCGACGCGCGCCACGGCGACGATCAGGGTGTCCGGGCTGGCCTCCTTGGTGAGATAACCGGCCGCCCCCGCCTGCAGCGCCCGTCGCACGGTGGCCGGCTCGTCATGCATGCTCAATACCAGCACGGGCAGTTCGGGATGGGCATCCACCACCTTCTCGATCAGCTGGGTGCCGGTCGCGCCGGGCATCGTCAGGTCGAGGATCAGCAGATCGGCGGCCTCGCCGGCGACGGCGGCCAGCGTTTCCCGGGCGTCGGTCGCCTCGGCGACGACGCGGTAGCCGGCGAAGGAATGCAGCATCTGCTTGAGTCCGGCGCGGAACAGGGTGTGATCGTCGGCGAGGATGATGCGGATCATGGCGTGGCGGATGACGAATTGGATTTGAACGGAACGTCGCGCAGGAGCACCTCGATGCGCGTGCCCGCGCCGGGGCTACTGACGAGGTCGAGCTCTCCCCCCAGGGTGGCGACGCGCTCGGCGATGCCGAGCAGGCCGAACTGCCTGACCCGATCGACCCGCGCGGCGTCGAAGCCCCTGCCGTCGTCCTCGACGCGCAGGCGCAGGGTCGAACCCTCATGGCGAATGGTAATGCCGACCCGCCGCGCCTGGGCATGGCGGACGATGTTGGTGAGGGATTCCTGCACGATGCGGAACAGGGCGATGGCGAAATCGTCGCCGAGCCGGTCGGCCTCGGGCGCGCAGCGCACCGTGCAGACGATGCCGAGCGGGCTGAGCATGCGCTCGACCAGCCACTCGATGGCGGCGGTCAGGCCGAGGTTGAGCGCCGCCGGCCGCAGGTCGGAGGCGATGTTCTTGATGCTGCGATAGGCATCGACGATCATCGCGTCGATGGCCTGCACCGCCGGCTTCGCCTGGGCGGGATCGCTGTCGATGAGCCGCGTCAGCAGTTGCAGGTGCATGCGCGCCGTGGTCAGCAGCTGACCGAGTTCGTCGTGGAACTCGCGGGCGAGCCGCTGGTGCTCGCGTTCGACCATCCCCTCCCGGTGCGCGCCCAGGCTGCGCAGTTCCGCCCGCGACCGTTCCAGGGCCTGCTGCACGCGCTTCAGCTGGGAGACGTCGAGCACCACGCCGCTGACCGAAAGCCGGCCGCCGGCGGTGATTTCCGCCGAGGCGCGCACCTGGATCCAGGCGTCGTCGCCGCCGTCGGGCGTTGCGAGCCGGCCGGTCCATTCGATTTCCGGCAGCGCTTGCGCTTGCGTGGCGAGGCGGACCAGGAGCGCGCGCAGGCCGGCGCGGTCCCGCGGATGGATGCAATCGATGGCGCCGGCTGGCGCGGCGAACAGCCGCTCCGGGTCGAGATGCAGGATGCGCGAAATGCCGTCGCTCAGATAGGTGAAACCGCCCTGCCCCTCCCGTTCCGTCGCGTCGTCGCAGCGGTACTGGAACACCGCCACCGGCAGGTGGTCCGTGATGTTGCGCAGGCGGTTTTCCGATTCGCGCAGGGCGAGTTCGGCCCGCTTGCGGTCGCCGATGTCGAGCACGATCTCGCCCACGCCGAGCGGATTGCGCCCGCTCGGCGCGGGGATCGGGAACAGGGACACCAGCCAGTGGGATTCCTGCCGCGGGTCCGCGGCGCGGCGCAGCGCCACCTCGATGTTGTGGGCGCTGCGGCCGGTGATGAGCACCTCGCGCATCAGCGGGGCGATGATGTCGGCCAGGTCGGGGACCACCTGCTCCACGCTGCGCCCCAGGTGGCTCGCCGCCGTTTCGCCGTGCAACCTGGCCAGCGGAGCGTTGATGCGCACGAACCGCAGATCCCGGTCGAGGATCGCCATCCCGGCCGGCGAGCCGGTGAAGAAGGCGTCGAACAGCGCGGCGTTGCGCTCGATCTCCCGCCGCAGGCCGCGGCGGCGCGCCTGCGACCATAGCCACACCAGCACCACCAGCGCGCCGCTGCCCGCGGCCAGGGTGAGGAAGGCGGCGGCGCATTCGCCGCCGCTGCTCCAGCCGCCCGCCGCATCGCCTCCCGCGGCAGGCCGCGGCGCGCCGGCGAACCCGGCGGCCCCGAAAGCGCGCTGGCTTTTCTCGAGGATGCTCCTCAACAGCGGGCGTTCGGAGCCCACCGCGAGCGGCGGCCACCGTTCCGCCAGCGCCGAGTTTTGTCCGTGCCGGGCATCCGCGCCCCCCTCTGCCGGGTCGCCGCCGGCGGCGTCTCCCGCCGCCAGCACCAGCACGTCGATTTCGCCGCGCGCGAGCGCCTCCCGCGCGGCGGCGGCGGAAGCATGGGGCAGGAACTGCTCGACCAGCCCCGCCTTGACACACAGCGCATCGATGTAAGCAATGGCCTGCGCCAGCCGGTCGTTGCGCGCCGCCGCGTCCCCCTCCGGCAGCACCACACCATAGCGCACCATGGGATTGGCCTTGATCCAGGCGCGCTCCTCGTCCGACAGCGCGAGCCCGGCCGCGGCGAGCAGGCCGCTCCAGAAGGCCAGGCAAACGCCCAGCAAGACGCCCCACATGCATTGGCGGTCGATACGGACGAACTGGGGCGGATGCACAAATCTTCCTGTCGGTCGGCGATTCTCAAGCGGCGCATCGTATCCGGAAAGCCCCAAGCCAGGCATCAGGGTTCCCCTATGAAGAATCCGCGTTGGCCGATGGCGCGGCCGTTCCGGCGCACGGATCATCGTTTCCATGGAAAGGGCATCCGGCGATGCCTTTCGAGACCACTAAGGAGAGCATGCCTTGAAACGCGCCAATCTGGGTTTTTCGCTGATCGAACTGATGATCGCGGTCGTCATCGTGGCGATCCTGGCCAGCGTGGCCTTCCCGTCCTACCAACGCCACATGCTGCGCGGCACTCGCGCCGAGGCGCAGGCGCAGATGATGGAAATCGCCGGACGCCAGGGACAGTACCTGATCGACAACCGGGCCTATGCCGGCAGCGCCGCCGCCCTGGGGATCACCATCCCCAGCAGCGTGGCCTCGAATTACACCATCGCCATCAACGCACCCGACGGCAATCCGCCCACCTTCACCGTCACCGCCACGCCGACCGGCAACCAGACCAAGGACAGCTGCGGCACCCTGACGCTGACCCACACCGGCGCGAAAACCGCGAGCGGAACCGGAACATGCTGGTAAGAAACGCACGCGCCGCGGGCTTCTCGGTACTGGAACTGATGATCGTGGTCGCGATCGTCGGTCTCCTCGCGGCCGTCGCGTTCCCTTCCTTCCGCGAAGCGCTGGCGATGTCCCGCATGAAGACGCTGGCGGCGGACATCCATCTTTCCATGCTGCGCGCGCGCTCCGAGGCCATCAAGCGCAACGGCAACGTCACCGTCGCCGCCACGGACGGGAACTGGCTTTCCGGCTGGACGGTGTCCGACGACATCGAGGTCCACGACGCGGTCGAGGCCCCCAGCCTGACCATCTCCGGCAGCACCAGCGTGACCTTCACCCCCAATGGGCGCTCAACCACCACGCCGGTCTTCATCAACCTGGTATCCACGGAAACATCCCTGGTCCGTTGCGTCAATGTTTCCCTCAGCGGCCAGCCGGTGATCAAGGACGGCACATGCTCATGAACGCGGAACGGGGCTTCTCGATGATCGAGGTCCTGGTGACCCTCTTCATCCTGGCCTTCGGCCTGCTGGGCCTGGCCGGCCTGCAGGCGCGCACCGCCACCATGGAAATGGAGTCCTACCAGCGTTCCCATGCCCTGGTGCTGCTCAACGACATGGTGGCGCGCCTCGAGGCCAGCGCCGGCACCAACGCCGCCAGCTATGTGACCGACGCCCCCCTCGGCACGGACGACAGCCAGCCGTCCTCGTGCGGCGGCCTCGCCGCCGGCGCGGCGCGCGACCACTGCGAATGGAGCAATCTGCTCAAGGGGGCCGGCGAGACTTCCGGCGGCAACAAGGTCGGGGCGATGATCGGCGCCCGCGGCTGCATCACGGAAATCCAGGCGATCAACGCGACGACCGGCACCTGCACGCCGGGCATCTACGAGGTGGCGGTCGCCTGGCAGGGGATGGTGGAGACCGTGGCGCCCCACAACGCCTGTGCCGCGGGATCGTACGGCAACGACGCGAACCGGCGCGTCGTCAGCATGCGCGTCGCGGCCGCGACGGTGGGATGCATATGATGAACACCTTGCGCAACCAGCGCGGCTTGACGCTCATCGAATTGATGATCGCCCTCGGTCTCGGCATCGTCGTCCTGACGGCGGTGATGCTCATCTTCGCCAACACCAGCCGCAGCCGGGCCGAAATGGAAAAATCGAACCGGCAGACGGAGAACGGCCGCTACGCCTCCCAGCTGCTGACCAACAACCTGCGCATGGCGGGATATCTGGCGGAATTCGACCCCACGCCGCTGACGACCACCGCCCTCACCGCGATTCCCGATCCCTGCGCCACCGCCGTCGCCGATCTGCTGGATGCATTGCCCCTGCATGTGCAGGGCATCAACGACGTGTCCGCCGCCCCCGGCTGCGTCAGCGACGTCAAGCCCGGCACCGACATCCTGGTGGTGCGCCGGGCCAGCGGCTGCGCGACGGGCGAGGCCGACTGCGAGGCCTTCGCCGACGGCGTCCCGCATTTCCAGGCCTCCTCCTGCACCCCGCTGGCCGGCGGCAGCGAACTCGCGATGCAGGTATCCAGCAACGGCGACTACGCAACCCACTACTTCACCCTCGCCACCGGCAGCGGCGACTTCAACAAGAAGCGCACCGACTGCACGACGGCCGCCGACATCCATCGCTACCGCGTGGACATCTTCTTCATCGCCAACAACAACGAGGCGGGCGACGGCGTCCCGACGCTCAAGCGCGCCGAACTGGGAGCGGGCGGCTTCGCCATCGTCCCGCTCGTCGATGGCATCGAGGACATGCAGATCACCTACGGCATCGACACCGACAACGACGGCATCGCGGACGCGCATACCGAGGCGCCGGGCAGCTACGGCGGCTGCGGCGGCACCGCCTGCGTCGCCAACTGGCGCAACGCCATGTCGGCCCATGTCGGCCTGCTGGCGCGCAACACCGAGGCCACGGCCGGACACACGGACAGCCGCATCTACACGCTGGGCCAGAACGAGGACGGCTCGGACAAGAGCGTCGGCCCCTTCGGCGACGGCTACAAGCGCCACGTCTTCTCCGCGACGACGCGCTTCGCCAATCCGTCCTGGAGGCGGCAATGAACGGACGACGCGCCGCCCTCCCCGGCCGCCAGCGCGGCATTACCCTGATCGTCGGCCTGATCATGCTCGTCCTGCTGCTGCTGATGGGAGTCTCGGCCTTCAACCTGACGCGCAACAACGCCGCCATCACGGCCAACATGCAGAACCGGCAGGAAGCCGTCAATGCGGCCATGCAGGCCACCGAGCAGGTCATCAGCAAGACGCAGTTCATCGAAACGCCCGAAAACGCCATGCCCGGCGGCTGCGGCACCAACCAGTCCTGCTTCGACGTCAATGGCGACGGCAGCGACGACATCACCGTCACCCTGACTCCGCAGCCCTGCATCAAGAAGATTCAGATCATCAAGAACGCCAGTCTCGATCTGACCGAGCCGGACGACCAGGTCTGCGCCCAGGGGGTGACCCAGAACCTCGGCGTCGCCGGCGCGACGACCGGCGACTCCCTGTGCGCCGAATCGGTCTGGGAAATCAACGCCAGCGCCAGCGACCCGACGACCCAGGCCGCGGCCACCGTGACCACCGGCGTCGCCGTGCGCGTCCCGGCCGACAACGCGGTCGATGCCACCAAGGCCTGTTCCTGAGGAAACGCCATGAACATCAAGCAAGCCTTCCGCAAAACGCTCGCCGTCGGCCTCGCCGGCTGGATGGCGCTGCAGCCCCTGGCCGTCCTCGCCGAGGACATCGACATCTTCGTCGGCTCCTCCGCCGGCAGCGCCGACCGGCCCAACGTGCTGATCCTGCTCGACAATACCTCCAACTGGGCACGCCAAAGCCAGCAGTGGCCGAACAACCTGCAGCAGGGGCAGTCCGAGGTGCGCGCCATCAAGAGCGTCCTCTCGTCGATCGGCGAGGACATCAACGTCGGCGTCATGGAGTTCGTCACCAATGGCACCGCCAACGACAACGGCGGCTTCGTGCGCTATCACATCCAGCAGATGACCGCCGCGAACAAGACGGCGCTCGGCGGCCAGATGGACATGATCTTCGGCGACATCACCGGCCCGGACGAAAAGCGCAGTGCGAACGCCGAGTACGGCAACCTGGTTTACGACGTCTACAACTATTTCGCCGGCGGCAACGCCTATTCGCCGGGAGGAGTGAACGCCCTGCGCGCCGACGAATCGGCCTACGACACGACCTACAGCGACTTCAAGACGCCGCTCTCCTGCGCCGCCAACTGCGCCAAGAATTTCCTGATCTTCATCACCAATCCGAATTCGAGCGGCCCGGCATCCGACAGCAGCGCCAACAAGACCACCCTGAGCGGGCTGGGAGGCGACACCAATACCATCGCCGTGCCCAACTTCACGACGACGACGACGACGACCACGGCAAATCTCGGCAACAGCAACGCCTGCTATGCCAGCCAGGCGGCCTGTTCCACCGCGATGAACACCGCCGGCAGCAGCGAATTCCCCGGCTGCACGGACGGCACCTACACGAATTGCGCCTGCGGCGCGACGCCCGTGGCCACGCCGCCCGCCTGCGCGGCCGGCACCCTGCGCTACTCGGTGCTGGCCACCGATCCCGCCGGCACCACCAACCTCGGCTACGCCTCGAACTGCGCCTCGAACGCCAACCAGTGCGACATGAGCGCCTATGCGTCCCAATGCACGGGCGCGGGCATCTCCTGCTCCTGCAGTTCCAGCGACTATCAGACGCCGAACACCTGCTCGCCGGCGAGCAAGAAGAAATACATGGTGGTGCGCACCAAATCATCCACCACCGTCACCAACCTGGGTTACACGAGCTCGTGCTACGCGAGCCAGGCCGCCTGCTCGACCGCCGACTACGCGGCGCAATGCGCGAGTTACTCGGGGGGGTGCGCCTGCAGCGCTCCCACCACCGCATCCACCAGTTGCGCCGCCGGCACCAACAACTATCCGGTCACCGGCAGCGGCACGGAAACCGTCGCCACGCCCACCGGCACCTACGACGCCACCAAGGGGGCCGGCTGGCATCTCGACGAATGGGCGCGCTTCCTTTACCAGAAGGGCGTGCCGGTCGGCGGCTGCGACAACCAGACCGTCACCACCTACACCATCGACGTCTATAACAAGCAGCAAAACGCCGACCATACTTCGCTGATGATGAGCACGGCGAAGGTCGGCGGCGGGAAGTATTTCTCCGCCACCAACGAGGATGCCCTGGTCAACGCCCTGAAGAAGATCTTCCAGGAGATCAAGTCGGTCAATTCCACCTTCGCCTCGGCCTCGCTGCCGGTCAACGCCACCAACCGCGCGCAAAACGAGAACCAGGTGTTCATCGGCATGTTCCGCCCCGATCCGGAGGCGAAGCCGCGCTGGTTCGGCAACCTCAAGCGCTATCAATTGATCGTGGCCGCCGACGGCGTCACCGTGAAGCTCGGCGACAAGGACGGCAAGGAGGCCATCAACGACCAGACCGGCTTCATCGACGACTGCGCGACCAGCTGGTGGACCAGCGACTCGCCGCTCGATCCGGCGGATGTCAGCCAGGGCTACTACTGGGCAAACCAGCCGGTAAATCCGAATCCAGCGAGCGCCTGCGCGAACATCGACCCCACCAAGGTGTATTCGGACGCTCCCGACGGTCCGACCGTCGAGAAGGGAGCCGTGGCCGAGGTGATCCGCAAGGGGAACAGCCCGCCGGCGACCAACGGCGCCCCGACCTGGGCGGTGAATCGCGGCATCCATACCACCGACGCCAACGACTCGACCACGCTCGCCGGCGGCATCGCCAGCGCGCCGGCGCTCAATGCCACCCAGAAATCATGGGCGGGCGGCCAGGACACTCAGAACGAGGACGTCGACACCAGCCTCACCGAAACTCGCGCCTCGATTCATGGCGACGTGGTGCACTCCCGGCCGCTGCCCATCAACTACGGCGACCAGGTCGTCGTCTACTACGGCGCCAACGACGGCAACTTCCGCGCGGTCGAGGCCGAATCCGGCAAGGAACTCTGGACCCTGATTCCCCACGAATTCGCCCAGCCCGGCTTCGTCGATCGCCTGCGCACCAACGAACCGCTGGTGAGCTACCCGAGCGTGGACATGAGCATCACGCCCACCCCCATCCCCAAGGACTACGCCTGGGACGGCTCGATCGGCGTGCTGCACAACGCCGACAATTCCAAGGTCTGGATCTACCCGACCATGCGGCGCGGCGGCCGGCGCATCTATGCGCTCGATGTCACCTCGCCGAGCAACCCCGGCATCAAATGGATCGTCGGCTGCAACAAGGATGGCAGCAACTGTTCGAGCGGCTTCGGCGATATCGGCCAGACCTGGTCGACGCCCAACGTCGCCCCGGTGGCCGGATACTCTTCCGAGCTGGTCGCCTTCTTCGGCGGCGGCTACGACACCTGCGAAGATGCCAATACCGCCTCCCCCTCCTGTTCTTCGCCCAAGGGCGCCAACGTCTATGCGGTCGACGCCGGCAACGGCAGCCTGTTGAAGACCCTCTCGACCGATCGCAGCGTGGCGGCGGACATTTCGCTGCTCGACGTCTCGGGCGACGGGAAGGCCGACTACGCCTATGTCGCCGACACCGGGGGCGGCATCTACCGCATCGACATGGTGACGCGCACCACCTCCAGCAGCGGCAGCGCCAGCTACGAACCACGCCCCCCCTCCGCCTGGACGATCCGCAAGATCGCCGCCACCACCAGCGGTGGCCGCAAGTTCCTCTTCGCCCCCGCCCTGTTCCCGGTGGTCAGCGCCGGCAAGGTCTACATCGCGATCGGGTCTGGGGACCGCGAACACCCGCTCGAATCCCACTACCCATTCAACGACGTGATGAACCGTTTTTACGTCTATCTCGACAATCTCGCCGTCACCTCGGGCAGCGCCGACGATCTGGATGCCGTGCAGAACAAGACCGTCGACCTCGGCTGCAACAGCGTCGCCGTCACGCCCGACTCGGAGCCGTCCGGCTGGTTCATGGACCTGAACCAGTACGGCAAGGGCGAGCAGACGGTCACCTCGGCGATCATCGTCGGCGGCATGGTGGCCTTCAGCACCAACCGGCCGATCCCGGCGGCGGCGGGAACCTGCGCATCGCCTCTCGGCGAGGCACGCGGTTACTGGGTGAACCTGACCAATGCTTCCGGCGCCATCGGCGTGGATGGATTGTGCGGGGGCCAGCGTTCCTCCACCTTCGTCGGCGGCGGCCTGCCGCCTTCCCCCGTGATCGGCACGGTGCCCATCAACGGCAAACCGACCACCGTGATCATCGGCGCCGTGCAGAAAGAAGGCGGCGCCAGCGCGCCGATCGCTCCGCAGAAGGTCAAGCCGGCCGTCAATCCGATCCGCAAGCGCGTCTACTGGAAGCTGAAAGGGGTTGACTGAACGGAACGTGGGGACGGCGCGTCTTCCCGCACCTGCGGGCACGTAGTCGAGTCGTGTCGGCCCCCCGCGCGCCAAGCCGAGGCATTCGCCATGAAACAGAAGCCGATCCACCCAGGGCCATTCCCTGTCCAGCGCGGGTTCACCCTGATCGAGCTCGTCGTGACGCTGATGATTCTCGGGATCATGGCCTTTGCGGTCATACCACGCATGAGCCTGCTCGGCGGCTTCGACGCAAGGGGCTACAGCGACCAGATGGAGGCGTGGCTGCGCTTCGCGCAAAAGTCGGCATTGGCACAACGGCGCATGGTTGCCCTCGACCTATCCACCTCGCCGCCGACCTTGCGTCAGAGCACGGCGACGAACTGCGACACGGGCGGCAGCGTCATGGGTGGGCCCGGCGGTTGGCGCGCGCCGGCTGCGAGCACGAGCATGACGCATGCCCTCGGCAACCCGGTCTGTTTCGACGCCATGGGCCGGCCCTACGCCCCGGCCCTGCTCACGGCGACCCAGACCATCGTCTTCCGGGATGCCGGCACGGCCGTCAGGACCATCGCCGTCGAGCCCGAGACCGGCTACATCCACGACTGAGCCATGAGCAAGCGCAAGCAGCAAGGCCTGACCCTGATCGAACTGGTCGTCTTCATCGTGGTCGTCAGCGTCGGCCTCGCGGGCGTTCTGACATCCCTCGATCTGTCGGTGAAGTCGAGCGCCGATCCGCTGCAGCCCAAACAGGCCCTGGCCATCGCCGAGGCGGCGCTGGAAGCCATGCTGCTGAAACCTTACGCCGACATCGCCACGCCCGTGCCTGCTGGCTCCGAGCCGGTCAGCGGCTATGTGGCCACGGTATCGGTCGTGCCCGCCACGATCGGCGGCGATGCGGCGAAACGCATCGATGTCGCGGTCGCCACGCCATCCGGCCTCAGCTACGGCCTGACCGGCTACCGTGTGAGCCACTGAGATGCGGTGCCCGCGCGGCTTCACCCTGGTCGAGATGATCATGGCGCTCACCATCACCGGCATTCTTGCCGCCATGGTGGCGGTGTTCATCGCGCGGCCCGTGGAAGGCTATGTCGCCAGCTCACGCCGCGCCGGCATGACCGATGTGGCCGACCTAGCCCTCAAGCGCATGGCGCTCGACATCCGCACGGCGGTGCCGAACAGCGTTCGGCTGCGCTCCACCAGCAGCGCCCCGGTGGCGAGCTGCAGCGCGTCCCTCGCTTCCAACTGCTATCTGGAGTACCTTCCGGCGCGGAGCGGAGGGCGCTATTGCACCGACGTCGACGCCTGTCCGAGCGGCAGCGGCGGCGCCCTAGATTTCGGCGCCGACGCCGACTATTTCGACGTCCTGGGGCCGACCCATGAAGTCGGCGCCAACGATTTCCTCGTGGTCTATAACACCGGCCAGTCCGGCCTGGATGCCTACGCGGGTGACAACATCCGCCCAGTGTCATCGGTCGGCGCCGGCGGGATCACCTTGGCGGGCGCGAAGCTCCCTTACAGCTCGCCATCCCATCGTTTCCAGGCCGTGCCCGCCAGCGGCCCGGTCACCTATGCCTGCGAAAGCATCGGTGGCGGCGGCACCGGATCCGGCAGCCTGCGTCGCCACACGGCTTACGCCACCGCGTTGCCATTCGGCGCGCTTCAGCCGATGCCGGGCCCGGGCGGCGGCACGCTGCTCGCCGACGACCTGAGCGGCTGTGCCTTTACCTACGATGCCGTGTCGGCCGCCAATGGCCTGGTCACCCTCAGCCTGACACTGAGCCGAGAGGGCGAATCGATCACCCTCCACCAGCAGATCCATGTCGACAACATACCCTGAACGCCCCGCCGACGGTTTCGCGATCGTCTCGGCGATCTTCATCCTGGTGGTGCTCGCCGCCCTGGCCGGCTTCGTGGTATCCGTGACCACGACGCAGAACCTCAGCTTCGCTCAGGACGTCCAGGGCGCGCGCGCCTACCAGGCGGCGCGCGCCGGACTCGACTGGGGGATCGGCCGCTGGCTGAACAGCGCGGCCTGTTCCGGCCCCGAGGCTTACGTCGGCACCCCGCCGACTTGCGGCACGGGCGCCGTCAGCTGCAGCCAGCGTACTCTTTACGACCCGCCGGGCAGCAATCTGGCCGGGCTGGAAGGCTTCCGCCTCGTCGTCGCCACATGCGCCTGCCCCGCGCCCCCCGCCGGCGGGACATGCCAGATCACCGCGACGGCCAGCAGCGGCGCCGCCGGCATGCCGGGCTATGTGGAACGCCAGCTGCGCGCCACGGTGGAAGGGAGCTGACATGAAACGATTTCCGCGCCTTTTTCTCCTCATGGCCGCCATGCTGTTCGCGCCCTTGGCCAGCGCCGACAAATGCTCCCCCTGGCTCGACAAGGCCTGGCTCAATGAATACTACTTCGGCACGAGTCCCTACGTCGAACTCTACTCGAAGGATTCGGCGTTTCCGGCGTCCTGGCAGAACTGGAAGATCAAGATCTACGATGGCGCGAACCGCCAGATGATCCCGACCATCGTGCTGACCAACAACACCGCCTTCGCCTGCACCAAGCAGGGCAGCAAGACCTGGGTCACCCACGACATCAGCGACAACCAGTTCCAGGGCAACCTGGGACTGGCCGTGCTCGAAGACGGCACCGGCAACTTCGTCGATGCCTTCGCCTTCGACAACACCGCGCCGCCGCGCTCCTGGACCGACAATCTCAACAATTTCTTTCCCGCCCTGGCCGATGCGACGGCGGGCTGCCCGACCCTGGCAAACCGGCTGACCGCCCAGGCGGGACAGGTTTCCAACACCAACCGCTATCTGTCCAACATGCTCGACTGGCCGAGCCAGGGCAACAAGGACTATGCGCGCCAGCCCGACGGCGGACCGCTCAGCAAGACCAATCCCCTCGGCAACCCCTGGTATCTCACCAGCGAGACCGGCGCCGGCACGACCTATACGACCTGCACCACCAACAACGCCAACCTGACCAAGACCGCCGACGTCTATTCGGCGCCGCCGGGAGGCACGGTGAAGTTCGCGCTGACGGTAGCCAACGCGGCGAGCAGCGCGCTGACCGGGGTGGTGGTCACCGACACCCTGCCGACCGACACGCCGACCATGATCTTCGTATCGGCGGCGTCGAGCGTGCCGACCGACATCATCACCTACTCGGCGGACAACGTCACCTACACCACGATGGTGCCGGCCGGCGTCAAGTACGTGAAATGGCAACCCGCCGCCATCCCCGCCGGCTCGCGCAGCGTGCTGACCCTGACCATGCAGGTGCCTGCCAGCGCGATTCCGGGCGTCACCAGCTACACCAACACGGCCAGCATGCCAGGCGCCCAAACTCAGACGGACACTTCGACGGTCAGCGTGGTCTCTCCCGACACCCCGAGCTTCCTGGTCACGGTGTCCCCTTCGGCCAGTTGCATCGGCGCCACCGGCAGCCAGCGCCCGCTGGTGACGGTGACACGCAAGAAGCAACTGAACGGGATGGGGGATACGGATACCAGCTATACCGGCACCATCACCCTGGCGACCTCGTCCACCGGCAACACCGCGACCTGGATCAAGGCCAGCGCCCTGGGCACGCTGACAGGCAACAGCTACACCTTCAGCGGCAGCGACCAGGGCGTGGCCAGCTTCTACTTGACCGACAGCGTGGCGGAGACCCTCGATGTCACCGCCGCCGACCTGTACGGCGCCACCGGCTCGTTCAGCCCGGTGATTTTCAGCACCAGTTGCGCATCGCTGGCGGACAATCTCCGCTTCGAGCACGATGGCAGCGGCGGCCTGTGCACGCGCGAACCCGTGGTCGTCAAGGCCTGCGCCAACCTCGCTTGCACCGCGCTCTTCAACAATCCCGTGACGTTTACGCCGACCGTGACGCCCACCGGCGGGACCTGGTATACGGTGGCCACGGGAGGGACGCCGGTCACTTCGGTCACCTTCTCCGGCGCGACGACCCTCTATCTTCAATACACCAAGGCGACGACCGCGACCTACGGGGCGACGGGTCTGTCGGTGACGCCCACCAACGGCTTCATGTGCGACATCACCACGAATGCCACGGCGGCCAACAACGGCACGGAATGCCGGAGCGCGTTTTCCAATCTCTCGCTGCAGATCGAGGAGGATTACATCGTGCCGGAGTCCGTTACGGGCCTCGGCGTCGCGATCGCCGGCCGGCCGCACGACATGCGCGTCACCGCGCTGCTCCATGACGGCACCAGTCCGCTGCCGGCCGGCTGTAATCCCCTGACAAGTTTCGCGCCCGCCAGCCTCAAGTTCAATCTCGCCCGCGACGTCACCACCGACCCCGGCGGCGTTGCCCCGAGCATCGGCAGCGTCGTCATCCCGAACGCTCCCGCCGCGGCCACCGTACCGCTCGGTTTCACCAATGGCTCGGCGACGTTCCACCTCGACACGACGGACGTCGGCAAGTACACCCTGAACGCCTTCGACGACAGCCTCGCCTATTCCTCGAACGCGGTGACCGGCAGCCAGGCCTTCATCGTGCGTCCCAGCGGCTTCGCGCTGAGCGCGACCTGCGGCGCGACCACGCAGAACGCGAGCCAGGCCGCCCTGACCAAGGATGCCGCCAAATTCTGCCGCGCGGGCGAGAGCTTCAGCGCGACGGTCACGGCGGTGGGCTGGAGCGGCACCGCGACGCCGAGCTACGGCCGGGAAGTGACACCGGAAACCGCGGTGGTCTCCTGGTCCCGCTACCTGCCCGGTACCGGCTCTAACGGCACCCTGCCCACCGGCGGCTTCCCCTTTTCCGGCTCGGGAGGAAGCTTCGGCCCCACCACATTGTCGTGGGACGAGGTGGGCATTCTGCGGGCCACCGTCAGCGTCGGCGACGGCAACTACCTGGGCGCCGGCCAGGTCCAGAGTCAGCTCTATCTCGGACGCTTCCATCCCAGCCACTTCGACACGGCGATCACCGGCCCGATGAACTGCTCCCCGGTATTTGCCATCGGCTGTCCGCTGCTCAACGATGGCGTCACCCTGTCGAACTGGCTGGCCTATTCCGGGCAGCCCATCGCCTTCCGCGTCATCGCCAAGGCCATGACGGCCGGCAACACGACGACGACCAACTATGCCGGAGATTTCGCCCACGACGTCACCCTCTCGGCCTGGGCGGGTCTCGGCGGCATCGTGACCGCGGCCAACGGCGCGCTCGGGACCTACAACGGCGGCACGTTCGCCGCCGGCACGCCGACACTGAGTTCCGCGAGCTTCATCGCGGGCGAATCGTCCGCATTGAGCGCCGCGCCGGTATCCGCCTATCCCGCCTTCGGCATCACGGCCAATCCGGCGCTACCGACCAACGTCTACCTGCGGGCCAGCGAGGCCCTGGATGGCATCAGCTCCAAGCGCGCCAGCAATCCGACGACCACCTCCGTGGAAGGCGGCATCCGCATCGTGCGCGGACGCGTGCGGCTCTCCAATGCCTATGGCTCGGAAATGCTGCCGCTCACCCTGCCGGCCCTGGCGGAATACTTCGACGGCAATGTCTGGGTCAGCAATGCCGCCGACAGCATCAGCAATAGCGCCGCGACCCAGCTCTGGACGCTGACACCCGCCACGAGCACGGCCCTGAGCCAGAGCGGGAACACCACGTTCACCCTCGCCGGGGCGGTCGCCTCCGGACAAACCTCGGTATCCGCGTCGGCACCCGGCGCGGGCGGTGCCGGATCCGCCGACGTCACGCTGACGGTACCGGAATACCTGCGCTTCCCCTGGGGCGGCGGATCGGCTGGAACGAACCCGTCCGCCAGGGCCAGCTTCGGCATCTACAACCAGACCGGAAACTCGCGCCGCATCATCTACCGCCAGGAAGTCCGCTAGGGCCTTGGGGCTCGCGCGGAGCCGCTTCCCCCGTCCGCTGCGGCGCCACGCGCCGGATCATCCTTGGACGGATTCACCGTCCCGCCAGTCCCACAGGGATTCCCTGCGGTCACGCCGAGTTTTCAGATCGGCAGATAGGGGGCCGGATCGATCGCCGGGGCCTTTTTCATCACGTGGTCGGCGAGCAGCCGCCCCGAGCCGGCCGCCATGGTCCAGCCCAGCGTGCCGTGGCCGGTGTTGAGGAAGAGGTTGGGCAGGCGCGTCGGTCCGACGATGGGCACGTTGTTCGGCGTCGTCGGCCGCAGGCCGGTCCAGCGTTCGACGGCGGCGTCGGCGAATCCGAGGCGCGGGAAGATCGCGCGGATGCGTTTCAGGATCGGCGCGATGCGCTCGGGTCGGAGCGTCGTGTCGTGGCCGGAAAACTCCGCCGTGCCGGCGACGCGCAGGCGCTCGCCGAGGCGCGAATAGACGAGCTTGGCGCCGTCGTCGGTGAGGCTCACGACGGGCGCCGGCGCCTCCGGCGCGAGCGGGATGGTCACCGAATAGCCCTTGGCCGGATAGACCGGAATCGAGAGGCCGAGCCGGCGCAGCAGCAGCGGCGAGTAGCTGCCGAGGGCGAGCACGAAGGCATCCGCCCCGATCCTTTCGCCATTGGCGAGGCGCGCCGCCGTGAGCCGGCCGCCCGCGCTGTCCCAATCGGTCACCTCCGCGCCATGGCGGAAAACCACGCCACGGGCGGCGCAGCGTTCGGCGAGGGCGACAGCGAACAAGTGCGCGTCGCCCGACTCGTCCTCGGCCGTGAAGGTGCCGCCGACGATGGGCTGGACGGCATGGGCGAGCGCCGGTTCGATGGCGAGACACTCGGCGGCGCTCTTCACCAGGCGCTCGCAGCCGTACTGCCGCATGAGTTCCGCCTGCGGAATCGCATGCTCGAATTCCGCCGCGTCGGTGTAGAAGTGCAGGATGCCGCGCTCGCGGCAGTCGTAGGCGAGGCCCAGCTCGCGGCGCAGCGCCTTGACGCGCGCGCGGCTGTCGAGGGCCAGGGCGAGGATCGCCTCGATGTTCGCCCGCGTGCGCGCCGGCGTGCATTCACGCAGGAAGCGCAGGCCCCAGGCCCATTGGGTCGGGTCGGCGCGCATGCGCCAGAGCAGGGGCGAATCGGCGCGGCCGAGCCATTTCAGCGCCTTGAACGGCGTCGCCGGGTTGGCCCAGGGCTCGGCATGGCTGGTCGAGATCTGGCCGCCGTTGGCGAAGCTGGTTTCCAGCGCCGGGCCGGGCTGGCGATCGACCACGATCACTTCATGGCCATCCTCGGCGAGGAACCAAGCCGAGGCCACGCCGATCAAACCGGCACCCAGCACTACAATGCGCATTCCCGATCCCGTCAGAGTGAAAACAATGAGCGACGATTATAAGCAGGCCGCTCCCGCCGACCTCGGTCCCGAGGAATGGCGCCGGCGCCTGACGCCCGAGCAGTATCGCGTCGCCCGCGAGAAAGGCACCGAACGCCCCTTCACGGGCGAATACTGGGACTGCGCCGATCCCGGCACCTACCGCTGCGTCTGCTGCGGCACGCCGCTGTTCGACGCCGCCCACAAGTTCGACGCCGGCTGCGGCTGGCCGAGCTTCTGGCAGCCGCTGGTGGACGCGAACATCGCCGAGGCGCGCGACGCCAGCCACGGCATGATCCGCACCGAGGTGATGTGCAAGCAATGCGGCGCCCATCTCGGCCACGTCTTCCCCGACGGCCCGGCGCCGACCGGGCTGCGCTACTGCATCAACTCCGTTTCCCTCAAGCTGGAACGCAAGTAAAAACCGCTAAACTCGGCCACCATGAAATTCCTCTTCGACCTGTTTCCCGTCATCCTGTTCTTCGCGGCCTACAAGTTCGCGGGCATCTACGTCGCCACCGGCGTCGCCATCGCCGCCACCTTCGGCCAGATCGCCTGGGTGCATTTCCGCCACGGCAAGGTGGACAAGATGCTCTGGGTCAGCCTCGGCCTGATCGTCGTCTTCGGCGGCGCGACGCTGTTGTTGCGCGACCCGACCTTCATCAAGTGGAAGCCGACCATCCTCTACTGGGTCTTCGCCGCCGTGCTGCTCGGTTCGGCCCTGCTGTTCGGGAAGAACCTGATCCGCGCCATGCTCGAAGCCCAGGTCACGCTGCCCGAGGCGCTGTGGACCCGGCTCAACCTCGCCTGGGTAGCCTTCTTCGCGGCCATGGGCGGGCTCAACCTCTACGTCGCCTACAACTTCAGCGAGGCCGACTGGGTCAATTTCAAGCTGTTCGGCGGCATGGGCCTCATGCTCGCCTTCATCGTCGGCCAGGGCCTGGTCCTGGCCAAGTACATTCCGGACGAAAAATCCGAGGAGACCCGCTGATGCTCTACATGATCCACGGCGAGGACGCGCCCGGCAGCCTCGACCGGCGCCTCGCCGCGCGCCCGGCCCATCTCGAACGCCTGCAGGCCCTGCTCGCCGCCGGCCGCCTGATCCTCGCCGGCCCCTGCCCGGCCATCGACAGCCCGGACCCCGGCCCGGCCGGCTTTTCCGGCAGCCTGATCGTCGCCGAGTTTCCGTCGCTGGCAGACGCCCAGACCTGGGCCGATGCCGATCCCTACGTCGCCGCCGGGGTCTACGCGCAAGTGACGGTCAAGCCCTTCAAGAAGGTACTGCCGGCGTGAGCGCGCTCGACCTGCTGCGCGAGCGCCTGCAGGCGCTCGAACCGACCCGCCTCGACATCCGCGACGACAGCGCGCGCCACGCTGGCCACGCCGGCGCCGCGCAGGGCGGCCATTATGTGGTCGGCATCGTCGCGCCACGCTTCGCCGGGCTCTCGGTCATGCAGCGCCATCGCTTGGTGTATGATGCCGCAGGCGATTTGATGCGGCATGGCATCCATGCCCTGAGCATCAGCGCCAAGACTCCCGAAGAAACGCAAACCTGAATTCCCTTCCAGTCCAACGCACAGGAAACCCATGAAACGCGCCCTGCTCTCCACCTCCCTGATCGCCCTTTCCGCCGCCTTCGTCGCCGCCCCCGCCGGCGCCGCCGACAAGGACGCCAAGGCCGCGCCCAAGTCGGCCGTCGCCACGGTCAATGGCAAGGCGATTCCCGCCAGCCGCGCCGACGTCCTGCTCGCCAACCAGCTCGCGCAGGGCCAGGCCAACACGCCCGAACTGCAAGCCGCCGTGCGCGAGGAGCTGGTGCGCCGCGAAGTGCTGGCCCAGGAGGCCCAGAGGAAGGGCACGGACAAGAAGACCGACGTCCAGGCTCAGCTCGACCTGGCGCGCCAGGGCGTGCTGATCGGCGCCTACCTCAACGACTACGCCCGCGGCGTCAAGATCTCCGACGACGACGTCAAGAAGGAATACGAGGGCATCCGCGGTGCCCTCGGCGACAAGGAATACAAGGCGCGCCACATCCTCGTCGAGCAGGAAGGCGAAGCCAAGGACATCATCGAGAAGCTCAAGAAGGGCGAAAAGTTCGAGGACCTCGCCAAGGCATCCAAGGATCCCGGCTCGCGCGAGCGCGGCGGCGACCTCGGCTGGGCCAACAAGGCCAGCTACGTCCCCCCCTTCGCCGAGGCGATGGCCAAGCTCGAAAAGGGCGCGTACACCCAGGCGCCGGTGCAGAGCAACTTCGGCTGGCACGTGATCCAGCTCGACGACGTACGCGAACTGAAGGCGCCGGCCCTCGACGACGTCAAGGCGCAGATCGTCCAGCGCCTGCGCCAGCAGGCCGTGGAGAAGCACATCCTCGAACTGCGCGCCAAGGCCAAGGTCGAGTAAGCGCCGAAAACTCGGCGCTGGCAGGACGGTGCGTCGCGCACCGAGCGGGGGCCTCGGCGAGGCCCCCTTGCTTTTTGAAGGACACGCATGAAGCCCAAGGTCTCGCCCTACCTGCTGCTGGCCCTCGCCAACCTGTTCTGGGCCGGCAACTGGATCGTCGGCCGCGGCATGCGCGCCGACGTGCCGCCGATCGCGCTCTCCTTCTGGCGCTGGATCATCGCGCTGGCCTGCCTGCTGCCGCTGGCCTGGCCCTATCTCAGGCGCGACCGCGCCCTGCTCGTCGCCGGCTGGCGCAGCCTGGCCGTGCTCGGCATCCTCGGCACCTGCCTCTACAACGCCCTGACCTACCTGGGCCTGCAGCAGACCGAGGCGATCAACGGCCTGCTGCTCAACTCCTTCATCCCCATCGTCATCGTCGCCCTGGCCTGGATCTTCCAGGGCAAGCGCCTGCGCGGCGGCGAGGCGGTCGGCATCGCCGCCTCCTTCGCCGGGGTGCTGACCATCGTCGCGCGCGGCGATCCGCGCAACCTGCTGCTGCTGACGCTCAACCTCGGCGACATCTGGATCCTGCTCTCGGTCGTCGCCTGGGCGGTCTATACGCTGCTGCTGCCCAAGCGCCCGGCCGCCCACCCGCTCGCCTTCCTGTTCGCCATCGCCGCCATCGGCGTGGTCGCCACCCTGCCGATCTATCTCTGGGAAATCGCCAGCGGCCGCCACATCAACGATTCCGTCGGCGCCTGGCTGGCGATCGGCTACGCCGGCGTGTTTCCCGCCTTCCTCGGCTTCATCTTCTGGAACAAGGGCGTCGAGCAGGTCGGCGCCTCCAAGGCCGGCCTGTTCATCCACCTGCTGCCCGCCTTCGGCATCCTGCTCGCCGCCCTGTTCCTCGGCGAGCGGCTGCTGAGCTTCCACTTCGCCGGCATCGCGCTGATCTTCGGCGGCATCTTCCTGACCATGCGGCGATGATGGGCTTCCTGCGCGACTGGCTGCGCCGGCGCGCCGTCGCGCGCGTCGAGATTTCCGAACGGCAATGGCGGGACGCCGAATATCCCCTGCCCTTCCTCGACCGCCTGAACGACGACGAGCGCATGCGCCTGCGCGCACTGGCGCGCGAGTTCATCGCCACCAAGGAATGGAGCGGCGCCCAGGGCCTGGAGCTGACGGCGGCGCTGCAGATCTCGATCGCCCTGCAGGCCTGCCTGCCGATCCTCCACCTCGGCCTCGACTGGTACCGCGGCTGGGTCGGCATCGTCGTCTATCCCGGCGATTTCGTGATCCCGCGCCGCGTCGTGGACGCGGACGGCGTCGTGCATGAATACGCGGACGAGGTACTGGGCGAGGCCTGGGAGGGCGGGCCGGTGCTGCTGTCCTGGTTCGAAAACCTGGACGAGATCGGCGACGTCAGCATCGTCATCCACGAGTTCGCCCACAAGCTCGACATGAGCAACGGCGCGGTGGATGGCATGCCGGCGCTGCACGCGGACATGAACCCGGAGGACTGGAGCGCCGCCTTCGCGCCGGCCTACGCGGACTTCTGCCGGCGCGTCGACGCCGGGGAAGACACGGAGATCGATCCCTACGCCGCCGAGCATCCCTCGGAATTCTTCGCCGTCGCCAGCGAGGTGTTCTTCGAGGCGCCCGCACTGTTGCGCGCGGAATACCCGGCGGTGTATGAGCAGCTGCGGCTGTTCTATCGACAGGATCCCCTTGGCGCGCACTGAGGCCACCTTTCACGCGCCGCGTTATTGCGTCGCAACAAAAGTCGCGTAAGAATGGCGTTCATAATGAAAGCACATCAGGGAACCCACCCCATGAGCAATCCCGATCTGATCGACTACATCGAGAACCGCACCTACGACGAAATCCAGGTCGGCGACGTCGCCACCCTCGTCCGGACCCTGCGCCCCGAGGACATCCAGATGTTCGCCATCATCTCCGGCGACATGAACCCGACCCATGTGGACCCGGAATACGCGCGCTCCTCCCAGTTCCGCGAGGTCGTCGCCCACGGCATGTGGGGCGGCATGCTGTTCTCCAACGTGCTCGGGACCCAGTTCCCCGGCCCCGGCACCATCTACGTGGATCAGAGCCTGCACTTCGAGCGCTCGGTGCGCGTCGGCGACACGCTCACCGTCACCGTCACCTGCCAGCGCAAGTTCGACCACAATCGCCACATCGTCTTCGACTGCGACTGCACCAACCAGGACAAGGAACGCGTCATCCACGGCACCGCCGAGGTGATCGGGCCGCAGGAAAAGATCAAGCGGCCGAAGGCGACCCTGCCGGAGATCAAGCTCTCGGCGACGCGCAAGTCGCGTTACGAGCACGTGCTGGAAATCACGCGCGGCCTGGCGCCGATCCCGATGGCGGTGATCCATCCCTGCGACACCGAATCCCTCAAGGGCGCGCTGCTGGCGCGCGACCGCGGCCTGATCGAGCCGACGCTGGTCGGCCCGGAGGACAAGATTCGCGCGCTCGCCGAGGAAATGACCCTCGACCTCGCCGGCTGCCAGTTCCTCAACGTGCCCCACAGCCACGCCGCCGCCGAATCCGGCGTCGCCCTGGCGCGCGAGGGCATGGTCGAGGCGCTGATGAAGGGTTCGCTGCACACCGACGAGCTGATGGGCGAGGTGGTGGACAAGGCCACCGGCCTGCGCACCGAGCGGCGCATCAGCCACGTCTTCATGATGGATGTGCCGACCTATCCGCGCCCGCTGCTGATCACCGACGCCGCCGTCAACGTCGCCCCCGACCTGGTGACCAAGGTGGACATCGTGCAGAACGCCATCGACCTGGCGCGCATGCTGCACATCGCCGACCCCAAGGTGGCGATCCTCGCCGCCGTCGAGACCGTCAACCCGAAGATGCAGGCGACCCTCGACGCCGCCGCCCTGTGCAAGATGGCCGACCGCGGCCAGATCAAGGGCGGCGTGCTCGACGGCCCGCTCGCCTTCGACAACGCGATCTCGGTGGTCGCCGCGCGCACCAAGGGCATCAAGTCCGCCGTCGCCGGCCAGGCCGACATCCTGCTGGTGCCCGACATCGAATCGGGCAACATGCTCGCCAAGCAGCTCGAATACCTGGCCGACGCGCTCTCCGCCGGCATCGTGCTCGGCGCGCGCGTGCCGATCGTGCTGACCAGCCGCGCCGACTCCGCGCAGACCCGCACCGCCTCCACCGCCATCGCCGTCGTGATGGCCCACGCCCGCCGCAACGGCGGCATCAGCAAGTGAGATCGCCATGGCCGACGCCCTCCTGACCATCAACGCCGGATCGTCCTCGATCAAGTTCGCCCTGTTCGCCCGCGCTTCCAACGGCGACGCCATCCCCGCCCAGCCGGAGCTCGTCGGCCAGTACGACGGCATCGGCGCCGCCCAGGGCGCCCATCTCAAGGCCAAGGACGCCCTGGGCCGCACCCTCGACGACACCGACCTCGACCTCGCCGGCGCGCATCCGCACCGCGTCGCCCTCGACCATCTGGTGAACTGGCTGCACGACCACGAGGCCGGCTGGCGCATCGTCGGCGTCGGCCATCGCGTCGTGCATGGCGCCCAGGACTATTCGCACCCGATCCGCCTCGACGACGCCACGGTCGAGCGCCTCAAGACCTTCATCCCCCTCGCGCCGCTGCACCAGCCGCACAACCTCGCCGGCATCGAGGCGCTGCGCGCCGCCCTGCCCGGCGTACCGCAGGTCGCCTGCTTCGACACCGCCTTCCACCGCAGCCAGCCGCCGCTCGCCCAGCTGTTCGCCCTGCCGCGCCGCATCACCGCCCAGGGCGTGCGCCGCTACGGCTTCCACGGCCTGTCCTACGAATACATCGCCGACGTGCTGCCCCAGCATCTCGGCGCGCGCGCCGACGGCCGCGTGATCGTCGCCCACCTCGGCAACGGCGCCTCGATGTGCGCCATGGCCGGCAGGAAGAGCCAAGCGACGACGATGGGCTTCACCGCCGTCGAGGGCCTGATGATGGGCACGCGCACCGGCGCCCTCGATCCCGGCGTGCTGCTCTACCTGATGGACTACGACGGCATGGACGTCAAGGCGCTGACGAACCTGCTCTACAAGGAATCCGGCCTGCTCGGCGTCTCCGGCCTCAGCCAGGACATGCGCGAACTGCTCGCCGCCGGCACGCCGGAGGCGCGCGAGGCCGTGGACCTGTTCTGCTACCGCGTCGTGCGCGAGATCGGCTCCCTCGCCGCCGCCATCGGCGGGCTCGACGCCCTGGTGTTCACCGGCGGCATCGGCGAGCACGCCGCCCCGGTGCGCGCGGCGGTCTGCCGCGAGCTCGGCTGGCTCGGCGTCGAGCTCGACGAGACCGCCAACGCCGCCGACGCCCAGCGCGTTTCCCGGCCGGACAGCCGCGTCGATGTGCTGGTGCTGCCGACCAACGAGGAATGGATGATCGCCCGCCATACCGCCGAGCTGCTGTAATCTTCCCCTCTCCCGACAACCGTCCCGCGGAACCGCCATGTTCATCGACCAGCTCAGCGTCGGCCAGAGCGCCGAGACCCTCAAGACCGTCACCCAGGACGACATCACCGGCTTCGCCCGCATCTCCGGCGACCACAATCCGGTGCACCTGGACGCCGCATTCGCCGCCGCCACGCCCTTCAAGGGCGTGATCGCCCACGGCATGCTGTCGGCCTCCTTCATTTCCGCCATTCTCGGTACCACCCTGCCGGGCGAGGGCACCATCTACCTCGGCCAGACCCTGAAGTTCCTCGCCCCGGTGCGTCCCGGCGAGACGGTGCGTACCGTGGTCACCGTCAAGGATATCGTCGCCGCCAAGCGCCGCGTCGTCTGCACCACCGCCTGCTACGTGGGCGACACCCAGGTGATCGACGGCGAGGCGACACTGCTGGTGCCCGCCCGTCCCGTCGGCACCGCCTGACATCCTGTCCGCATCCCGGTCGGCGCCCGCCCCAAAAAGTCGGCGCCGGCGACACGGTGGACCGCGCCGCCGCCGGCCCGCATTTTCTTTGGTTATAGCCGCGGTTTTGCGCAAGCCTCGCGGGCCGGCCAAAGTCAGTTGATCAGCGTCAAGTCAACCCCCCGTTTCGCCTGACTCATGCCGCATCGCAACAACGGCAGCCCGCCCCATGGAGGTGGCGAAACACACCAACAGACTGATTTTTCGTGCGCTTTTCGGCCCCAGCAACCTACTATATGTAGTGGTATAAAACCTCCGAAGCCACTAGGATTTAATCTAACTAACTGTTTTTTCAGGGAGTGAAAATTTTTTCCTTCACATGATCTGGAGGTGCCGTTATGCTTCGCCGCACTCGAATTTCCCACCCACTCCCAGCGAACCCAGCCATGACCATGGATCACACCACCGCCGCAAGCGATCAGGACTATCAGGAAGAGTACACGGGGCAACTTGGTCTGCCCCTGCCGCAGGAAATCTCGGGCGAGGTGCTCCTCGAAAAATACGCCAAGGGCAACGAACGCGACGTGCGCGACGTGCGCACGCGGGTCGCCCGCGCCCTGGCCAGCATCGAAGTCGAGGAAAAGCGCGCCCAGTGGGAGGCCAAATTCCTCGACGCCCAGGAGAACGGCTTCGTCCCCGCCGGCCGCATCAACTCGGCCGCCGGCACCGACCTGTGCGCGACCCTGATCAACTGCTTCGTCCAGCCGGTCGGCGACTCGATCTCCGAGATCGTCGACGGTCGCCCCGGCATCTACACCGCCCTGTCGCAGGCCGCCGAAACCATGCGCCGCGGCGGCGGCGTCGGCTACGACTTTTCCAGCATCCGTCCGAGCGGCGCCCACGTCAAGGGCACCCAGTCGCGCGCCTCCGGCCCGGTCTCCTACATGCGCGTCTTCGACCGTTCCTGCGAGACGGTGGAATCCGCCGGCTCGCGCCGCGGCGCCCAGATGGGCGTGCTGCGCTGCGACCACCCCGACATCGAGGCCTTCATCCACGCCAAGGACCAGGGCGACCTGTCCAACTTCAACATCTCGATCGGCGTCACCGACGAGTTCATGCGGGCCGTCGAGGCCGACGGCGACGTCGAGCTGGTACACCGCGCCGAACCCTGCGCCGAGCTCAAGCACAGCGGGGCCTACCAGCGCGACGACGGCCTCTGGGTCTATCGCAAGCTGCCCGCGCGCGAGCTGTGGGACCAGGTGATGCGCTCCACCTACGACCACGCCGAGCCGGGCATCCTGTTCATCGACCGCATGAACAAGGACAACAATCTCAACTACTGCGAGACCGTCGAGGCGACCAATCCCTGCGCCGAGCAGCCGCTGCCGCCCTACGGCTGCTGCTGCCTCGGCTCGGTCAACCTCACGCTGTTCGTCAACCACGCCTTCAGCGAGACCGCCGACTTCGACTACGCCGCCTTCGGCAAGGTCATCGACACCTCGGTGCGCATGCTCGACAACGTGCTCGACGTCACCCACTGGCCGCTTGAGCAGCAGGCGGCGGAAGCCGCCGCCAAGCGCCGCGTCGGCCTCGGCTTCACCGGCCTCGGCGACGCCCTGATCATGCTCGGCCTGCGCTACGACACCGAGGACGCGCGCAAGACCGCCACCAAGATCTCCGAGTTCATGCGCGACCGCGCCTACCTGGCGTCCGTCGAGCTGGCCAAGGAGCGCGGCGCCTTCCCGCTGTTCAACGCCGACCTTTACCTCTCCGGCGGCAACTTCGCCTCGCGCCTGCCGCAGCACATCAAGGACCAGATCCGCAAGCACGGCATCCGCAACTCGCACCTGCTGTCGATCGCGCCCACCGGCACCATCTCGCTGGCCTTCGCCGACAACGCCTCGAACGGCATCGAGCCGCCCTTCTCCTGGACCTACACGCGCAAGAAGCGCATGGCCGACGGCACCTTCAAGGAATACGCCGTCGAGGACTACGCCTGGCGCCTCTACAAGCACACGGGCGGCGACGTCGCCAAGCTGCCCGACTACTTCGTCACCGCGCTGGAAATCTCCGCCCAGGCCCACAAGGACATGGTCGCCGCCGTCGCCCCCTGCATCGACACCGCGATCTCGAAGACGGTGAATGTGCCCGAGGATTACCCCTACGCCGAGTTCGAGGACCTCTACCTCACCGCCTGGAAGGCCGGCCTCAAGGGCCTCGCCACCTACCGGCCCAACAAGGTGCTCGGCAGCGTGCTCTCCGTCGAGCCGCAGCAGGGCCAGACCCAGAAGCAGCCGCAGGACGTCACCATCGACGGCGCCAACCGCCGCCTGTCGATCGGCTCGCTGCCGGCGCCCGTGCTGTCCTCGCTGCGCTGGCCCGGCAGGCCGCGCCTCACCGACGGCAACGCCGCCTGGACCTACATGATCGAGACGCCCCACGGCGAGTTCGCCCTGTTCGTCGGCCAGATCGAGAACGAGAAGCGCCAGGCCGTGCCCTTCGAGGTCTGGGTGAACGGCACCGAGCAGCCGCGCGGCCTCGGCGCCGTCGCCAAGACCCTGTCGATGGACATGCGCGCCAACGACCCGGCCTGGCTCAAGCTCAAGCTCGACGTGCTCGCCGGCACCGTCGGCGAGGAGCCCTTCGAGATGCCGATGCCGCCCCACGGCGAGCTCAAGCTGATGCCGGGCGCCGTCTCCGCGATGGCCCAGGTGATCCGCCACCGCTGCGAGCAGCTCGGCGCGCTCGCCACCGACGGCGCCACCCCGGTGCTCGACTGCATGTTCAGCCGCGACGAGCCGAAGACCGGCACCGACGGCACCCTGTCCTGGACGGTGGACATCGTGAACCCCGCCTCGCGCGAGGACTTCGTGCTCGGCCTCAAGGAGATCACGCTGCCCGACGGCGTCACGCGGCCCTATTCCTGCTGGCTCTCCGGCAACTATCCGCGCGCCCTCGACGGCCTGACCAAGCTGCTCTCGCTCGACATGCGCGTGATGGACCCGGCCTGGATCGGCATGAAGCTGCGCAAGCTGCTCAACTACCCCGAGCCCCTCGGCGACTTCATGGCGCGCGTGCCCGGCTCCAACAAGCAGCAGAACTGGCCCTCGACGGTCGCCTACATCGCGCGCCTGATCATGCACCGCTACGCGATGCTCGGCATCCTCGACGAACACGGCTACCCGACACGCGAGATGGGCATCCTCGAGACCCCGCGCGAGAAGGGCGAGTTGAAGGTCACCCAGGGCTCGCTGTGCGCCGAGTGCGGCAACATGACCGTGATCAGAAAAGACGGCTGCGATTTCTGCACCGCCTGCGGCGCGGTGGGCAGTTGCGGTTAGAATCGCACCATCTTGGCTAGCGGAAGACCCGGCTGACGCCGGGTTTTCCATTTACGGACATGACCCGTTCCATTCGCGACATCTGGCACCACGCCTGGACCTCCGTCCTGGTCGAAATGAGCGAGCAGGAGATCCGCTGGCTGCTCAGCTCGCACCAACACATCTCGCTGCTGGAAAAACGCCGCACCACGATGGTGGTCTCGCGCGTGCGCCTGGTCGCCGCGCTGTTCGCCCTGCTCACGCCGCTGTGGATCGTCGTCGACATCGCCGCCTTCCCGCGCGAGGTCTGGCTGCCGCTGGTGTTGGCGCGCATCGCCGCCACCGTCGCCTTCAGCCTGATCACGCTGCTGGCGATCCGCATGAACAGCATGCAGGACGCCTACCGCATCCTCGCCATGCTGTTCCTGGTGCCGACGGCCTTTTTCCTGTTCTCCTACCAGCACATGTCGCAGTTCCAGCTGCACGGCATCCAGCAGGCCTTCTCTACCGGCTACGCCTTCCTGCCATTCGTCATGCTGGCCGGCCTGTCGATCTTCCCGCTCACGCTGCTGGAGAACATCGCCTTCATCTCGCCGCTGATGATCATGCAGCTCATCGCCGGCGTGATGCGCCTGCCGGTGCTCGACTGGCCGACCTTCGCCGCCTCGTTCTGGCTGATGATCCTGATCGCCGGCGTCGCCGTGCTCGCCGGCCTGTCGCAACTCGCCTTCATCATCGTGCTGGTGCGCGAGGCGATCCGCGACAACATGACCGGCTGCTTCTCGCGCCAGAGCGGCGAGGAACTGCTCGAACTGCAGTTCGTCATCGCCCGCCGCAGCGGCAACCCGCTGACGGTCGCCTTCATCGACCTCGACCACTTCAAGCAGGTGAACGACCGCTACGGCCACGAGGCGGGCGATGCCGTGCTGATCGCCGCGACCAACGCCATTCAGGGGCAGCTGCGCATGGGCGACATGCTGATCCGCTGGGGCGGCGAGGAATTCATCCTGATCCTGCCCAATACCACGCCGGCGATGGCCTGCGTGGCGCTGCAGCGGGTGCGCCAGGCCGGCATGGGCAAGCGTCCGGACGGTACGCCGGTCACCGCCAGCATCGGCATCGCCGAACGCATCGACGACGAGATCGACGACTGGCGCCAGCTGGTGGAAAAGGCGGACAAGCGCATGTACGAGGCCAAGCAGGGCGGCCGCAACCGCATCATCGGCCCCTGCTGCGACGTCGCCTAGCGGGCAACCGCCGTCCGCCGCGGGAATCTGAGCGTCCTGCGACCGACCGCTCTGGAGCGCGGTAGCTCCATCCCGCCGATTTTTTACAGCTCGATCTCCATGCCCTCGTAGGCGAGCAAGACTTCGCAGCCGGGATCGGGGTTGCGCGCCAGCGCCTCGGCGAAGACGGACTCGAGCTCGTCGTCGCCGCGCGTCGGCTCGTGGTGGGTACACAGCAGCCGCCCGGCGCCGATGCGCCGCGCCATGGCGATGGCGTGATCGAAGGTGCCGTGGCCCCAGCCGATCTTGGGCGGATATTCGGCGCTGGTGTAGGCCGAATCGCAGATCAGCACATCCACCGGGCCAATCGCCCGGTCGAGCTCGGCCTGGCGCTGGTCGATCATCGCCTGGTATTCGCCATGGCCCGGATCGTCCGGAGCATAGATGTTGCCCCAGGGCTCGTGGTCGCCGGTGAAGAACATCGACTTGCCGTTGCACTCGATGCGGTAGCCGAGGTCGGTGACCGGGTGGTTCATCAACACCGGCGTCACCATGGCGGCGCCGATCGCCACCGGCTCGCCGACGGTGAGCGTGCGGTATTCGATGCGCGCCCTGAGCTCCGCCTCGCGGATCGGGAAGAAGCTGTATTGCATCTGCACGTTCATCACCTGCTCGATGCCCTGCATCGAGACGATGTCGTAGGCGCCGTGGATGCACACCTGGTTGCCCGGGATGAACAGGGGCACGAAGAAGGGCAGCCCCTGGATGTGGTCCCAATGGGTATGGGTGATGAAGATATTGGCCATCACCGGCAGGCGCGCCAGCAGCGTCTGCGCCAGCGGGAAGATGCCGGTGCCGGCGTCGAGGATGATCAGGCTGTCGTCGTCGCCACGCACCTCGATGCAGGTGGTGTTGCCGCCGTAGCGCACAGTACGCGGGCCGGGGGAAGGAATCGAGCCGCGCACCCCCCACATCTTGATCTTCATCGCCGTCCTTTCACTTTGCGGTACCGATCTGGGCAAAGGCCTGGGCGTCGGCGACGATCTTCTCCAGGTCGCCGAGGGCGGCGCTCACCACCTCGATGTCGCCACCAAAGCGCCCGGGCAGTTGCGCCGCCTCCTCGTCGCGCCAGGGATTGCCGGAGTCGCCGAACTCGTGCTTGCGGCAGATGGCATCGGCCATGCGCAGGCAGTCGAGCATCGCCCCCGGTTCGGCATGCGCGGCATGGTGATCGCGGATGCAGTTCACGAGCGGCTCGGCGAATTGCCACTTCTTCGCCAGCAGGGCGCCGACGTAGGCATGGTCGGCGCCGATCGCCTCGGTCTCGGCGGCGTACAGCGGCATGCCACGGTCGACGGTGAAGGCCAGCGCCTTCATGAACTCGCCGGACATGAACTGGGCGAACACCACCTTGCCGAAGTCGTGCAGCAGCCCGGCGATGTAGCAGTCGCCCGGATCGGCCTCGGCGCGCGCGTATTTCTCGCAGAGCAGGCGCGCCACGGCGGCGACCGTCAGGGAATGCAGCAGGTAGCGCTGGATGTCGAAGCCGGTGGTGTTGAAGCGCGGCAGGATGCCGACGGCGGCGAAGGACAGCGCGAGGTTCTTGATGGTGTTGATGCCCAGATAGACCACCGACTGGCCGACCGAGGTGATCTTGTTGGGCAGGCCGTAATAGGCCGAGTTGATGACCCGCAGGATCTTCATGGTCATCACCGGGTCCTTCTCGATGACGCCGACCAGGTCCTTGGGCAGGCAGTTGATGTTGCGCGTCATCTCCAGGATGGTCTGCACGCTCTTCGGAAAGGCGGGCATGCGCTCGACGGCCGTGACCAGCTTGCGTTCGAGTTCCAGGGAGATTTGGGGCATCGCAGCGTCGGGGATCTGGCTGAGCGTCGCCCCATTATATCGGCATGGGCCGCCGCCGTGCGCCCACGGCTAGGCGGCCGCGACTCGTTCGTGGTAGCGGGCGCGGTAGAGCAGGCGGCGCTTGTCCGGGGTCTCGGCGAAGCCGCTACGGTCGTGCAGCACGTTGTTGCAGACCAGTCCCATGCCGGGTTCGAGACGGCCATGCAGGGTCCATGGCGTCGGCGCCGCGAGGACGCGTTCGAGCGCCGCCACGGCGGCGCGGGTGGCGGCGTCGTCGCGCCAGGAGATACTGACGGTGCGCGCCGTGTAACGCATGTGCAAGGTACCATCGGCGTTCACCGAGAACACCGGCCCGGGCTGCGCGGCGCGCGCCACGCCGCTCTCGTCGAGGCGCGGCGGAATGGTCATCGCGTCGGGCGCCGAGAGGGCGCGGACCAGCTCGGGGTGCTCGTCGCGCAGCAGAATATAGGCGATCTCGTGGTCGAGCAGCTGGTTTTCCCCGCCCCGCGCGGCGCTTTGCACGCAGTGCAGCAGCAGGCCGCGGATGGTGCGCTCGGGCGCGTTGTAGTAACCGTCGGTGTGCCAGCGGATCGGCTTGTCGGTATAGGGAATGAAATCCTTGCGCTCGCCGCGCTGCTCGGCGCCGATCACCGAGAGCGGCGAAATGCCGTCGCCATCCGTCAGCCAGTGGCCGTCCAAGGTCTTGAGCCCGAGCTGCTCGCCGAGCAGGCGGGGAATGTCCTTGTCGGGATCCGTGCCGGTGCTGCCGACATAGATCGCCATGTTGCAGCGGGCATTGAGCGCGACGATGCGCTGGCGCTGCTCCACCGCGAGCCGGCGCGGATCGGCGACCTCGACGACGATGTCCTCGATGCGGCGCGGGGCGGTGTCGAGCTTCTGTTCGCGCCAGGCGCGATAGGCCGCGACGCCGGCCAGGTCGAAAGGGGAAGCGGACATGTCGTTCAGTCGATGGAGCCGCGCAAGTCCTGGCGGCGTTGGCTATGCGCGGTGTCGGGATGGAAGAGGCCCGTGAGCGTCTTGTCGAGCGTCTTCAGGGCCTCGGGCGCCTCGATGTCCATGGCCTGATCGACGACCCAGAGCTTGTCCTTCTCGGGCAGCACGTCGCGCAGGCAGGCGGCGAAGAAGCGCCTGAAGCCGAAGTCCGGACCGTTCTCGTCGAGGCCGAATTCGGCGTACTCGGCGGCACGCCGGTTGAACAGGTCGATGAAATGCCGCTGCGACTCGCCGGGCACCGCCGCGCCGAGCAACATGATGTTGTTCTCCTCGACGAAGCGCGCGATGTTCTGCGCCAGCGCCGTGGTGAACTCGATCCGGTCCGCCGCGTCGAGTTCACGGTAGGCGACCCGGTCGGCGCACACCGCCAGGAACACGAGGAACTCGCAGACGAAATCGAAATAAGGGCGGCCGATGTCGATATCGTAGTCGGCCTTGCGCATGCGCTTGATCGACTCGATGGCCAGCTTCCAGGCCAGCACGGCCACCACCGAGGCCAGCGTCGCGGCCGAGCGCTGGCCGCTGGAGTGGAACTTCGTCTTGATGCGGATGGCCATGTTTGCACTCACCGTCCCGCCGGCGCCGACTTCCGCGCGACCGGGGCGGGCGGTCGCGCGAGGAGAAGGCGGACGCGGCGGGATCTACGGTTGGATTATTAGTAGCCGCCCTTGCCCTTGGGCTGGGGCAGGCCGGCGATGCGGCAACCCTGCTTGGCGGCGCCGCCGTCCGGGAACAGGTCGAACATCAGCTTGTTGTCGGCCTCGGGCATGTCGGCCTCGTCCTGCAGGCCCTTGACCAGGTTGCGCGCGTTGGGCGTGTGGCCGTCTTCCTTGTACTTCTCGCGCAGGTAGTTGATGATCTTCCAGTGCTGGTCGGTCAGTTCGAGATTCTCGGCGGCGGCGAAGGCCTGCACGGCCTCATCGCTGAAGTCGGGCTCCAGCAGGTAGCCGTAATCGTCGACTTCCTTCTCTTCACCATTGATGACGATGCTCATGGGTATCCTCCTTGGATTGATGGGGGTTGAGATTATTTTTTACGCAGATAGAACTCGTGGGCGTTGCGGGCCATCGGCAGCGAAGCCAGCACCTCGACCGCCGCCGCCCGGCCCCAGGACTCGATGTCGGCCACCGCGCCGGGACAGTCGCTGACCAGCTGCAGCACCTCGCCGGCCTTCATGCCGTCGAGCAGGCGCTTGGCCTCCAGGATCGGGCCCGGGCAGGACACGCCGCGTATGTCGAGGGTGGCATGGGCGATCGGCGTGGTGCTCGCGCCGCCGGCCTTGCGCAGGGTATAGGCGGTTCTGCCGTCGGCCTGCCTGACGCTGGAAACCAGCTCGTTGCCGGTGAACTTGCACCAGGCGAACAGGTCGTCCGAGGTGCCGGGACAGTCGGACAGCAGCAGCATGGTCTGGCCGGCCTGCAGGTCGTCGACGATCTTCTTCGCGCCGAGCAGGGGCGCCGGGCATGGCAGCCCCGAGAGGTCGATGGTGACGGCGGGTTTGTCGGACATGGTGATCTCCTCCTGCAAGATTGTCGAATGGGCGTCGCGGGATCGGCCTGGCGCGAAATTCATTCTAGCGTCGCGACCGCGGTGGTCGAGCGGTGCGGGACGAAAATCCCACATCCCCGCTTGCGTTCGCCGCCCAGACCGACGCATTGCATGGCCAGATTCTGTTCCTTGTCGAGGCCGAGCAGCATGAGGCTGAATCCGCTCAGCACGCCGTCGGCGGTCCGGGCGCTTTGCGCCTTGCCGCAAATCAGGTTCGGCGCCATGCCCAGGGCGGACAGTTGCGTCCTGCAGGCGGCGAGAAAGTCCGCCTCGGCGATCGCCGCGTCGGCGGCGCCGCCGACGGCGACGAATTTCGCGTAGAGCACGGGCGCAACCTGAAGTTCGCGCACCTGCGCCGCGCCCACCTCCACCGCATGATCGGCCAGCCGGAGTCGCGCGCCGACCAATGCCTGCGCCGCCGCCACTCTTGCGCGCGGCAGGCGCAGGCCGAGCCGGCTGCGACGCGCGAGATACCAGACGCGCGCGCCGGGACTCAGGCCCGCCAGGGGATGCACGCCGGCCAGGGGCTCGTCCTCGAACCAGGGCAGCACCGCGCGGATGGCCTGCCACAGCGCGTCGGCGTAGTCCTCCGGCACGCCCTCCCCCCGCAGCGCGAAGTGCAGGTCGACGATCTCAGGGTTCGTCACAGCGCGCCCCGTCCGCCGCGTTGGAGTCCGGTCCGGCCGCCAGCTGCCGGCGCGACCAGGCAGCCATCTGCTCGGCCCAGCGTCCGGCGGTCACCGCGTCGATATCGAAGATGGTGAAGCGCGTCCGTTCGCGAATGCGCAGGCGCAACATGGGCATCCCCCCCGCCGCGAACTCGATCTGCTGCAATTCGATCTCCTGGTTGCCGATAGGCACCCGAAACTTGTCTAGGCTGGTAATCTTATCCACGTTGGAATCCAGGAAACGGAACGGAACAGGCTCCGGCAGGCCGGCAACCTTGCGATGCATGTTTATGTGGGGCCGGACTATCGCATCGCAAGATGGGACAGACCATCACCGCATGGGCGTGGCGCCGCATACTCCCTCCGGGTAGGTTCACCTAACCCATCGAAAGGGGTTAATCTACCTGCCGGAGGTATGGTGCGTCGAACGGTGCCGACCTGATAATTGCCGCAAATTCGGGATTGGACGCGCGCCACGCGAACAGTTCCCCAACAGCCACGGAAAGAAGAGGAGACAACATGGCCAAACAGCCTCACGCTACCCCTTTGCTTGACCAACTCGAGACCGGCCCCTGGCCCAGCTTCGTCACCGGTTTGAAGCGTCTTGCCAAGGACAAGGATTACGTCGTCGATCTGCTCGGCCACCTCGAGCACTCCTACAAGACCCGCAAGGGCTATTGGAAGGGTGGCACGGTGGGCGTGTTCGGATACGGCGGCGGCGTCATTCCGCGCTTCACCGAAATCAAGGACGAAAAGACCGGCGAACCCGTCTTCAAGGACGCCGCCGAGTTCCACACCATCCGCATCATGCCGCCCGCTGGCTGGCACTACGATACCGACACCCTGCGCAAGTTCTGCGACATCTGGGAAAAGTACGGCTCCGGCCTGATCGCCCTGCACGGCCAGACCGGCGACATCATGCTCCAGGGCTGCACCACCGAGAATGTTCAGCCCGCCTGGGACCAGATCAACGAGATGGGCTTCGACATGGGTGGCGCCGGTCCGGCCGTGCGTACCGGCATGTCCTGCGTCGGCGCGGCGCGCTGCGAGCAGTCCTGCTACGACGAAGCCAAGGCGCATCAGATGATCATCAACCGCTTCCTCGATGACATCCACCGCCCGGCCCTGCCCTACAAGTTCAAGTTCAAGTTCTCCGGCTGCGGCAACGACTGCATGAACTCGATCCAGCGCTCGGACATGGCGATCATCGGCACCTGGCGCGACAACATGAGCACCGACGAGGCGCTCGCCAAGAAGTGGTTCGCCAAGCACGGCCTGAACGAACTGATCAACGACGTCGTCAGCATGTGCCCGACCCGCGCCATCCAGCTCAAGGACAGCAAGGACGTGCGCAAGGACGCCCATGTCTCCGCCGTCGCGGTGAACGACAGCCAGTCGCTCGAGATCGACAACAAGGACTGCGTGCGCTGCATGCACTGCATCAACGTCATGACCGGCGCCCTCGGCCCGGGCAAGGACAAGGGCGCCACCATCCTGGTCGGCGGCCACAGCCACCTCAAGATCGGCGCGACGATGGGCACCGTGGTCGTGCCGTTCTTCGACCTCAAGAAGGACGAGGACTACGAGAACCTGGTCGAGCTGGCTGGCACCATGGTCGATTTCTTCGCCGAGAACGCGCTGGAGCACGAGCGCATCGGCGAGACGATCGAGCGCATCGGCCTGGTCAACTTCCTCGAGGGTGTCGGCCTGGATGTGGATGCCAACATGGTCAACAACCCGCGCATGAACCCCTACGTCCGCACCGACGGCTGGGACGAGGAAGTCGCGAAGATCAACGCCAAGAAGGCGGCGGCTTAATCCGCGTTTTTTCCCGCGCTGACCGGCACCGGTTCCTTGGAACCGGCCGCCGGCCAGACGGATACCCCTACTCGAAAAACGACATTTCCGGAGACGATTCATGGCTCAACCTCAGATGCGCAAGCCAGTCGAGCACTTCCTCGACAACAAGAAGTTCCTCCACCCGAAGCTCGCCGCCAACTACGGCAACTGGAAATATCACGACCGTCCGCGTCCCGGCGTGCTGCACCATGTGTCCAACACCGGCGACGAAGTCTGGTCGGTGCGTGCCGGCACCCAGCGCCAGATGGACGTCTACACCATCCGCAAGCTCTGCGACATCGCCGACCAGTTCGCCGAAGGCCGCGTGCGCTTCACCATCCGTTCCAACATCGAGTTCATCCTCTCCGACGAGAAGAAGGTCGCCCCGCTGATCGCCGAACTCGAGAAGAACGGCTTCCCGGTCGGCGGCACCGGCAACTCCGTCTCGATGGTCGCCCACACCCAGGGCTGGCTGCACTGCGACATCCCCGGCACCGACGCCTCCGGCGTGGTCAAGTCGATGATGGACGCCCTCTTCGACGAATTCAAGAACGAGGAAATGCCGAACCGCGTGCGCCTGTCCACCTCCTGCTGCGAGATCAACTGCGGCGGCCAGGCCGACATCGCCGTGATCATCCAGCACACCAAGCCGCCGAAGATCAACCACGACCTGGTCGCCAACGTCTGCGAGCGCCCGGCCGTCGTCGCGCGCTGCCCCGTCGCCGCGATCCGTCCCGCCCTGGTGAATGGCAAGCCCACCCTCGAAATCGACGAGAAGAAGTGCATCTGCTGCGGCGCCTGCTACCCCCCCTGCCCCCCGATGCAGATCAACGACCCCCAGCCCTCCCAGCTCGCCATCAGGGTCGGCGGCAAGAACTCCAACGCGCGCAGCAAGCCGACCTTCCACAAGATGGTCGCCGCTGGTCTGCCCAACAACGCGCCGCGCTGGCCCGAGGTCAACGAAATCGTCAAGAAGATCCTCATGACCTACAAGGCGGATGCCCGTCCGTGGGAGCGCATGGCCGACTGGATCGACCGCATCGGCTGGCCCCGCTTCTTCGAGAAGACCGGCCTGCCCTTCACCAAGTACATGATCGACGACTGGCGCGGCAGCCGCTACAACCTGAACGCCTCGGCCCACGTCCGCTTCTGAGGATCACGACAAGATGAAGTTCGCAATCCTGGTTAACGAAGGCCCCTACACGCACCAGGCCTCCGACACCGCCTACCAGTTCACCAAGGCGGTGTTGGCCAAGGGCCACGAGGTCTTCCGCGTGTTCTTCTATCACGACGGCGTGAACAACGCCACGCGCCTCACCACGCCGCCGCAGGACGACCGCAACATCGTCAACCGCTGGTCGAAGCTGGCCGAGGAGCACAACCTCGACATGGTCGTCTGCGTCGCCGCCGCCCAGCGCCGCGGCATCGTCGACGAAGGCGAGATGAAGCGCAACGGCAAGGACGCCACCAACCTGGCGCCCGGCTTCCGCATCTCCGGTCTCGGTCAGCTGATCGAGGCCGGCATCCAGGCCGACCGGCTGGTCGTGTTCGGCGACTGAGGAGGACGAAATGAGCACAACCAAGCAATTCATGTTCGTCAACCGCAAGGCGCCCTACGGCACCATCTACGCCTGGGAAGCCCTGGAAGTCGTGCTGATCGCCGCCGCCTTCGAGCAGGACGTTTCGCTGGCCTTCCTCGACGACGGCGTATTCCAGCTCAAGAAGGGCCACCAGACCAAGGGCATCGAGGTCAAGGCCTTCGAGAAGACCTGGGGCGCGCTGGAAGACTACGACATCACCAAGCTCTACGTCGATGGCGACTCCCTCAAGGAGCGCGGCCTGACCGCCGACGATCTTGCCATTCCCGTCGAAGTGCTCTCCCGCGCCGAAATCGGCAAGCTGATGGAAGAGCAGGACGTTCTGCTGTCGTTCTGAGGATCACATCATGCTCCACATCATCAACAAGTCCCCCTACGACCGTCCGGCCCTCGACTCGGCCCTCAACACCGGCGAAGGCGCGATCCTGCTGATCGAGGATGGCGTCTACGCCGCCGCCAAGGGCGGCGCCGCCGAGGCCAAGATCAAGGCCGCCCAGGGCAAGTTCAAGGTGTATGCCCTGCAGGCCGACCTGGAGGCCCGCGGCCTGGCCGATCGCGTCACCGACGGCGTCACCGCCGTCGATTACGGCGGCTTCGTCGACCTCGTCGCCGAATACAAGACCAACCAATCCTGGCTCTAAGCTTTCAACGTTTTTTTTAGGAGATGACAATGGGTATCGAACTGAACGGCAAGTCCTACGAAACCGACGAGGAAGGCTATCTGATCAACCTCGGCGACTGGAACGAGGAAATCGCGGCCTACCTCGCCCAGCAGGAAGGCGTCAATATGACCGAGCAGCACTGGGAGGTCATCAATTTCCTGCGCGACTACTACAACGAGTTCCAGATCGCCCCCGCCGTGCGCGTGCTGACCAAGGCGATCGGCAAGAAGCTCGGCCCGGAAAAGGGCAACAGCCAGTACCTGTACGAGCTGTTCCCCTACGGCCCGGCCAAGCAGGCGTGCAAGATCGCCGGTCTGCCGAAGCCGACCGGCTGCGTCTAAGCCAAGCCGCATCCAGCGCGGCGGGGCCGTGCGCGTCACCGTCCCGCCAGCGCCGACTTTTGCAAAGCAATCAACGGAGAGCCCCACTGGGGCGCTTCGCGGGGTGGTCTACGCCTGTGGTCTGCGTACCTTGACTATTGACTAGCGTATTTGCCGTGGTGCTTCGTCCATGACTCTGTTTTTCGCGATCCTGTTCTACCTCGCCTTCGCGATCCTCATCGCGGGCCTGGCCTACAAGATCTACGACTTCGCCCGCACGCCGGCGCCCCTGTCGATTCCCACGACACCGGCCCCGACCACCAGGCCCGGGGTAGCCTTCCGCATGGCCCGCGAAGTCGTGCTCTTCGAAAGCCTGTTCAAGGGCAACCTGTGGATCTGGCTGTTCGGCTGGATGTTCCACATGGGCCTCTTCCTCGTGCTGGTGCGCCATCTGCGCTATTTCGTCGCCGACGTGCCCGCCTGGCTGCTGTTCGTCCAGCCCTTCGGCAAGTACGCCGGCTTCATGATGGTCGCCGGACTGGGCGGCCTCTGGGCACGCCGCTTCCTGGTCGAGCGCATCCGCTACATCTCGACCCCCTCCGATCACCTCTGGCTGGCGATGCTGCTCGTCATCGGCCTGACCGGGCTCGGCATGACCTTCCTGATGCACACCGACATCGTCGCCGTGAAGGCCTTCTTCCTCGGCCTGATGAGCTTCGACATCCAGGCCCTGCCGGCACACCCCGGACTGTTCATCCACCTGCTGCTGGTCGCCCTGCTGATGATCCTGTTCCCCTTCAGCAAGCTGCTGCACGCCCCCGGCGTGTTCTTCAGCCCCACGCGCAACCAGGCCGACAACCCCCGCGAGACGCGCCACCTGGCGCCGTGGGCCGCCCAGATCGAGAAGAACTGACATGGCCGCTCCCGAATTCGAAATTCCCAAATTCCGCGAATTCCCCACCGTCCCGGCCATGGTGCCGGGGGCGATGGCGCACTCCAAGCCCTACGTCGCCAACGAGAAGATCCAGGAGGCTCTCGGCTTCCAGGGCAAGCTCGACGAGGACTGGCAGGTCACCCACGACAAGGTGATCGGCAAGTTCGGCGAACTGCTCGGCAAGTACCGTTCCCTCAAGGTGTTCATGGACAGCTGCGTGCATTGCGGCTCCTGCACCGACAAGTGCCATTACTTCATCGGCACCAACGACCCGAAGAACATGCCGGTGGCGCGCCAGGAACTGATGCGCAGCATCTACCGCCGCTACTTCACCCTGCCGGGCAAGATCGCGCCCAAGCTCGTCGGTGCGCGCGACCTGACCAAGGAAGTGCTCGACGAGTGGTTCAGCTACTTCTGGCAGTGTTCGGAATGCCGGCGCTGCTCGGTGTTCTGCCCCTACGGCATCGACACCGCCGAGGTGACGATGGCCGCGCGCCACATCCTCGACTCGGTGGGCTACGGCCAGAAATACTCGAACGAGATCCTCGGCAAGGTCAACAAGATCGGTAACAACCTCGGCCTGCCCGGCCCGGCGCTGGAAGACACGCTGCTCGGCCTCGAGGAAGACGTCAAGGACGACACCGGCGTCGACGTCAAGTATCCGCTCGACGTGCAGGGCGCCGAAGTACTGCTGGTCACCCCCTCCGCCGACTTCTTCGCCGAACCGCACATCGAATCGCTGATCGGCTACGGCAAGGTCTTCCACGCCGCCGGTATCTCCTGGACGCTCTCCTCCTACGCCTCCGAGGCTGGCAACTTCGGCCTGTTCAACGGCGACTACAACATGATGCGCAAGGTCGCCATGCGCATCCGCGAACAGGCGCTCGAACTCGGCGTCAAGCGCATCGTCGTCGGCGAATGCGGCCACGCCTGGCGCGTCGCCTACGCCTTCTGGAACACCCTGACCGGCCTCGGCGCCGGCGGCGACGATCCCTTCGCCGTCGAACTGCAGAAGCAGCTCGACCCGAAATACAAGCAGCCCTCGCACATCTGCGAATTCACCTGGGACCTGATCCAGCAGGGCCGCCTCAAGTTCGACAAGGAAGCCAACGACAGCCGCATCATCACCTTTCACGACTCCTGCAACGTCGCGCGCGCCTCGCGCATGGGCGACTACGCGGGCGGCCAGTTCGACATTCCGCGCAACATCATCAAGGCGGTCGCCAACAAGTTCGTCGACATGGACGAAGCCACGATCCGCGAGACCACCTTCTGCTGCGGCGGCGGCGGCGGCGTGCTCACCGACGACCTGCTGGAACTGCGCGTCAAGGGCGCATTCCCGCGCATGGAGGCCCTGCAGCACGTGGTCGACAAGCACGGCGTCAACTTCATGGCGACGATCTGCGCGATCTGCAAGGCCCAGTTCACCAAGGTCCTGCCCTATTACGGTTTCAACATGCGGCTGGTGGGAGGAGTTCACCAGTTGGTCAGCACTGCGATTCGCCTCGGCGACGAGCAGTAAATCCACCTCATACCTACAACGATTATCACGGAGACGACGATGTCAGCGACGACCGAAATCCAAACCGAAAAGTTGACCTTCCGCAAATTCAAGGACGGCGAGGTGCACAGCTACAATCGCCTGCAGGACAAGATTTTCCAGGCCGGCTGGTCCTACAAGTGCCCGACCTACATCCAGTCGACGCCTCCCTGCCAGGGCTCCTGCCCCTCCGGCGAGGACATCCGCGGCTACCTCAACATCGTGCGCGGCATCGAGAAGCCGCCGGTCGGCGCCGACGGCAAGCCGGTCATGCCGTGGCAGGAATACGCCTGGCGCCGCCTCACCGAGGCCAACCCGCTGCCCGCCGTCATGGGCCGCGTCTGCCCGGCCCCCTGCGAGACCGGCTGCAACCGCAACCAGGTCGAGGATCACGTCGGCATCAACTCCGTCGAGCACTACCTCGGCGAGTACGCGATCAAGAACAACCTGCAGTTCAACAAGCCCGAGAAGCAGACCGGCAAGAAAGTCGCCGTCATCGGCGGCGGCCCGGCCGGCCTGTCGGTCGCCTACCAGCTCGCGCTCAAGGGCCACAGCGTCACCATCTTCGACGATCATGACAAGCTCGGCGGCATGATGCGCTACGGCATCCCGGGCTACCGCACGCCGCGCGACGTCCTCGACGCCGAAATCCAGCGCATCCTCAACCTCGGCGTCACGGCCAAGCTCAACTGCAAGATCGGCGTCGATATCACCATGGAGCAGATCCGCAAGGACTTCGACGCCGTGTTCCTCGGCCTCGGCGCCCAGGGCGGCCGCGCCCTGCCGGTCGAGGGCGACGCCAGCGCCTCCAACGTCGTCACCGCCACCGCCTTCCTCAAGGCCTTCAACGACGGCCGCCTGCAGACCGTCGGTCAGCGCGTCGTCGTCGTCGGCGGCGGCGACACCTCGATGGACGTCGCCACCGTGGCCCGCCGCCTCGGCCACATCGACAGCGCCAAGCCCACCGACTGGGAAGGCGCCATCGCCGGCCAGCTGGCCCAGGACGTCGCCGACATCTCCACCCGCAAGGGCGCCGACGTCGTGCTGACCTCGGTGTTCCCGATCGACAAGATGATGGCCTCCAAGGGCGAGCTGGAGCACGCCCAGGCCGAGGGCATCGAGATCATGGGCGGCTGGATGCCGGTCGCCGTGGTCAAGGGCGCCGACGGCCGCGCCACCGCGCTGCGCGTCTGCCAGTGCGAAGCCAAGATGGCCGGCGGCAAGCTGGAGATCAAGAAGATCGAGGGCTCCGAGAAGGATCTGCCCGCCGACCTGATCGTCTCCGCCATCGGCCAGATGGTCGACTTCACCGGCCTCGACGAGTTCAACAACGGCAAGGGCGGCGTCAGCGCCGACAAGAACTACCAGGTGCAGGGCAAGCCGGGCGTGTTCGCCGGCGGCGACGTGCTGCGTCCCCATCTGCTGACCACCGCCATCGGCCACGGCGCCATCGCCGCCGACACCATCGACCAGTACCTGTCCGGCCTCGAAGTCGGCCGCCGTCCGAAGATCGACGTGCACTACTTCGACCTGATGCGCAAGTACGCCGAAAAGGGCCTGCCGCTGGATGAGATCAAGGAGCCGCTGCGCGGCACCTGCGACAGCAAGGGCGCGGTCCACAACTTCGACAACCGCGCCGACCGCTACGTGATCGCGCATGACGAGCTGTTCCTCGGCCACTTCCCCTACACGCCGCGCAACAAGCGCCACATCACCCACCTCGACAAGCAGTCCGCGCTGGGCAACTTCGAGGAGCGCCTGGAAGCGCTCGACGACAAGCAGGTGGTCGCCGAGGCGAAGCGCTGCATGAGCTGCGGCCTGTGTTTCGAGTGCGACAACTGCGTTGTGTACTGCCCGCAGACCGCCGTGTATCGCGTCAAGAAGACCGAGGCGACCACCGGCCGCTACGTCGCCACCGACTACGACAAGTGCATCGGCTGCCACATCTGCCACGATGTCTGCCCGACCGGCTACATCCAGATGGGCCTGGGCGAATAAAGCGAGGTGACAGGGGTGAGAAGTATGGCTCTGATGAAACAGGCGCTCGTCGGTTTTGCGGCAGTCCTGCTGCTTGCCCCCGCCCTGGCCGTCGCCGGCGCGCCGAAGCCGACGGTAAAGATCGAGAACCCCGGCCAGTGCATCGCACCGGCCGAGGAAATGCGTCGCAACCACATGGACATGCTGAAGCACCAGCGTGATCGCACCATGCGCCAGGGCATCCGCGGCGAGAAGGCGAGCCTCAACGAGTGCATCAGCTGCCATGCCAGCAAGAGCAGCGGTTCGGTGACCGGCAAGGACGGCTTCTGCCAGGAATGCCACAGCTACGCCGCCGTCAAGCTCGACTGCTGGGACTGCCACCAACCCAAGGCCGGCCAAAAGCACGCCGGGGCCGCGGGAGCCAAACCATGAACGAACCGCAAGACAAGTCGCGCCGCGGCTTCATCGGCACTGCCGCCGTCGGAACCGCCGGCCTGGGCATCGCCGCCCTCGCTCCCGGCCTGCACCTGATCCAGGTCTCCCAGGCCGACACCCCGACTCAGGGCGCATCGAGCACCGTGCGCTGGGGCATGCTGATCGACACCACCAAGTGCGCGAGCGGCTGCGACGCCTGCGTCAAGGCCTGCAACACCGAGAACGGCATCGTCGAGACCGTCAAGGACGCGCGCCAGGGGGCGCAGTGGATCCGCAAGATCGAGCTCAAGGATCCGAAGAACGGCCGCGAGCACTCGCTGCCGATGATGTGCCAGCACTGCGCCAATCCGCCCTGTGTCGATGTCTGCCCCACCGGCGCGTCGATGAAGCGCGCCGACGGCATCGTGCTGGTGGATCGCCACATCTGCATCGGCTGCCGCTACTGCATGATGGCCTGCCCGTACAAGGCGCGCTCCTTCGTGCACCAGCCGCTCACCGAGCAGAACCCCGAGGTGCCGCGCGGTCTCGGCTGCGTCGAGTCCTGCACCTTCTGCGTGCAGCGCGTCGACAAGGGCCTCAAACCCGCCTGCGCCGAAGCCTGTCCGGAAGGCGCGATGACCTTCGGCGACCTCAACGATCCGAACAGCGAAATCGCCCAACGCCTCGCCCGCGAGGCATCCACCCAGGTGCGGGCCGATCTCAAGCTCAACACCGGCGTGCGTTACCAGGGAATTTGACGGCCATGCAACTCGAACAGAACAGCCGCACGGAAGAACTCCTTTTCTACGTCCTCGCCGCCGCCGGCGGCCTCGTGACCGTGGTCGGCCTGGCCGCCGCGCTCTTCATGGAGCACAGCGGCCACGTCGTCACCGGCATGAACAACCAGGTGGTCTGGGGCATGCCCCACGTCTTCGCCATCTTCCTGATCGTCGCCGCCTCGGGCGTGCTCAACGTCGCCTCGATCGGCTCGGTGTTCGGCAAGGTGATGTACAAGGCGCGCGCGCCGCTCTCCGGCCTGCTCGCGCTGGTGATGCTCGCCGCCGGCTTGATGGTCATCATGCTCGACCTCGGCCGCGCCGACCGCCTGGTCGTCGCCATGACGCACTTCAACCCGAGCTCGGTGTTCGGCTGGAACGTCATCCTCTACCCCGGCTTCTTCGCCATCGTCGGCCTCTACCTGTGGACGCTGATGGACCGCAAGATGAACCCCTACTACAAGCCCGCCGGCCTGGCCGCCTTCATCTGGCGTCTGCTGCTCACCACCGGCACCGGCTCGATCTTCGGCTTCCTCGTCGCGCGCCAGGCCTACCAGTCGGCCGTGATCGCGCCGATGTTCATCATCATGTCCTTCGCCTGGGGCCTGGCCGTCTTCATGATCGTGCAGAAGTCGATGTTCGCCTGGAACGGCATGACCGTCCATCCGGCGATCCGCCAGCGCATGAAGAACCTGCTCGGCACCTTCGTCGCGGCGGTGTTCTACTTCGTGCTGGTCTATCACCTGACCAACATCTACTTCGCCAAGCAGACCGCCTTCGAGCAGTTCATCCTGCTGTCCGGCGGCATCTTCCCGACCCTGTTCTGGGGCGGCTACGTCTTCCTCGGCACCATCGTGCCGCTGCTGCTGCTCTACGTGCCCGACCTCAACAAGATCCGCGGCTCGGTGTTCCTCGCCGCCCTGCTGGTGATCGTCGGCGCCTTCAGCCTGCTCTACGTCTTCATCATCGGCGGCCAGGTGTACCCGCTCGACATCTTCCCCGGCATGCAGGTCTCCAGCAGCTTCTTCGACGGCAAGATCGACAGCTACAGCCCGAGCCTGCCCGAGATCCTGCTCGGCCTGGGCGGCTTCGGCCTCGCCTTCACGGCCACCGCGGTCGGCGTGCGCGTGCTGAAGTTCATGCCGCAGGACGACATCGCCAAGCTGGAAAACTGCGGGCACATGCTCGACTGAAGACCGCCGACGGCGGAGCGCGCAGGCGTTCGCACCTCATGCATCGCTTTCTCGTCTCCGCCGCCCACAAGTCCTCCGGCAAGACCACGCTCAGCATCGGCCTGGCCGCCGCCCTCCGGGCGCGCGGCCTCGCGGTGCAGCCCTTCAAGAAGGGCCCGGACTACATCGACCCGCTGTGGCTCTCGCGCGCCGCCGGCCGCGGCTGCCGCAATCTCGACTTCTTCCTCTCGCCCCACGACGAGATTCGCGCCCAGTTCGCCCACGGCCACGACGCCGACGTCTGCCTGGTCGAGGGCAACAAGGGCCTCTACGACGGCCTGGCGCTGGACGGCGGCAACAGCAACGCCGCCCTCGCCCGCCTGCTCGACCTGCCGGTGATCCTGGTCATCGACGCGCGCGGCATGACGCGCGGCATCGCCCCGCTGATCCTCGGCTACCAGGCCTTCGAGCGCGACATCCGCATCGCCGGCGTGATTCTCAACCGCCTCGGCGGCCGCCGCCACGAATCCAAGCTGCGCGCCGTGATCGAGCACTACACCGACGTGCCGGTGCTCGGCGCCGTGCAGGAGGACGCCCAGCTCGCCCTGGTCGAGCGCCACCTTGGCCTGATGCCGGCCAACGAGGCGGCCCAGGCCGAAACCCTGATCGCCGGCATCGCCGAACGCGTCGCGCGCCAGGTGGACCTCGACCGCCTGCTCGCCATCACCGCCACCGACATCGCCCTGCCCGCGCCGCCGGCGCCAGCCCCCTGTGCCGAGCCGCCGCTGCGCCTCGCCATCGCCCAGGACGCCGCCTTCGGCTTCTACTACACCGACGACCTCGAAGCCCTCGTCCAGGGCGGCGCCGAGCTCGTGCCCTTCGACACCCTCAAGGACGCGCGCCTGCCCGACTGCGACGCCCTGTTCATAGGCGGCGGCTTCCCCGAATCCTTCCTCGACGAACTCGCCGCCAACGCCCCGATGCGCGCGAGCATCCGCGCCGCCGTCGCCGGCGGGCTGCCGACCTACGCCGAATGCGGCGGCCTGATGTACCTGACCCGCAGCATCGCCTGGGGCGACAAGACACGGCCGATGGTCGGCGTCATCGATGGCGAGATCGTCATGCACCCGAAGCCGGTCGGGCGCGGCTACGTCATCCTGCAGCCCACCGCCGACCACCCCTGGGCGCAGCGTCCCGCCAGCACCGAGTTTTCGGCCGGCATCCACGCCCACGAATTCCACTATTCGGAACTGCGCGGCCTGCCGGCCGACACCCGATTCGCCTACAAAGTTGAGCGAGGTCATGGCATCGATGGCCGCAACGATGGCATCGTGCGCCACAACATGCTGGCCTCCTACACCCACTTGCGCGCCACCGCCGGTTGCGACTGGCCGCGCCGCTTCATCCAGTTCGCCCGCGCCTGCCGGGCATCTGCCGCTTCCCGGGAGCCCCAGCCATGTTCACCCTGACCCCCACCGCCGCCGAACAGATCCTGCGCGCCGCCGCCGCCCAACACGACGGGACGGCGGCGCTACCCTGCCTGCGCGTCGCCGCCAAGATCGAGGACGGCGAGATCGTCTATGGCATGGGTTTCGACGAGGAGCGGGAAAATGACACGGTGATCGAAGCCTGCGGCGTCACCCTGCTCATCGCCCCGCGCAGTCAGGAATTGCTGATGGACACCACCCTGGACTTCGTCGAACTCAAGCCCGGCGAATTCCAGTTCATCTTTCTCAATCCCAACGAAGCCCCGCCGAGCGCCTGCGCCAAGCGCAGCAGCGGCTGCGGCTCCTGCGGCGGCAACAGCTCCGGAGGCTGCACCTGACATGACGTCCATCCTGCCCCCCACCATCCCGACCCGCGGCCCCGCCGTGCCCGGCACCGTCTACCTCGTCGGCGCCGGCCCCGGCGACCCCGAACTGCTCACCCTGCGCGCCGTGCGCATCATCGGCGAGGCCGACGTGCTGGTCTACGACCACCTCGTCTCCGACGCCATCCTCGCCCTCGTCAATCCCGCCGCCGAGCGCATGTACGCCGGCAAGGAGCGCGGCAACCACAGCGTGCCGCAGGACGATCTCAACCTGCTGCTGGTCGCGCTCGCCAGGCAGCACAAGCGCGTCGTGCGCCTCAAGGGCGGCGACCCCTACACCTTCGGCCGCGGCGGCGAGGAAGTCGAGACCCTCAAGGAAAACGGCATCCCCTTCGAGGTCGTGCCCGGCATCACCGCCGCCGCCGGCGTCGCCAGCTACGCCGGCATCCCGCTCACCCACCGCAACCACGCCCAGGCCTGCGTCTTCGTCACCGGCCACCTCAAGGACGGCAGCATGAACCTCGACTGGCCCGGCCTCGCGCGCCGCCGCCAGACGGTCATCATCTACATGGGCCTCTCCGGCCTGCCCTACCTCTGCGAACAGCTCATGGCCCACGGCCTGCCGCCCGACTGGCCCGCCGCCATCGTCCAGCAGGGCACCACGCCGAACCAGCGCACCGTCACCGGCACCCTCGCCAGCCTCCCCGCCCTGGCCACCGAGGCCGGCCTCAAGGCCCCGACCCTGATCATCGTCGGCGAGGTCGTCACGCTGCACGACAAGCTGAACTGGTTTCCCGAG
>JANJVS010000014.1 GCA_024709955.1 Rhodocyclaceae bacterium
GAAGCGGCGGCCGATCTCCTGCAGCACCTCGGGTTCGTGCAGGCCATGCACGTTGAGCCAGAGCTTGGGGCCCTGGGGCGCGCACGCCTGGCAGGCGGCCAGGTCGTCGAAGCGCGTTTCCTTGAGACCCTCCGGGCCGTATTCGATCAGCGTGATCGCCGCGCGTTCGGTCTTGCGCTCGCCCAGGTGCACCAGGGTGCCGGCGGGCCGGCCGGCCTTGCCCGAGCGCCGGGGGCGTGGGGACTTGTGCGGGGTATGGGGGGTGGCGCGGCTCATCGGAACGGCTCCTCGGCGGGATGCGGCGACGCGGTTGAATCTAGCACAGGCCGCACCCATGTATGCTTCGCCCATCGACAACCCGGAAACGAAACAGATCATGAACGAACAGGAATTCGAGGCCAAGAACGAACTGGAGCGCAAGCTGCTGGCCGCCATGGAGGGCGTGCTGGCGGCCGAGGACTTCATGCAGGAGCTGCTGACCCAGCAGGTCTTCATACCGGTCAAGGACGACAAGGACCACGGCATCCAGGGCTTTCAGCACACCACCAAGGCGACGCCGCTGGTCATCGAGGACGAGGAAGGCCAGGTCTTCCTCGTGCTGTTCACCAGTCCCGAGCGCGCGCGCGGCTTCCTCGCCGAGATGCCGGGCTACGGCGGCGGCCTGCTGGCCGACTTCGCCTGGATCGTCGAGCGCATGGAGCCGGGCTTCGCCATCGTCGTCAATCCCGGCTCGGAGTTCGGCATGGACATCGAGCCCGAGAATGTCACCCAGATGCTCGAAATGCTCGCGGCGAAAAGCCAGAAGAACTGAACCCGCGGCCGTAAAAGTCGGCGCTGATGAAGCAGCTGCGCTACAAGGCGGTCGAGCAAAAGACGCTCTCCTCGCCGTAGCGGATGATGGGACGGTGGGGACAGGCTAGCGCCGCAGCTGCTTCAGGTCGGCGAGGATTTCCTCGACATGGCTCGCCGGTTCCACCTGCCGGTAGATTTTTGCGACGCGGCCGTTGGGGTCGATGAGGAAGCTGTGGCGCTTGGCGAACTTCATCACGCCGAGATTGAGCAGGGCGCCGTAGCGGGCGGCGACGGCGCCATCGACATCCGAGAGCAGCGCGAACGGCAGGCGGTGCTCGGCGGCGAATTCCCGGTGCGATGCCGCGTCGTCGAGGCTGACGCCGACCACGCTGGCCTGGAGCGCAGTAAAGCGCGCCTGGGCGTCGCGGAAGCTGGCGGCCTCGGTGGTACAGCCGGGCGTGTTGTCGCGCGGATAGAAGTAGAGCACCAGCCATTGTCCGCGCCAGTCGGCGAGCCGACGGGTCTTGCCGTCGGCGTCGGGCAGCGCGAACCCGGGCGCCGGGGCGCCTTGCGATAGCGCTTCGGCGCCTGCCGGACCGGCTAGCAGCCAGGCCAGCAGGACGAACAGCAGCTGCAAGGGCGGATGGCCGGGCTTCATGCCGTGGGCGCCTTGCGGTTGCTGTTGACGATCATGTCGGCGAAGCGGGCGAGCAGGTACGGGTCGAATATGCGGCCGGTTTCCGCGCGCATGACGGCCATGATCTCGTCGTGGGTGCGGCCGCGGTGGTAGGGCCGCGGCATCGCCATGGCGTCGTAGGCGTCGACGATCGCCACCATGCGCGCCACGTAGGGAATGTCTTCTCCCGCCAGTCCGTCCGGATAGCCCCCGCCGTCGAAGTGCTCGTGGTGATGGCGTACCCCGCGGGCGATTTCTTCCGTGCCGTCGACGCCGATCGCTTCGACGATGCGCTGGCCGCGTTCCGGATGCGAGCGCATCTCTTCCCATTCGTTTTCCGCGAGCTCTCCCGGCTTGTGCAGCACGCGGTCGGGGATGCCGATCTTGCCGATGTCGTGGAACAGTCCGCACAGGCGCAACTGGCGCAATGCGTGTCCGTCGATACCGCAGGCGCGCCCCAGGCTGCCCGCCAGTTCGATCACCCGGTCGCAATGCCGGCGGGTGCCGCTGTCGCGCTCGTCCAGTGCCTTCGAAAGTACCCGGCCATAACAGCTGATGGCGATCAGCGTTTTATTCGTGGGTCTCATGAGGCCTCCTCTCCGGTACCGGAATTGGACAGCGCGGATGCGAGCAAGTTTAGCTTTTCTGTCCGCCCCGGATGGACGCCTCGGCGGCCACCGCCTTTACCGGCCGCGGGCTTCTTCCTCGGCCAGCCGCAGGATATAGGTCGAGAAGTCCGGATCCTCGCCGCGCAGCAGTTCGGGCAGGCGGGCGCGGAAGTCCTCGCGCCGGCACCATTCGCGCATGTAGTCCTCCCACGAATGCCAGCGGCGGCGCTGCTTTTCGTCCATGGCCGGTTCGTAGGCCAGCAGATAGGCGCGCTCGAACAGCGAGGTCAGCATGTCGTAGATCACCCACATGCGCTCGCGCTGCTCGTCGCTCAGGTCGGGCGTCGAGACCTGGCTGCGCAGCTTTAAGTCCGGGTTGGCGAGCACGACCTCCAGAAAGTCGATGTAGGCGTCGGAAAGCTGCTGCCAGGTGGCTTCCTCCTCGTTCTCGCGCTCCTTGCGCTGCTCGTAGAGGAACACACCGATGGCGAAGGGCAGGCCGACGACGGTGACGACGTAGGAAAGCAGTTCCCAGGTTTCGAGGTTCATGCTCAGGCGCGCCGGCTGGCGGCGAGCAGGCCGGCCAGCGACAGCATGGTTGCCGCGCAGACGCGGTTGAGGCGGCGCAGCCCGGCGGCCGAGAAGAGGCGCGCGGCGCGCGCGCCGCCGGCCGCGTAGAGCGCCATCACGGCGATGTCGAGCAGGGCGGTGGTGGCGGCGAGCAGCGCGTATTGCGGCGCCTGGGGGGTGGCGGTATCGATGAACTGCGGCAGGAAGGCGGAGAAGAACAGCAGGCCCTTGGGATTGGAAAGGGCGACGCCGAGGCTGCGCAGGAAGGCCTTGCGGCCGCTCTTCGCCGCGCGCGCGGGGTCCGGCGCCGCCAGCCCGGCCGGCTGGGCGCGCCACATCTGCAGCGCGATCCAGGCGAGATAGAGGGCGCCGAGCCACTTGACGGCCTCGAACAGCGCCTCCGAGGCGGCCAGCAGGGCGCCGAGGCCGACGGCGACCGCGCCGATCAGCAGCAGGTCGGACAGCGCCGCGCCGAGGATGCCCAGGGCGACGACGCGCCGGTCGCCACTGGCGCCGTTGCCGAGGGCGAGCAGCATGGTCGGCCCGGGCGTGACGGTGACGGCGAGACAGGCGGCGGCATAGAGGAAGAGGGTGGCGGCGGTCATGGCTTCTCGCGGGAAGTGTGACCCGATTCTAGCCGCGAGGGCAAAAAGTCGGCGCCGATGGAACGGTGAGGCGCGCCGGCGGAAACCGGCGCGCCTTGCCTCAGGCGCTCCGCGTATCGGTGGCGATGTCGATCTGGCGCACGATGCCGGCGCCGCTCTCCTCGCCGAGCCAGACGCTGCTGCCGCGCATCTGGCCGAGCACCTTGCCGTCCTCCTTGATGGTGAAGGGCGTGTCCTCGTAGGCGGTGGCGAGCGCGCCGACGCCGGCCTCGGCCAGGGTCTGCACGCGCTCGTTGCCGTCGGCGTCGACGCTCCAGAGCCTGAGGTCGGCGTAGGCGGCGTCGCCCGCGTCGATCCAGCGGTTGCCGTCGGCGTCGAGCTGGGCGAGCTCGCCGAAGCCGTTGCCGGTGCGCGGTCCGAACAGCTCGCTGCCGTTGTCGGCCACGCCGTTGCCGTTGCGGTCGAGGAACAGCAGGGCGGCGCTGTCGTCCGGCATGCGCATGGTTTCGGTCTTGCCGTCGGCGTCGAGGTCGAACTCCACGCTTTGCGCGCCGAGGGCGCCGGTGGGGGCGTCGAAATCGAGCACCAGCGGGTCCATCAGCCGGGTGCCGTAGGAAAGGCTGGTACTTTCCTCGCTGCGCTCCAGTTCGTAATCGACATCGAATTGCCGGGTGCTGCCGTCGGCGAGGCAAATATTGCCGCTTGCCGAGAAGGAGCAGCTTTCCTCCTCGCGGGTGTGCACCATCTCCAGTTGCGTGATCTGCCCCATGCGGCGCGGCGCGCCGGCCTGGGTCTCCGCGGCGAGCGCCGCGGTTTCGGCGTTGTCGCCGCTGCAGGCGGCATCGCCGAACAGGGCGCGGATCAGCGACTGGAAGGCGCGGTCGAGGGCGAGCGCCGGGTCTTCCTGCGGCTCCTCCGTCGTCGCCGTCTCGTTCTGGGTGGCGATGGCGTTGTTCAGGCTCTCGACGAACAGGGCGCGGAACGATGGCCCATCCGCGCTGTCCGCCGCCGCCCGGCGCGTGACCTCGGTTTCCAGGTGGTGGCGGGCGGCGAGCGCGAGGCTCGAATCGGTGATATGCATGGCTTTCCCCTTTCTTTTCGCTGTTTAGGAGATTGGCGCCACGCAAGTTGCGGGCCTGCTCGCCGGGAGCTCAGGGCATGATCTCTACATATTCATAGACCTCGGCGTCGGTGATCTGGCGCCGCACCGGCAGGCTGGCGCGGGCGAACCAGGCGTGCGGGTCGCGCTTGTCCACCTCGCGGCCGATGAACTTGAGCAGCTCGCAGATCGGCTCGACGACGTTGGTCCGGTAGCGTTCGTCCTGCTTGACGTAGCCGAGGTAGAGGTTCTTCATGCAGTTGCGCCGGCACCAGGAGAAGGCCTCGCAGCCCTCGCAGGGCATGGCCGGGGTCGGCTGCAGCGGGCTTTTCCGCAGCCAGTTGCCCTGGATCTCGCCCATCTGCATCTGCGGCGCGTACATCATGTCCGGGCAGGGAAATATCTTGCCGTCGGGCATGACGTTGATGAGGTGGGTGGACACGCGGCACTGGGTGAGGCCGGCGTAGAGCTCGCGGCCGCGCGTCGGCAGCACCTTGTTGCGCACGATGCCCATCAGCGGCACCAGCGGGTAGAGCTTGTCGGCGCGCTCGAAGAAGCGGTCGATGAGCCTGACCAGCACGGCCTTGCGTTTTTCGACCGAGTCGCCGAAGTACATCTCGTCGGCGACGAACTGCCAGTAGAGGTAATCGAAGGCGTCGGCGAGGTCGTCGAGTTCCTCGAAGCTGGTGTCGGCGTTGCCCCAGGTGACGCGCGCGGTGATCGTGCCGCCGACCTTGTCGCGCACGTGGTGGGCGTTGCGCACCACCTGGCGCCAGATGCCGCGGCCGCGGTAGCCGTCGGTGATCTCCTCGCCGCCGTCGATGGAGATGAGGATGTTGGAGAGCCTGGCGAGCATCCAGTCGGGCAGGTCGTCGAGCAGGGTGCCGTTGGTCTGCAGCTGGAAGCGGAACTCGGGAAAGCGCCGCATCACCTGTTCCATCGTGGCGCGGTTGAGCGTCGGCTCGCCGCCGTAGAAGGTGACATAGACCTCCTTGCCGGCGAGATGCCTGTCCACGAAGGCGGCGAGCTGGTCGATGTCGTAGGCGAGCTCGGTCTGCGAGCCGAGCACCTCGCCGACGCCGAGGGAGCAGTAGGTGCACTTGAGGTTGCACTTGAGGGTGGTGAGCAGTTGCAGCTCGACGCGGTTGCCGACGATGGGATCGGGATCGGAATGGGGGGGGGCGGCCTGGGCCGGGGCGATGGCGATGGTGGTCATGGTGTTCTCCACGAAGCAAAGAATCGGGCCGCGCGGCAATGGCGCGGCGAGGTGGCGGCTTGCTAGCGGGAGAGGCGCGGCGGGGCGTGCTTGGGCGTCGCGACGATGCGGAAGCGCCGCCCGGCGCCGACGGTGGCGGCGAGCTGGAAGCGGGGCCGGGGCAGGCAGGAACGCGGCGTCATGGGGCGGCACTCTAGCCCGGTAGCGCCCCCAAGCCTTTGAACCGGATCAAGAAAAGGGGCGAAAGTCCGACGGCTCACCGTCCCGCCGGCGCCGAGTTCAGGCGTCGTGAAGTGACCGGATACCGGCGATGATCGCGCCGGGCTTCCATGAAAAACAAAGCCCGGCGACGCCGGGCAGCGGGGAACGGGAAGGCGGAGGCTCACTCGGCCTTGGCCGGTCGGTGCGGGCAGTCCTTCTTCAGGCAGTCGGCGTAGAGGTAGAGGGCGTGTTCGACGACGGCGAAGCCGCGCTCCTTGGCGACCTTGTTCTGGCGACGCTCGATTTCCGGGTCGTTGAATTCCTCGACGCGGCCGCACTGCAGGCAGACCAGGTGGTCGTGGTGCTTGCCGTCGTTGAGCTCGAAGACCGCCTTGCCGGATTCGAAATGGTGGCGTTCGAGCAGGCCGGCCTGCTCGAACTGGGTGAGCACGCGATAGACGGTGGCGAGGCCGATATCCACGTGGTCCGCGAGGAGTTGCCGATAGACGTCCTCGGCGGTGAGATGGCGCGTGCTCGACTTGCGGAACAGGTCGAGGATGGTCATCCGCGGCACGGTAGCCTTGAGTCCGATGTTCTTGAGTTCTGCGGGGTCTGACATGGCGCCCTTGGGTATTTGTTGCGGGATGGGGCTGTGGTTCGTGCCCGGGGGACGGAAGGCCATATGATATAGTTTTCCGGCCGATTTATGCTTCGCCCGCCTTCCATTCCCCCTTTCCCGATCATGCTGCCGCGTACCCTGCTATTGAGCCTGCCGTTCCTGGCCGCCTGCTCCAGCGCTCCGAACGTGACGTCCGTCCTTTCCCCCTACCGCATCGACGTGCGCCAGGGCAACTACGTCACCCAGGACATGGTGGCCCGCCTCAAGCCCGGCATGAGCCGCGACCAGGTGCGTTTCGCCCTCGGCACGCCCCTGGTGGCCGATATGTTCCATGCCAACCGCTGGGACTATGTCTACCGTTTCGAGCCGGGACGCGGCGAGGTGCAGTTGCGCCGCCTGGTGGTCTTCTTCGAGGACAACAAGCTGGTGCGCGTCGGCGGCGACGTCGTCGCCGAGACGGAGTCGGCCGCTGCGGCGACGCCCGCGTCCGCGGCGCGGGTCGTCGAGGTGCCGACGGCGGGCAAGTAACGCAAAGACAGGCCGGTCCCGCGCGGGCGGGCATCGCGCCGCAACCGACAAGGATTGAGCATGGAAAAGATTCGTTTCGCCATCGCCGGCGCGAGCGGCCGCATGGGCCGCATGTTGATCGAGGCCGTCCTGCAGGCGCCCGACGCGGAACTGGCCGCCGCCCTCGACGTGCCGGGCAGCCCCTTCCTCGGCAAGGATGCCGGCGAGCTGGTGGGCAGCGCCTGCGGCGTCAAGGTGAGCGAGGACGTGGAGGCCGGGCTGAAGGCTGCCGACTGCCTGATCGACTTTACCCGCCCCGAGGGCACCCTCAAGCATCTGGATATCTGCCGTCGCCTCGGCGTGCATGCGGTGATCGGCACCACCGGCTTCTCGGCCGAGCAGAAGAAGCTGATCGAGGCCGCCGCGCAGTCGATTCCCGTGGTGTTCGCCCCGAACATGGCCGTCGGCGTGAATGTCGTCTTCAAGCTGCTCGACCTGGCCGCGCGCATCCTCGACGAGGGCTACGACATCGAGGTGATCGAGGCCCATCACCGTCACAAGATCGACGCCCCTTCCGGCACGGCCTTGCGCATGGGCGAAGTGGTCGCCAACGCGCTGGGCCGCGATCTCGCCGCCTGCGCCGTCTATGGCCGCGAAGGCCACACCGGCGAGCGGCCGGCCAAGCAGATCGGCTTCGCCACGGTGCGCGGCGGCGACATCGTCGGCGACCACACCGTGCTGTTCGCCGGCACCGGCGAGCGCGTCGAGATCACCCACAAGGCCGCGAGCCGCATGCCCTACGCCCTCGGCAGCCTGCGGGCCGCGCGTTTCCTGCGCGGCCGCGAGAACGGCCTGTTCGACATGCAGGATGTGCTCGGATTGCGGTAATCCGAGGGGGCGCGCCGGTCCGCGCGGCTGGCGGGAGGGGCGGTAATCGGCTACAATGGCGCGGTTTGGCCG
>JANJVS010000121.1 GCA_024709955.1 Rhodocyclaceae bacterium
CTCGGGATCGTAGTCGAGCGGCAGCAGACGGTGGCGCTTGGCGACCTCGTGCGGCACCAGGCGCAGGGCGACCGGATCGACGGTGGCGCGGCTCAGGTCGACGGATTTCTGGCCGAGGGACTCGCCGAGCGCGTCGCGCAGCGTAGCCTCGGAGACGAAGCCCAGGCTGACCAGCAGCTTGCCCACCGGCTGGTTGGACTTCATCTGCTCCAGCAGGGCGATGCGCAGCTGGTCCTCGCTGATGACGCCCTGGGCGATCAGGACCTGGCCGATCGGCTGACGATTGCTGGTGGCGTTCATCGCTGGGTCGCGTCGTTCCTGCTGGATTCCTGTTGGGCCGCCGGCATCGGGACAGCAGGGCTTGCCTGGGTCAGGGTTGCAGCGCCTTCAGCCGCGTGGCGGCGAGGGCCGGATCGAATCCGGCGGGCCGTTGCGACGCTGCGCTGATGGCTTGATTGTAATACTGGGCCGCCAGGCGCGCCTGGCGCAGCTGGTCCAGGCTCACGGCGAGGTTGAACAGATAGTCGGGGTTGCCGGGATCGGCGACGTGGGCCTTGAAATAGGCCTGCTGGGCGTCGGCCCAGCGGCCGTCGCGGGCCAACAGGTTGCCGAGCACGAAGTTGAGGGGCGGCGAGTCGGGCTGCTCGGCCAGCAGGGTCTTGAGCCGGCTCTCGGTCTGTTGCGGATCGGCCTGGCCGCGCAGGGCGATCAGGCCGGAAAGGGCATGCGCGTCCTTCGGGTCGGCCTCGATGGCGCGCAGATAGTAGTCGGCGGCGCGCTCCGGCTGGCCGCGCCGCTGGGCAACGGCGGCGAGGCCGTGCAGGGCGTCGGCGTTCTTCGGGTCGGCCTGCAGGATCTTCTGCCAGGCGGCCTGCGCCAGATCGGCGTTGCCCTCGTTGAAGGCCTGGAACGCCTGCTCGAACAAGGGGTTCGGTTTCCGCGGGGCGCTGCTGATGCGGATCGGCCCTTCCTTGCGCGGTTGCGTCGCGGCGGGAGGCGGCGCGGGCGGCTTCTCCGCGCGCCGGGGCGGCGGCGGAGCCTCCTCGTCTTCGCCCTCCGGGCCGGGCGGGGACGTCGCGGACGGGGCGACCGGCGGCGCAAAAGTCGGCGTGACCGCAGGGACTCCCTGTGGGACTGGCGGGACGGTGGCGGCCGGCGGCGTCGGGGCGGCCGCGACGGGTGCGGGGGCCGCAGCGGACGGCGCCGGCCGGCCGGGCGCGGGCGGGACGACGAGGCTGCTCCTGGGCTGCAGTTGCCACCAGAAATAGCCGCCGATGCCGGCGACGGCGAGGAGGGTCGCCAGGCCGGCCGCGATGGCGAAGCTGCGGCGGCCGCGCTCGCGCGGCTGCTTGGCGGAAAAGACCTGGCGCGCGGCGGCGCGGGAGGCCTCGCCGTCACCGTCCGGGGCGAGCGAGAGTCCTGCCGGCTGTCTGGCGGCCGGGGCGGGGCGCGCGTCCGCCGCGGCGGGAGGCTCCGGGGCCGGCGCGCCGCGCGCGGGGGCCGCCCGGGCGGCTGCCTTGGCCTCCGCGGCGTGGGCCATGAACTGCTCGTCGAGTTCCTCGAGGCGGCTTGGCAGTTCGGGAAGGCGGCTGGCGCCGGACTTGGCGGCGGGCGGGATGGGCGTTTCCGCGCCGTCGGGTGGCGTGGCCATGGGTTCGAGGGCCAGCCCCGCGCCCGGCGTTTCCGGCGTTCCCGCTCCGGCCGCGGCGGCTTGCTGCTTCTGCTGCTCGGCCTTGCGCAGCGCGTCCATCAGCAGGCTCACCGCTTGGCGCTCCCGAAATCGAAGACCTGGCGCGGCTGGCCGACCGCGTCCTTGGCGAAGAAGTCCTGGCCGGGTATCTGGTCGCGGTATTCGGCGTAGTCGCCCTGGATGCTCGGATCCTTGATGATCACCGGCCGCAGGAAGACGACCAGCTCGGTCTTGGTGTGGGTGTCGTTGCGGTTCTGGAACAGGTTGCCGATCAGCGGGATGCCGGCCAGGCCGGGCACGCCTTGGTCGCTGTTGTCGACGCTGTCTTCCATCAGGCCGCCCATCACCGCGACGCTGCCGTTATCGACGCGCAGGATCGACTCCATCTCGCGCGTGCGGATCACCGGGATCTCGTTCTTGATGCCGAGCTTCTGCAGCTCGGGGTGGGGATCGACGACGGTGCCGTACTTGCGCGAGATGCTCGGGCGGATGTTGAGCAGCACGGAATCGTTGCCGCTGATCTGCGGCGTGACGTTCATCACCAGGCCGACCGGCACGGAGTAGAGGTTGGTGGTGTAGGTGGTGGTGGTCGAGGTGTTGCTGGTCGCCGTGTCCGCCTTGATGGTGAAGTAGGCGAGGTTGTCCACCACCTTGAGCATGGCGGTTTGGTTGTTGAGCACCGAGAGCTTGGGGCTCGACAGTACCTTGACGTTGCCATAGTTCTCCAGCAGCTTGAGGGTCGCCGAGAACACGCCGCCCGAGGACGAGACGTCGCGGATGCCGAGGGTGAACAGGCCGGCGCCGGTGATGCTGGAGCCCGCCTGGATCAGGCTCAGCCCGGAGGCGAGCGAGTCGGCGCGCACGCGGCTCCAGTCGATGCCCTGCTGGTAGTTCTGCGACAGGGTGACCTCGGCGACCGTGGCCTCGATCAGTACCTGGCGGCGCGCCGAGGCCATCACCTGGTCGAGGAATTCCTGGATTTTCTCGTGCTGGCGGGCGGTGGCGCGCACATTGAGGATGCCGGTCTCGGGATTGACGATCACCGATGCGGCTTCGCGGAAGGTGGAGCGGCGCGTCACCGTGGTGCCGCTCTGCTGCAGGGTGGCGGGGTTGGGGCTGACGGCGATGCCCTGGGCGGCGCTGCCGGCGTTGCGCCCGCTCGCGGCGGGCGGCGGCACGCCGGTGCCGGTGGTGGCCTGCTGGTCCTGACGCTCGACGGTGGTTTCGCTGGAGCCCTCGGGCAGCACCTTGTCGGTCTCGCGCAGGATGTCCTTGATGTTCTTTTCGAGGGTTTCCCAGAAGCGGTTCTGCGCCTTGTTCTCGATCTTCGTCAATGAATTGTTGCCGCCGCCGGTGCCGCCGCCGGTGCCGCCGGCGGCGGCACCGGTCGAGGCGATCTGGGTGGTGACCGCGACGGTGCCGCTGGTGTCGCGCGACATGTTGACGTAATCGACCTTGTAGGTGCGCAGGAAGGGCGAATCGGGCATCACGGCGAGGTTCGGTCCGTCGAGCTCCCAGCGCAGGTCGGCCTGCTTGGCGATGCGGGCGAGCAGCTGCTGCAGGGTCTGGTCGATCGCGTTGAGGGTGATGCGGCCGCCGATGTTGGGGTGGATATCCACGTTCAGCTTGGCGTCGCGGGCGAGGGCGAACAGCAGTTCCTTGACCGGCACGTCATTGACGACGACGCTGTAGGTTTCCGTCTTCGGCGCGGCCCTGGGCTTGGGCGGGGCGAGCACCTGCTGTACCGGCGCGGGAATGTCCACCGTCCCGCCGGCGCCGACTTTTTCGGCCCGCAGGTGGCTGTTGCCGGGCGCCTGGACCGGGGCGTTGCTGCAGGCGGACAGGAGCAGAGCGAGCGCCGGGATGAGTAGCTGTCTTTTCATGTCGTGTCCGTGGGGTGGCCCGGGGAATTGACGGTCAAGTTGATCGTAGCACGTGAGGTTTTCGGTGCAACCAATTGATATTTCTGGCGTTGGTTTTGTTGAAATTGTGTTGCGAACTTACCTCAACCGGACCGTGGAGCGGGCGTAGGGGCGGCTCGACTTGAGCGCGGCCGGCAAGCTTTCCAGTGCCTTAACGGCATCCCGGCGCGAAGCATAATCCCCGTAAATGATGCCGTAGCGCGCCGACCCGCTCAGGTTCGAATGGTAGGCCCTGAGCTCGGACATGTCCGCCCCGGCGTCGCGGAGACGGACGAGGTGGGCCTCGGCCCGTTCGGGGCGGGTGCCATCCAGGGTGTAGAGCTGGATGAACCAGCGGTCGGCGGCCACCGACTCCAGCCACTGCCGGCTGGCGGCGAGCGTCCGGTCGAGCAGCGGCGTGGCGGTCGGCGGGGCGGTCGGCGGGGCGGCGGAGGCCGCGGGCCGGTCGGGAGCGGGCGGGGCGGTGGCGGACTCCTCCGGGGCGGCCAGGGCCGGTTCCCGTGCCGCGGGCGGCGGCGCCGGGGGCGCGGCCGCGGCCTGGTCCGGTGCGGGCGGAGGCGGGCTTGCCGCCGCCGCTGCTACCGGGCCGATGGCGCTGTCGGGGGCCGGAGCCGGCGCGTGGGCCGCGGGCTCGGCCAGCAGGCGCCAGGCGCCGATCAGCGCCAGCACGGCCAGCGCCCCGCCGCCCGCCCAGAATGCACCCGCCGGCACGGCGGCGCGGCCGGCGCGGACGGCGGAGAATTCTGAGTCCTGGATCGCCGCCTTGACCTCCTTGAGGCCTACCTGGTGGCCGCCGGCCGCGAAGGAGGCCAGCAGGGCCTTGTCGGCGAGGATGTTGATGCGCCGCGTGAGCCCCAGCGAGACGTCGGCGATCAGCTTGACGGCGGCGGGGGCGAAGACGCTCGGGCCGCGGTAGCCGGCCGCGCGCATGCGGAAGTCGAGGTACTGGGCGATGTCGTCGCGCACCAGCGGTTCGAGGTTGAAGTTGTGCGTGATGCGCTCGCGCAGCTGACGCATGTCGGGGCGCGCGAGGGTGTCGTTGATCTCGGGCTGGCCGAACAGCACCAGCTGCAGCAGCTTGTGGCGGCTCGATTCGAGGTTGGAGAGCAGGCGGATTTCCTCCAGCGTCTCCTTCGGCATCGCGTGCGCCTCGTCGATCAGGACGACGACCTGCTTGCCCTCGGCGTAGAGCGCCACCAGCTTCTCCTGCAGCAGGCGCAGCACGGCGCTGGCGCGGCCGTGGTCGGGCACGGCGATGCCGAGTTCGTCCGCGAGGGCGTAGAGGATGTCGTCGCGCGAGAGCGAGGGGTTGGCCAGATAGACGATCACCACGTTGTCCGGCAGGCGCTCCATGAGCACGCGGCAGAGCATGGTCTTGCCGCTGCCGACCTCGCCGCTGACCTTGACGATGCCTTCGTCGTGGGTGATCGCGTAGACCAGGGCCTCCAGCGTCGTGCCGCGGTTCGCCCCGGCGAAGAAGAAGTCGGTGTGCGGCGTGATGCGGAAGGGGGCTTCCGCCAGGCCGTAGTGTTCCAGGTACATGGACATGATGGGCCTACCTCGGTGGCTCGTGGCTGCCCGGCTCGCCCGTCCGGCCGCGGGCGAGGCTGTCCAGGCGGTTGTAGAGCGTGGTGCGGTTGATGCCGAGCAGACGCGCGGCCTGGCTGATGTTGCCGTGGGCGAGACGGCGCGCCGCCTCGATATAGGCGTCCTCCCAGCGCAGCAGCGTGGCGTCGAGGCTGAATTCGGCGCTCTCGGACAGCTGGCGGCGGGCGCATTCGATCAGGCTTTCCCGGTCGCCGGCGGCGGGGCCGGGCAGGGCCGCCGGGCCGGCGTCGGCGGGCATGGCGGGATCGAATTCCTCGCGCAGGTCGGCGGCGGAAACCGTTGCGCCGGCGTGGCGCGTCGCCAGGCGGATGACGATGTTGCGCAGCTCGCGCACGTTGCCGGGGAAGCCGTAGGCGAGCCAGAGCGCCTCCGCCTCCGGCGTCAGGCGGAAGGGCGGCTGGTGGAACTGGGCGGCGATCTGCTGGCGGAAGTGCTCCAGCAGGCGTAGCCGGTCCTCGCCGAGCTCGCGCAGGGGCGGCACGGCGACGCTGAACACCGAGAGCCGGTGGTAGAGGTCGGCGCGGAAGCGGCCGGCGCGCACCTCCTGCTTGAGGTCGCGGTTGGTCGCCGCGACGACGCGCGCCCGCGACTGGCGCGGCTGGGTTTCGCCGACGCGCTGGTATTCGCCGTTTTCCAGCACGCGCAGCAGCTTGGGCTGCAGTTCGAGGGGCAGTTCGCCGATCTCGTCGAGCAGCAGCGTGCCTTCGCCGGCCTCCTCGAAATAGCCGGCACGGCTGCCGCTGGCGCCGGTGAAGGCGCCCTTGGCGTGGCCGAACAGCGTCGGCTCGACCAGCGTCGGGGCGATCGCGGCGCAGTTGAGGGTCAGATAGGGATGCGCGCGGCGCAGCGACAGCTGGTGCAGCGCGGCGGCGGCGAGTTCCTTGCCGCTGCCCGACTCTCCTTCGATGAGTACCGGGAAGGGCGAATCGGCGTACTGCCGGAGTTGGGCACGCAGCTTCTGCAGTGCCAGGCTTTCGCCCAGCATCGGCAGCACAGCAGCGGGCGCCGCCTGGCCGCCGAGGTCGAGCAGGCGCAACAGCAGTTCGCGCAGCTGGCCCGGAGCGGCCGGTTTGGCGACGAACTCGACGGCGCCGAGGGCGCGGGCGTGACGGGCGTTGGCTTCGTCGTTCTGGCCCGAAAGGACGACGATGCGGATCGCCGGAGCGCTCGCCAGCAGCTCGCTGACGAGGGCGAATCCCTCCTGGGGGCGGTGCGGCGTGGGCGGCAGGCCAAGGTCGATCAGGGCCAGCGGCGGCGGTTCGCCTTGGGCGCGCAGCCATGCGATCGCCGCCGGCCGGCTGCCGGCCGTCGCCACCTGGAAGTCCTCCCCGAGGTAATAGCTCAGGGTGTCGGTGATCAGGGGGTCGTCGTCAACGACGAGGAGCGCCGGCTTGCCGGCGGCAGGCGCGGGATCGGGCGGCTCGGGGACGGTGCTGCCATCGTCGCAGTGCATAACGCGCGATCATAGTCGATGCACCTGGCCTCCTGGGTCTGAAAAAAGGGCTATCCCCGGCCCATTTGACTCCCTGCCATCGGGTGGGACCGCGGAGCGGCGATCGGCTTGGGTATAATGCCCGGTCCGATTTCCAGCCGTCATCCCCGTGTCAGCAGAACCCCTGGTCCAGATCCGCGACCTCAACTTCGCCTACGACAACCGCGCCATCCTGTCCGGAATCAACATCACGATTCCGCGCGGCAAGGTGGTGGCCATCATGGGGCCGAGCGGCTGCGGCAAGACCACCACCCTGCGCCTGATCGGCGGCCAGCTGCGGCCGACGTCCGGCGAGGTGCGCGTCGCCGGCAAGGCGGTGCATGAGCTCGACGACGCCGGCCTCTACCACATGCGGCGGCGCATGGGCATGCTGTTCCAGTTCGGCGCCCTGTTCACCGACATGTCGGTGTACGACAACGTCGCCTTCCAGATGCGCGAGCACACCAATCTGCCGGAGGAGCTGATCCACGACCTGGTGCTGATGAAGCTGCACGCCGTCGGCCTGCGCGGCGCCCACCGGCTGATGCCCGCCGAGCTTTCCGGCGGCATGGCGCGGCGCGTCGCGCTGGCGCGCGCGATCGCCCTCGACCCGATGCTGATCATGTACGACGAGCCCTTCGCCGGCCTCGATCCGATCTCGCTGTCCATCGTCGGCGAACTGATCCGCCGGCTCAACGACGCCCTCGGCGCCAGTTCCATCGTCGTCACCCACGACGTGCAGGAATCGCTGAAGATCGTCGATTACGTCTATTTCGTCTCCGAGGGCAAGATCGTCGCCGAGGGCACGGCCGAGGAAATCCGCGGCTCGAAGGCGCCCTATGTCCATCAGTTCGTCTGGGGGGAGGCGGACGGGCCGGTGCCCTTCCAGTACCCGGCGCGCCCCTACGGCGACGAAATGATGGAACAGCCGTCCAAACCGAAGGCGTGGTGGGCATGATGACTCCAAAAATTCTGCGCGCCCTCGGGCATTGGGTGACGGACCGCATCTGGCGCCTCGGCTTCGCCGCCCGCTTCCTGCTGATGACGCTGGTGTACTCGGGAACCGCGCTGCGGCGCCTGCAGCTGACCATCCGCGAGACCTACTTCACCGGCGTGCTGTCCCTCGTCATCATTTTGGTGTCTGGCCTGTTCGTCGGCATGGTGCTCGGCCTGCAGGGCTACGAGACCCTGCAGCGCTACGGCTCGTCGGAGGCGCTCGGCGTGCTGGTGGCGCTGTCGCTGGTGCGCGAGCTGGGTCCGGTGGTCGCCGCCCTGTTGTTCGCCAGCCGCGCCGGCTCGGCGATCACTGCCGAGATCGGCCTGATGAAGGCCACCGAGCAGCTGTCGGCGATGGAGATGATGGCGGTCAACCCGATCGCCCGCGTCGTCGCCCCGCGCTTCTGGGCCGGCGTGATCTCGATGCCGCTGCTGGCGGCGCTGTTCTCGGCGATGGGCGTGTTCGGCGGCTACCTGGTCGGCGTGCAGCTGATCGGCGTGGACGAGGGCGCCTTCTGGTCGCAGATGCAGGCGGCCGTGGATTTTCGCCAGGACATCGTGAACGGCGTGATCAAGAGCTGCGTGTTCGGCCTGATCGTGTCCTGGATCGCCGTGTTCGAGGGCTATGACGCCGACCCGACCGCCGAGGGCGTGTCGCGCGCGACGACGCGCACGGTGGTGACCTCGTCGCTGGCGATCCTGGCCGCCGACTTTGTTTTGACCGCATTCATGTTCAGGGGATAGTGATGAATCGTGCCGCAATCGATCTCTGGGTGGGATTTTTCGTCGCGCTCGGCTTGGCCGCGCTGTTGTTTCTCGCCCTCAAGGTTGGCAACCTGAGCTCGACCGCCGTCGGCGAGACGTATGCCCTCCAGGCGCGTTTTGATAACATCGGTGGCCTGAAGGTGCGCGCGCCGGTGAAGAGCGCGGGCGTGGTGGTGGGGCGGGTCGGCGAGATTCGCTTCGACGCCGAGAATTATGTCGCCCTGGTGTCGATGCAGATCGACAAGCGCTATCAGTTTCCGCGCGATACTTTCGCCACCATCAACACCTCGGGCCTGCTCGGCGAGCAGTACGTGGGTTTCGAGGTCGGCGGCGACACGGAGATGCTCAAGGCCGGCGACCAGGTGAAGAAGACGCAGTCGGCGGTCGTGCTGGAGAAGCTGATCAGCCAGTTCATGTTCGACAAGGCCGCGGCGGACGAAGGCAAGTAACAAGGAAAAGGCGCAAGCGATGAAAACGAAAAAAACGGCAACTCGTCTCAAGTCCGCGGTCCTCGCCCTGACGCTGACCGGCCTGCTGGGCGGCTGCGCGACCTCGGGCAATCCCAAGGACCCGATCGAAGGCTTCAACCGCGCCATCTACGCCTTCAACGAAGGCCTCGACACGGTGCTCATCAAGCCGGTGGCCAAGGGTTACGATGCCGTGCTGCCCACGCCGGTGCGCACCGGCGTCACCAACTTCTTCGGCAACATCGCCGATTTCTTCATCGGCGTGAACAACCTGCTGCAGGGCAAGCCGGACCAGGCGGCCAGCGATCTCGGTCGCGTGCTGGTCAACAGCACGGTCGGCATCCTCGGCATCTTCGACGTGGCGACCAGCGCCGGACTGGAAAAGCACGAGGAGGATTTCGGCCAGACCTTCGGCCGCTGGGGCGTCGGCGACGGTGCCTATGTCGTCATCCCGGTGTTCGGTCCGCGCACGGTGCGCGATACGGTCGGCCTGGTGCTCGACGTCGCCGCCGACCCGGTTTCCAACATCGATTACGTGCCGACGCGCAACAGCGCCCTGGCGCTGCGCCTCATCGATACCCGCGCCGACTTGCTGCCCGCCGACAAGGTGATCGAGGAAGCCGCCCTCGACAAGTATGCCTACGTGCGCGACGGCTATCTGCAGCGCCGCCGCAGCCTGGTCCATGACGGCAACGCGCCGCGCGAGCAGTTCGATTGATCTCCCCGCAATTCCCGCCGAAGAAAGAAACGACATGAAGCGTCTGATTGGCCTGTTCGCCGCCCTGCTGTTCGCCGTTGGCGCCGGTGCCGCCGACATCGCCCCCGATGTGCTGGTCAAGGATGTCACCACCGAGGTGCTCGACATCGTCCGCAAGGACAAGGACATCCAGTCCGGCAATACGAAGAAGACCCTCGACCTGGTGGAAACCAAGGTGCTGCCGCACTTCAACTTCCAGCGCATGACCCAGCTGGCGCTCGGGCGCGAATGGCGCCAGGCCACGCCCGAGCAGGGCAAGGTGCTGGTGGACGAATTCCGCGAGCTGCTGGTGCGCACCTATTCGAAGGCGCTCACCGAATACCGCGACCAGGTGATCGTCTTCAAGCCGTTCAAGATGGCTCCCACCGATACCGACGTCAAGGTGCGCACCGAGATCAAGCAGAGCGGCGGCAAGCCGATTCCCCTCGACTACTATCTCGAAAAGAATGACAACGGCTGGAAGGTCTACGATCTCGAGGTCGGCGGCATCAGCCTGGTGACCAACTACCGCAGCTCCTTCGCCCAAGAGGTACGCGCCGGCGGCATCGACGGCCTGATCCGCAACCTGCAGGCGAAGAACAAGTCCGGCGAAGCCTCGACCAAGGCCAAATGAGCGGACTGACTCGCGCCGCCGACGGCCGCCTGGCGGTCACCGGCGACATGACTCTCGAAACCGCGCGCGCCCTGCTCGCCGAAGGCACGGCGGCGCTGACCCAGGGCGAGACCACCTTCGATCTGGCCGCGGTGGGCGAAATCGACTCCTCCGGCCTCGCCGTGCTGTTCGGCTGGCTGCGCGCCGCCCGCGCCCAGGGCATGGCCCTGCGCATCGCCAATCCCCCGAGCAATCTCCTGAGCCTGGCCGAGGTCTACGGCGTCGGCGAACTGCTGCCGCTGTCCTGAACGGACGCCGGGCGCGTCCCTCATGTTCCCCGCCATCCGCATCCGCGAGGTCACCAAGCGTTATGGCGCATTGCAGGCGCTCGCCGGCATCGACCTCGACATCGCCCAAGGCGAATTCTTCGGCCTGCTCGGTCCCAACGGCGCCGGCAAGACCACGCTGATCTCGGCCCTGGCCGGCCTGGTGCGCGTCGATGGCGGCAGCCTGGCGGTGATGGGGCACGACGTGCGGCAAGATTACCGCGCCGCGCGGCGCGCCCTCGGCGTCGTGCCCCAGGAACTCGTCTACGACCCCTTCTTCACGGTGCACGAGACGCTGCGCTTCCAGTCCGGCTACCATGGTCTCCGCCGCAACGACGCCTGGATCGACGAGATCCTCGCCGCCCTCGGCCTCGCCGACAAGGCGGACGCCTATCTGCGGGATCTCTCGGGCGGCATGAAACGGCGCGTGCTGGTGGCCCAGGCCCTGGTGCATAAGCCGCCGGTGATCGTGCTCGACGAGCCGACGGCCGGCGTGGATGTCGAACTGCGCCTGTCGCTGTGGGCCTTCGTGCGCCGCCTCAACGCCGAGGGCCACACCATCGTGCTGACCACCCACTACCTCGAAGAGGCCGAGAACCTCTGCGGGCGCGTCGCCATGCTCAAGGCGGGGCGCATCGTCGCCCTCGACACCACGGCGAACCTGCTGCGCCGCTTCTCCCTGCACCGCCTGCGCTTGCGGCTGGCCGGCGGCGGGAGCTTGCCGGATGCCCTGCGTGACCGGGCGCGGCAGGAAGACGGCTATTGGGTGCTGCCCTACCAGGACCACGGCGAGCTCGAGGGCCTGCTGGCGGCCCTGCGCGAGGCCGGCTGCGGCATCGCCGAATTCGAGGTGGGGCAGGCCGACCTGGAGGGCGCCTTCCTGAGCCTGATGCAGGAGGGGGCGGCATGAGCGGCCTGGGCACGCTGCTGTACAAGGAGGTGCTGCGTTTCTGGAAGGTCAGCTTCCAGACCATCGCCGCGCCGGTGCTCACGTCGCTGCTGTACCTGCTGATCTTTTCCCACGTGCTCGAAGCGCATGTGCGGGTGTATGAGAACGTCGGCTACGTCGCCTTCCTCGTGCCGGGCTTGGTGATCATGGCGGTGCTGCAGAATGCCTTCGCCAACTCCTCGTCCTCGCTGATCCAGTCCAAGGTCACCGGCAGCCTCGTCTTCGTGCTGCTGACGCCGATCACCTACGGCGAGTTCTGGCTTGCCTACGTGCTCGCCGCCGTGCTGCGCGGGCTGGCGGTCGGCGTGGCGATGCTGCTGGCGACCCTGCCCTGGGGCATGCCGCAGATGGCCGAACCGGGCTGGATCCTCGCCTTCGCCGCGCTCGGCGGCGCGGTGTTCGGCACCCTCGGCGTGATCGCCGGCATCTGGGCCGACAAGTACGACCAGCTCGCCGCCTTCCAGAATTTTCTCGTCCTGCCGCTGACCTTCCTGTCCGGCGTGTTCTATTCGATCCATTCGCTGCCGCCGTTCTGGCAGGTGCTTTCCCACTGGAACCCGGTGTTCTATATGATCGATGGCTTTCGCCACGGTTTTTTCGGCATTTCCGACGTTTCGCCCTGGCTCGGCATCGCGGTGACGGGCGCGACCTTCGTCGCGCTCGCCCTGCTGACGCTGGCCATGCTGCGTAGCGGCTACAAGTTAAGGAGTTGATCGATGCTCGATCCCAAACAAATCGAGGCCTGGATTCGCGATGGCCTGGAGTGCAGTCAGTTGTCCGTCGAAGGCGACGGCCGCCATTTCGAGGCACTGATCGTCAGCCCGGCGTTTGCCGGCCTGAGCCGCGTGCAGCGCCAGCAGCGCGTCAACAAGGTGTTGCGCGAACACTTCGAGTCCGAGGTGCTGCATGCGCTGTCGATGCAGTGCCTGACCCCCGAGGAAGCGCGGGAACGAGGCGTCAATGGATAAGCTGTTGATCGAGGGCGGCACGCCGCTCGCCGGCGAGATCGCCATCTCCGGCGCCAAGAACGCCGCCCTGCCGCTGCTCTGCGCGGCGCTGCTGACGCGCGAGCCCGTGACCTTCACCAACGTGCCGGCGCTCAACGACATCGCCACCATGCTCAAGCTGCTGGCGCAGATGGGCGTCAAGGTCGAGCGCAATCCCGCCGGCGCGGCAAAAGTCGGCGCTGGCGAGACGGTGGTACTGGATGCCGCCGACCTCGACAACCCCGTCGCGCCCTACGAACTCGTCAAGACCATGCGCGCCGCGGTGCTGGTGCTCGGCCCGCTCGTCGCGCGCTGCGGCGAGGCGCGGGTTTCGCTGCCCGGTGGCTGCGCCATCGGCGCGCGGCCGGTGGATCAGCACATCAAGGGCCTCACCGCGATGGGCGCCGAGATCGCCGTCGAGCAGGGCTACGTGCATGCCAAGTCGCCGCGCCTCAAGGGCGCGCGGCTGTTCACCGACATGGTCACCGTGACCGGCACCGAGAACCTCATGATGGCCGCCTGCCTCGCCGAGGGCGAAACGGTGATCGAGAACGCGGCGCGCGAACCCGAGGTCGTCGATCTCGCCAACTGCCTGGTCGCCATGGGCGCGCGCATCTCCGGCGCCGGCACCGACGTGATCCGCATCCGGGGCGTGGAGCGCCTGCATGGCACGACGCACCGCATCATGCCCGACCGCATCGAGACCGGCACCTACCTCTGCGCGGCGGCGGCCACCGGCGGCGACGTGCGCCTGACGCACACCTCCGGCAGCTACCTCGATGCCGTGATCGACAAGCTCATGGACGCGGGCTGCGAGATCGCGCTGGAGCGCGACGCGATCCGCCTCAAGGCGCCGGCGCGGCTCATCGCGACGAGCATCCGCACGGCGCCCTACCCGGCCTTTCCCACCGACATGCAGGCCCAGTTCATGGCCCTCAACTGCGTCGCCCACGGCACGGCGGTGATCCGCGAGACGATTTTCGAGAACCGCTTCAGGCATGCGGTCGAGCTGATCCGCCTCGGCGCCGACATCAAGATCGACGGCAACACCGCCTTCGTCACGGGCGTGCCGCAGTTGAGCGGCGCGACCGTGATGGCCACCGACCTGCGCGCCTCGGCCAGCTTGGTCATCGCCGGCCTGGCGGCCAAGGGCGAAACGCTGGTGGATCGCATCTACCACCTCGACCGCGGCTACGAACAGATGGAGGCCAAGCTCGCTGCCCTCGGAGCACGGGTACGCCGGGTAAAATGAGGCCATGAACGCCATGATCACCATCGCCCTCTCGAAGGGCCGCATCTTCGAGGAGACCCTGCCGCTCCTCGCCGCCGCCGGCATCGTGCCCGACGAGAACCCCGAGAAGTCGCGCAAGCTCATCATCGGCACCTCGCGTCCCGACGTGCGCGTTGTCATCGTGCGCGCCTCCGACGTGCCGACCTATGTGCAGTACGGCGCCGCCGACCTGGGCATCGCCGGCAAGGACGTGCTGATCGAGCACGGCGGCGCCGGGCTCTACCAGCCGCTGGACCTCAAGATCGCCAAGTGCCGCATGTGCGTCGCCACGCCGGCGGGCTTCGACTACGCCGCCGCCGTGCGCCGCGGCGCGCGCCTGCGCGTCGCCACCAAGTACATCGCCACCGCCCGCGAGCACTTCGCCGCCAAGGGCGTACACGTCGATCTCATCAAGCTCTACGGCTCGATGGAGCTCGCGCCGCTGGCCGGCCTCGCCGACGCCATCGTCGACCTCGTCTCCTCCGGCGGCACGCTGAAGGCCAACAACCTCGTCGAGGTCGAAGAGATCATGCAGATTTCCTCGCGCCTCGTCGTCAACCAGGCCAGCCTCAAGATGAAGCGCGGCCTGCTGCAACCCGTCCTCGACGCCATCGCCGGCGCCATCCAGTAAGCGGAATCACCATGAGCCAGACCATACGCCGCCTGTCGTCGCGCGAACCCGAATTCCTCTCCACCCTCGACGCGCTGCTCGCCTTCGACAACTCGACCGACGAGGCCATCGAGCGCACCGTCGCCGAGGTGCTGGTCAACGTGCGCACCGTCGGCGACGCCGCCGTGCTCGACTACACGCGCCGCTTCGACCATCTCGATGTCAGGACCATGGCCGAGCTGGAGCTGCCGGCGTCCGCGCTCAAGGCCGCTTTCGACGGCCTGCCCGCCGCGCAGCGCGACGCGCTCGAACAGGCCGCCGCGCGCGTGAGGAGCTACCACGAAAAACAAAAGATCGACTCGTGGGAATACACCGAAGCCGACGGTACGCGCCTCGGCCAGAAGGTCACGCCGCTCGACCGCGTCGGCCTCTACGTCCCCGGCGGCAAGGCCGCGTACCCCAGCTCCGTGTTGATGAACGCGTTGCCGGCCAAGGTGGCGGGCGTCAAGGAACTCATCATGGTGGTGCCGACCCCGCGCGGCGAGAAGAACGCGCTGGTGCTGGCCGCCGCCCATCTCTCCGGCGTGGACCGCGTCTTCTGCATCGGCGGCGCCCAGGCCGTGGCCGCGCTGGCCTACGGCACCCAGACCATCCCGCAGGTGGACAAGATCGTCGGTCCGGGCAACGCCTACGTGGCGAGCGCCAAGCGGCGCGTCTTCGGCACCGTCGGCATCGACATGGTGGCCGGCCCCTCGGAGGTGCTGATCATCGCCGACGGTTCCGGCGATCCGGACTGGACCGCCATCGACCTGTTCGCCCAAGCCGAGCATGACGAGCTGGCCCAGTCGATCCTGCTCTGCCCCGACGCCGCCTATCTGGACAAGGTGGCGGCGAGCATCGAGAAGCTGCTGCCGACCATGCCGCGCAAGGAGGTCATCGCCGCCTCCCTCAAGGGGCGCGGCGCGCTGATCCATGTCAGCGACCTCGACGAAGCCTGCGCGATCGCCAACCGCATCGCGCCCGAGCACCTGGAATTGTCGGTGGAGAACCCGCGCGCGCTGGTGGACAAGATCCGCCACGCCGGCGCGATCTTCATGGGCCACTACTGCTCGGAATCCCTCGGCGACTACTGCGCCGGGCCGAATCACGTGCTGCCCACTTCGCGCAGCGCGCGCTTCTCTTCGCCGCTGGGCGTCTACGACTTCCAGAAACGCTCCAGCCTGATCGAGGTGTCGCAGGCTGGCGCCCAGACCCTCGGCCCGATCGCCGCCACGCTGGCGCACGGCGAGGGCCTGACGGCGCACGCCCGGGCGGCGGAACTCCGGTTGAAGTAATCATCGCCGGCGCCTCAGGCGCCGACGATCTCCCGCAGGGCGCTCGCCAGCAGCGCGCATTGCTCGTCGGTACCGACGGTGATGCGCAGGAACTGCTCGATGCGTGGCAGCTTGAAGTGGCGCACGATGATGCCGCGCTGGCGCAAGGCCTGCGCCGTCTGGGCGGCATCATGGCGCGGATGGCGGGCGAAGACGAAATTCGCCGCCGAGGGCAGCACCTCGAAGCCGAGCGATTCCAGGTCGCGCGTCAGGGTGCCGCGGGTGCGGATCACCGCCTGGCGCGTGCGCTCGAACCACTCGCGATCCTCGATGGCGGCCGTCGCGCCGGCGATGGCGAGACGGTCGAGCGGGTAGGAATTGAAGCTGTTCTTGACGCGGTTCAGCGCGTCGATGAGATCGACGTGACCGACGGCGAAGCCGACGCGCAGGCCGGCCAGGGAGCGCGACTTGGAGAAGGTGTGCACCACCAGCAGGTTCGGATGATGATTCACCAGCGCCACGGCTGACTCGCCGCCGAAGTCGATGTAGGCCTCATCCACCACCACGACCGAATCCGGGTTTGCCTTGAGCAGCGCCTCGATGTCGGCGAGCGGCAGGGCGCGGCCGGTCGGCGCGTTCGGATTGGGAAAGATGATGCCGCCGTTGGGCTGCGCATAGTCGGCGACGCGCAGGGCGAAGCTGTCGTCGAGCGGTACCGCGCGGAAGTCGATACCGTACAGCTTGCAATACACCGGATAGAAGCTGTAGGTGATGTCGGGAAACAGGATCGGCTGCTCGTGCTTGAGCAGCGCGAGGAAGGCGTGGGCCAGCACCTCGTCCGAGCCGTTGCCGACGAAGACCTGGGCCGGCGCGATGTCGCCGTGCAGGGCGGCGATCGCCTCGCGCAGGCGCGTGCTTTCCGGGTCGGGATAGAGCCGCAGCGAGTCGCCGATCTCGCCGCGCATGGCCTCCAGCGCGCGCGGGCTGGGCCCGTAGGGGTTCTCGTTGGTGTTGAGCTTGACGAGGTTGGGCAGTTTGGGCTGTTCGCCCGGAACGTAGGGCTGCAAGGCGCGGACGGTCGCGCTCCAGAATCGGCTCATGGCGGTACGGCGTTGGGATGGGCGGCGAGAGGCCGCGGCGGGCGCGGCGGGGCTGTACAACGGATTCGAAATGGTATCATGGCCGCAATCGTCACTTCGTCGCAAACCCCCTGGTTGCAAGCCGCTCCCATGACGCGCACCGCCGACATACATCGCAACACGCTGGAGACCCAGATTGGCGTCAAGCTCGATCTGGAAGGCACCGGCAAGTCCCAGCTGTCCACCGGCGTGGGCTTCTTCGACCACATGCTCGACCAGATCGCCCGCCATGGTTTGATCGACCTGCAGGTGGATGCGCGCGGCGACCTGCACATCGACGCGCATCACACCGTCGAGGACGTCGGCGTCACCTTCGGCCAGGCGCTGGCCGCCGCGCTCGGCGACAAGAAGGGTCTGACGCGCTACGGCCACGCCTATGTGCCGCTCGACGAGGCGCTCTCGCGCGTCGTCGTCGACCTGTCCGGCCGGCCCGGCCTGTCCTTCAACGTGGCGTTCACGCGGGCGACCATCGGCGCGTTCGATGTGGACCTGATCCGCGAATTCTTCCAGGCGGTGGTCAATCACGCCGGCATCACCGTGCATATCGACAACCTGCGCGGCGACAATGCGCACCATCAGGCCGAGAGCATCTTCAAGGCCTTCGCGCGCGCGCTGCGCATGGCCATCACCCGCGATCCGCGCGCCGGGGACGTCGTGCCTTCGACCAAGGGCAGCCTCTGAGCGAGCGTCGCGCACCGCAACAATCCTTTCATGGCAGACAGATGAAGACAGTCGCGATCGTCGATTACGGCATGGGCAACCTGCGTTCCGTGGCCAAGGCCGTCGAGCACGTCGCCCCGGACCGGCGCGTGCTGGTCACGGCCGACCCAGCGGTGGTTGCCGTGGCCGATCGGGTCATCGTGCCCGGCCAGGGCGCCATGCCCGATTGCATGCGCGAGCTCAAGGGGCGCGGCCTGGCCGACGCCGTCGTGCGCGCCGCCGCGGAAAAACCCTTCCTCGGCATCTGTATCGGCCTGCAGATGCTGTTCGAGCACAGCGAGGAAGGCGACGTGCCCGGCCTCGGCCTGTTGCCGGGCCAGGTGCGGCGCTTCCCCGACGCGGCGATGGTCGATGCCGCCGGTGCCCGCCTCAAGGTGCCGCACATGGGCTGGAACGAGGTGCGCCAGGCCGAGCCGCACCCGCTCTGGGACGGCATCGCCGACGGCGCGCGCTTTTATTTCGTGCATAGCTACTATGTCGAGCCGGCGACGCCGGGCGTGATCGCCGGGTCGACGCACTACGGCATCGTCTTTACCAGCGCGGTGGCCCGCGCTAACATCTTCGCCGTCCAGTTCCATCCCGAAAAAAGCGCGGCGGCCGGTCTCCGGTTGCTCGCCAATTTCATGAACTGGCAGCCCTGAACCCACGTTTCGACTCAAGACCGACTCCCATGTTGCTGATTCCCGCGATCGATCTCAAGGACGGACATTGCGTGCGCCTCAAGCAGGGCGCGATGGACGATGCCACCGTGTTTTCCGAGAACCCCGGCGCCATGGCGCGCCACTGGATCGAGCAGGGCGCGCGCCGCCTGCATCTGGTGGACCTCAACGGCGCCTTCGCCGGCAAGCCGAAGAACGAGGCGGCCATCAAGGCCATCCTCCAGGAAGTCGGCGACGAGATCCCCGTGCAGCTCGGCGGCGGCATCCGCGACCTCGACACCATCGAGCGCTGCCTCGACGACGGTATTTCCTACGTCATCATCGGCACGGCGGCGGTGAAGAATCCCGGTTTCCTGCACGATGCCTGCACCGCCTTCCCCGGCCACATCATCGTCGGCCTCGATGCCAAGGACGGCAAGGTGGCGGTGGACGGCTGGTCGAAGATGACCGGCCACGACGTCATCGACCTGGCGAAGAAATTCGAGGACTATGGCGTCGAAAGCGTCATCTACACCGACATCGGCCGCGACGGCATGCTTTCCGGCGTGAACGTCGAGGCCACCGTCAAGCTCGCCCAGGCCCTGCGCATCCCGGTGATCGCCAGCGGCGGCATCGCCAGCATCGACGACGTCAAGGCGCTGTGCGCCGTCGCCGACGAGGGCATCATGGGCGCCATCACCGGCCGCGCCATCTACGAAGGCAAGCTCGACTTCCGCGCGGCCCAGGCCGAAGCGGACAAGCTGTCCGCCCAGTAAGTTCACCGTCCCGCCAGCGCCGACTTTTGCCCATGCTCGCCAAACGCATCATTCCCTGCCTCGACGTCAACGCCGGCCGCGTCGTCAAGGGCGTCAACTTCGTCGAGCTGCGCGACGCCGGCGATCCGGTCGAGATCGCGCGCCGCTACGACGAGCAGGGCGCCGACGAGATCACCTTCCTCGACATCACCGCCAGCTCCGACCAGCGCGACATCATCCTGCACATCGTCGAGGCCTGCGCCGAGCAGGTGTTCATCCCGCTGACCGTCGGCGGCGGCGTGCGCAAGGTCGAGGACGTGCGCCGCCTGCTCAACGCCGGCGCCGACAAGGTGAGCATGAACACCGCCGCCGTGCAGAACCCGCAACTGGTCGCCGACGCCTCCGCCAAGGTCGGCAGCCAGTGCATCGTCGTCGCCATCGACGCCAAGCAGACCAGTCCCGGCAAGTGGGAGGTATTCACCCACGGCGGCCGCAACAACACCCACATCGACGCCATCGACTGGGCCCGGCAGGTGGCGGCGCTCGGCGCCGGCGAGATCCTGCTGACCAGCATGGACCGCGACGGCACCAAGAACGGCTTCGACCTTGGCCTCACCCGCGCCGTGGCCGACGCGGTGGCGATCCCGGTGATCGCCAGCGGCGGCGTCGGCAACCTGCAGCACCTCGCCGACGGCGTGACCCAGGGCCGCGCCGACGCGGTGCTGGCCGCCAGCATCTTCCACTACGGCGAATACACCGTGCGCCAGGCCAAGGAATTCATGCACGCCCAGGGCATCGAGGTGCGTCTGTGAGCACTCCCGGCAAGAAATGGCTCAACGAGGTCAAATGGGACGAGCAGGGACTCGTGCCGGCGATCGCCCAGGATGCCGTCACCGGCGAGGTGCTGATGTTCGCCTGGATGAACCGCGAGGCGCTGGAAAAGACCGCCCAGCTCGGCGAGGCCATTTATTGGTCGCGTTCGCGCCGCAAGCTCTGGCACAAGGGCGAGGAATCCGGCCACACCCAGAAGGTCGTCGAGATCCGCACCGATTGCGACAACGACGTGGTGCTGCTCAAGATCGAGCAGACCGGGGGCATCGCCTGCCACACCGGCCGGCGCAGCTGTTTTTTCAACAAGCTTGAAAAGAACGGCTGGCAGGATGTGGAGCCCGTATTGAAAGACCCCAAGGAAATCTACAAATGATCGACCTCGAAGTCATCCATCGCGTCCAGGAAACCCTGGTGGCGCGCAAGGGCGCGGCCCCCGATTCCTCCTACGTCGCCAGCCTCTACGCCAAGGGCACCGACGCCATTTGCAAGAAGGTGGCCGAGGAGGCCGCCGAGACGATCATGGCGGCGAAGGACGGCGACCGCCTGCATCTGGTGCGCGAGACCTGCGACCTGTGGTTCCATAGCATGGTGCTGCTGACCCACTTCGGCATCGGCGTGGACGACATCATGATGGAGTTCCGGCGCCGCGAGGGCATCTCCGGGATCGACGAAAAGCGAAGCCGCGAGGCTTCGCTTTCGGCGCAGGCTAACCCTGCGAAGCAGGGTTAAGGCGCTAGCGCCGGCCGCAGCCAAAAGGAGCAATTTGAGATGAGCGCCGACTGCATTTTCTGCAAGATCGTGCGGGGCGAGATCCCCAGCAAGAAGGTGTACGAGGACGAGGAGATCTTCGCCTTCCACGACATCAACCCGCTCGCCCAGGTGCATTTCATGATCGTGCCGAAGCAGCACATCCCGTCCCTGGCCGAGGCGGACCTGTCCCACCAGGCGGTGCTCGGCCGCATCCTCGCCAAGGCGGGCGAACTGGCGCGAGCCCAGGGCGCGACCGACGGCTTCCGCACCCTCATCAACACCGGCAGGGTGGGACAGCAGGAGGTGTATCATCTGCACGTCCATATCCTCGGCGGGCCCGATCCCCTCGGGCCGATGCTGGTCAGGAAAAAATAAGGAGCAAGGCATGGGAAGTTTCAGCATTTGGCACTGGTTGATCGTCCTGGTGATCGTGATGCTGGTGTTCGGCACCAAGAAACTGCGCAACATCGGTTCGGACCTCGGCGGCGCCGTCAAGGGCTTCAAGGAGGGCATGAAGGACGGCACGGCGGATGCCGGCGCCAAGCCGGTCGATCAGCAGCAGGTCGGCCACACCATCGAGGGCGAGGCCAAGAAGGAAAAGGTCTGAGGTCCGCGCGACCGCGACCGTGAGCGGGGCGTCCCGCTCATTTTTTTTCCGAACCCCAGATCATGTTCGACGTCGGCTTTTCCGAACTCATACTCATCGCCCTGGTGGCCCTGATCGTCATCGGCCCGGAACGGCTGCCGAAGGTGGCGCGCACCGTCGGCCATCTGCTCGGCCGCCTGCAGCGCTACGTGAATGACGTGAAGTCGGACATCAACCGCGAGATGCAGATCGACGAACTCAAGAAGCTGCAGGAGCAGGTGGACAGCCAGGCGCGCGACATGGAGCGCCAGGTCAACGAACAGCTGTATACGGTCGAGACCTCGCTGAACGCCTCGCTCGTCCAGGGCCTCGGGGACAAGACGGAGCCGGTCGCCGACGCCACCGCCGGCACCGACGCCACCGTCCCGCCAGCGCCGACTTCTGCCGCCGCCCCGGCCGCCGCCGACAAGCCCGCCGCCTGATGGACGCCCAGGAAAGCTTCGTCTCCCACCTGATCGAGCTGCGCGACCGGCTGCTCAAGGCCATCGCCGCGATCCTGCTGGTGTTCCTCTGCCTGATGCCCTGGGCCGGCAGCGTCTACGACCTGCTCGCCATGCCGATGCTGGCCACCCTGCCGGCGGGCACCAAGATGATCGCCACCGGCGTCATCACGCCCTTCATGGTGCCGGTCAAGGTAACCCTGCTGGCGGCCTTCGTGCTCGCCCTGCCGGTGGTGCTCTTCCAGGCCTGGGCCTTCGTCGCGCCGGGCCTCTACGCCCACGAGAAGAAGTTCGCCCTGCCGCTGGTGGTCGGCACCACGCTGCTGTTCCTCGCCGGCATCGCCTTCTGCTACTTCTTCGTCTTCAACACGGTATTCAAGTTCATCGCCGAGTTCGCGCCGGCGAGCATCACGCCGGCACCGGACATCGAGCAGTACCTGGCCTTCGTGATGACGATGTTCCTCGCCTTCGGCATCACCTTCGAGGTGCCGGTGGTGGTGATCCTGCTGGTGCGCTTCGGCATGGTCGAGATCGAGAAGCTGGTCGAGGCGCGGCCCTACGTCATCGTCGGCGCCTTCGTCATCGCGGCGGTGGTGACGCCGCCCGACGTCGTGTCGCAGTTCATGCTTGCCATGCCGATGTGGCTGCTCTACGAGCTGGGCATCCTGCTGGCCAGGATGATCGGCAAGCGGCCGGCGGACGATGCCGGTGCCCACCAGCCGCTCGACGACGCGGCCATGACCGCGGAACTCGACCGCGCCGAGGCCGAGTCGCTGGCCAACCGTTCCAAGGATTGAGTTAATACCGGCGACGGCGCGCAGCCGCCGCCGGAAGAGGCGCCTTACTTGGCGATGCCGTGCTCGTAGCAGAGACCGCCGGTGATTTCCAGCGTGGTGGCGTTGATCGCCTCGTTCTCGACGCAATGGCCGATCAGCTTGGCGATTTCCTCCGGCTCGACCAGGCGGCCCAGATGCACGTCGGCGAGGATCGCCTTCAGCGCGTCCTGGTTCATGCCGGTGAGCATCGGCGTGGCCGTGTAGCCGGGGGCGATGCCGACGCAGCGGATGTTCTTGATGCCGCGCATCATGAACTCGCCGATGATGATCTTCGGCATCAGCGCGTCGGCCACCTTGGTGGACGAATAGTTGAGCTGGCCGACCTGGCCCGCCTTGTTCACCGACGAGATCGTCACCAGCAGGCCCGGCCAGCCGCCGTTCACCATCGCCTCGGCGGAATCGCGCAGGGTCAGGAAGGTGCCGGTGAGGTTGACGTCGATGACCGGCTGCCACTTGTCGAGGCCCATCTTGCGGGCGACCTTGCCGGTTTCCTTGTCGAGGGTCAGCATCGTGCCGTCCTTGATGATGCCGGCGCAGGCCACGGTGACGTTGAGCTTGCCGAAGGCCTCGACGGTGGCCTTGACGAACTTGGCCGTCTCGGCCTCGCTGGTCACGTTGGCCTGCACGCCGATCGCCTCGCCGCCCATCGCCTTGACGTCGGCGACGACGCGGTCGATGTTCTTCTGCACCATGTCGACCACCGCCACCTTGGCGCCGCGCTGGGCAAAGAATTTCACCACCTGCTCGCCGATGCCGTTGCCGCCGCCGGTGACGAGTACCACGCTACCTTTGATTTCCATGATTGAACCTTTCTGAATGCGTTGGCGTTACTTGGGGCAGGACACGCTGTCCTTGTCCCAGTAGATGAAGTTCGGGTGGGTGACGTCCGGGCCGACGATCCTGAGGCCGCCGATCATGTTCGGATGGGCGACGTCCGGGCCGACGATCTTCACGCCGACCGGGTAGATGGCCTTGACCAGCGCGCGTGCGCGCGCGGCGGCGTCGGTGGCCGTGGCACCGGGAAAGAGCCCGGTGCCGACGACCGCGCTGGCGCCGCCCGGCAGCGCGCGGACGATGTCCCAGGCCTGACCGGCCGCCGCGACGGCGAACTCCATGTCGTTGTAGGTGAACTTGTCCATTATGTGCCTCTTAGAGCTTGCGCAGCACGGTCACGCAGTTGGTCACCGCCGAGCCGCCGACGTTGAAGGCGACGGCGATGTCGGCCTTCTTCGCCGCCACGCCGATCGGCTCGCCGATCAACTGCTTGTGCAGCAGCACGTGCATCGAGGCGCCGGTGGCGCCCACCGGGTGGCCCTTCGACTTGAGGCCGCCGGAGAGGTTGACGGCGATCTTGTCGTCGCGGGTGAAGCGGCCGTCGAGGTATTCGTAGCCGGCGCGGCCGTCGGCGGCGAAGCCGAGCGCCTCGGTGGACAGGATCTGGTTGATGGTGAAGCAGTCATGCACTTCGCAGAGGTCCACGTCGGCGGCGGTGATGCCCGCCTCGGCATAGGCCTTGCGCGCGGCGTCCTTGCCGGCCATCAGCTCGTGCATGTTGGGACGCACGTTCTCGGGCAAGCGCTCGACCGAATGGCCGATGCCGGCGATCTCGGAGGCGCGCGCCTTGTTGGACACGCTGCCGGTCGCGGTGATCACCAGCGCGGCGGCGCCGTCGGAGACCAGCGAGCAGTCGTGCAGGCGCAGCGGGGCGGCGATCATCATGTTCTTGCACTTGCCGCGGGCGTCGAGCTCGTTGAGCTTCATGATCTCCTCGACGCTCGCCGGGCCGTTGCGCACGTGCGCCAGCGGGTTCTCGGCGCCGTTCTTGTAGCACAGCGCGCCGGCGGTCCACAGCATCTTCTCCAGGTCCTCGTTCGGAATCTTGTACTGCGCCTGGTAGCCCTTGGCGTACTGGGCGAACAGCATCGGGAAGGACCAGCCCAGCGCGCCCTCGGTCGGCCAGTGCGAGCAGCAGGCCAGCACGTGGGTCATCTGCGGCGTGGGCAGCAGGTTCATTTTCTCGACGCCGATCACCAGCACGTTCCTGGCGCGGCCGGCCTCGACGGCATAGACGGCGTCGTAGAGGGCGACCGAGGAGGAGGCGCAGGCGCACTCGCAGCGCGTCATCGGCTTGAAGCGCAGCGCCGGGTCGATCTCGGCGGCGAGCGGGGCGACGTGCTCCTGGTTGAGGAAGGACGCCGGCGAGCAGGAGCCCACGTAAATTGCGTCGATATCCTTGGCGTCCAGGCCGGCGTCGGCGATGGCGCCGCGGCCGGCCTCGACCAGCAGGTCGTAATAGGACTTGGTGTCGGTGATCAGGCCCGTGGCCTTGTCTTTCACGACGAAGGCGCCGAATGCGGTGTTGTAGGCGCCGATGATGCTTGCCTTGCTCATGAAGCACTCCCTTCAGGAAATTTGATTGCCGGCGGCGGTCCTTGCCGCCGCCGCGCCGGCTTGCGCGGCTAGGCCATTATGCGCGCCCTTCAAGACGGGAAGATGAAAATTTGCGGCGCCGCAGCATGGCTGCCGTTGCGCGTTTCTAACGCATAGATCGGGGGTGTCTGTCACTAGTAATCGCTAGCTATTTCGGCCTCCCACGGCGCCACGGCGCATGGCGCGCGGGGCGCGAAGCGGGGATTCAGCGCGTCGGCTTGGGGCGCTTGCCGATGATGACCGCGACGTCTTTAGGCTTGCCTTCGCGGCTCAGGCCGAAGCGCGCGGTGGTGCCGGGCGTCAGGGCGGCGATCAGGTCGAGCATGACCTGGGCGTCCTTGACCGGCTGGTCGCCGACCGCCAGCAGCACGTCGCCGGGACGGATGCCGGCCTTGTCGGCCGGGCTGCCGCGCATCACGCCGGCGATCAGCGCGCCCGCGTCGGACTTGACGCCGAAGGATTCGGCGAGCTCCGGTGTCATGTCCTGCACCTCGACGCCGATCCAGCCGCGCGTCACGGCGCCGGTCTTGATGATCTGTTCCATCACGCTCCGGGCCAGCGAGACCGGGATGGCGAAGCCGATGCCCATCGAGCCGCCGCTCTGGGAATAGATCGCGGTGTTGATGCCGACCAGCTGGCCGTTGCTATCCACCAGCGCGCCGCCGGAGTTGCCCGGGTTGATCGCCGCGTCGGTCTGGATGAAGTTCTCGAAGGTGTTGATGCCCAGGTGGGTGCGGCCGAGGGCCGAGACGATGCCCGAGGTGACCGTCTGGCCGACGCCGAAGGGATTGCCGATGGCGAGCACGACGTCGCCGATGCGCAGCGATTCCGCCGGGGCGAAGGTGATCGGCGTCAGCTGGCCGGCCTCGGTTAGCCGCAGCACGGCGAGATCGGATTCGGGGTCGGCGCCGACCACCTTGGCCCTGGTCTTGCGGCCGTCGGAGAAGGCCACCTCGATCTCGTCCGCCGATTCGACCACGTGGTTGTTGGTCAGCACCAGGCCGTCGGCGGAGACCACCACGCCGCTGCCGAGCCCGGACTGGCGCTGGCTGTCGCCGCCGAAGCGGTCGCCGAAGAAGTGGCGGAACACCGGGTCGTTGATGAAGGGATGGCGCCGCACTTCCTGGCTGGTGAAGATATGCACCACGGCGGGCAGCGCGGCCTGGGCCGCGTCGGCGTAGGTGGCGACCTTGCGCGTCTCGCCGCCCGGCGCGGCCTGCTGGATGGCCACCACCGACGGGGCGCGGCCGGATTCGGCATGGCGCGCGGCGAGCCATTCCGGCTTCAGGGTCTGCACGACGAACAGCGCGGCGACGCTGACCGTGACGGCCTGGGCGAAAATGAGCCACAATCGGTGCATGAAAAGAATTCGGCCGGAAGGGACGGGAAATGCTGCGTGAGGAATTGGTCGCGTATCTGGAGGGGGTGCTGGAACCGGCACGCTTCCGCGATTATTGCCCAAACGGGCTGCAAGTGGAAGGACGCGCGGAGATCCGCCGCGTCGTCTGCGGCGTCACCGCGAGCCAGGCGCTGATCGAGGCGGCGGTCGCGCGCGGCGCCGATGCGTTGCTGGTGCATCACGGCTGGTTCTGGAAGGGCGAGGACGGCCGCGTCACCGGCTTCCGCAAGAAGCGCATGCAGGCGCTGCTGGCCCACGACATCAACCTGCTCGCCTACCACCTGCCCCTCGATGCCCACGCGGAATTCGGCAACAACGCCCAGCTCGGCAGCCGTCTGGGGTTCGCCGTCACCGGCCGCTTCGCCGAACAGGACATCGGCTTCGTCGGCGTCCCGCCGGCGCCGACTTTTGCCCGGGACATCGCGGCGCGCGTCGAGGCCGCCCTCGGCCGCGCCCCACTGCTGGTGGGCGACGGCGCGCGTCCGGTGGCCAGGGTGGCCTGGTGCAGCGGCGGCGCGCAGGGCTATTTCGAGCAGGCGATCCTCGCCGGCGCCGACCTGTTCGTCAGCGGCGAGATTTCGGAGCAGACGGTGCATCTGGCGCGCGAATCCGGCGTGCCCTATCTCGCCGCCGGGCACCACGCGACGGAGCGCTACGGCGTGCAGGCCCTGGGCGCCCACCTGGCCGAACGCTTCGGCCTGGCGTGCGAATTCGTCGAGATCGACAATCCGGTTTAGCGCGCCTGCAGCAGGGTCGTCAGCAGCAGCAACTCCTCCGCCACCGTCTGCGGGAAGCCGGCGCGGGCACCGCCGCGGTTGTCGGCGAGCAGATTGCGCAGGTAGCCGAGGCAGGCCGGCCGGCCCCAGAGTTCGGTCAGGCGCGCGGCGATGTGGGGGTAGTCCTCCAGGGTGGCGCGGGCGTCCGGGCGGGCGTTCCAGTCTTCGGGCCTGACGTTGAAATGCTGGCGCAGCTCCTCCGCCGAGCGCTCGAATTCCTCCTGCTGGCCGTTCTTGCGGTAAATCTCCAGCAGCTTGAGCCACTGCCGCAGCGCCTGCTTCGGTTCCTGGCGGATCTGCTCCAGCAGGGTCTGCGCCGCGCCATGGCCGAGCCCCATGGACAGCATGATCTCGGCGAGCTCGATCGCCTGCTCCTGCTGGGTGGGCGAGATGGCGGGCGGCGGCTCGGCGGCGGCCGGCGGCCTGGCGGGCGTTGCCGGTTGGCTGGCGGGCGGCGTGGCGGCGGGCATTCGCGGGGCGGGGCGGCGCCGGCGCAGCCAGCGCAGCGCCAGCAGGAGCAGCAAGGCCCCGGCGGCGAGCGGCGGCGCCCAGGCCGGAACAAGCTCGGCGCCGGCCGCGACCGGCGCGGGCGCCGGCGCCGCCTGCGGCAAGGGCAGGCGCTGGATCAGCCGGTGCAGTTCGGCGACCAGGATTTCGATGCGCGCGAGGCGCACCAGGATGTCGTCGAGCAGGCGATCCTGTTCCTCGAACCAGACCCGCAGCGGCTCTTCGGCCTCGACGGGAACGGCGCCGACGATCAGGCGCGCCGGGGGAGCCTCTTCCGCCGCGGCGCGGGGCGCGACGCCGCAGGCGAGCAGGACTGCGAGCGGCAGGCCGAGGCAGAGCTGGCGAAGGCGGGTGGCGGTCAAGGCGATGGGCCGGGGGGCGGAATGCGCGATGGCGCATTCTGCCCAGCCCGGCCGCCGGCCGAAGCCGCAAACACCGGGGCAATGGACGGTCTTAGCCGGGTTTGAGCCGGTCGGCGAACTTCTGGCGCAGCTTGGCGACCTTGGGCGCGACGACGGCCAGGCAATAGCCCTGTTCCGGGTTGCGCAGGTAGTAGTCCCGGTGGTATTCCTCGGCCGGCCAGAAAGTCGGCGCCGGCAGGACGGTGGTGACGATGGGCGCCGGCCAGGCGCGGGAGGCGGCCAGCTCGGCGATCAGCGCGCGGGCGGCGGCTTCCTGTTCGGCGGAATGGGTGAAGATCGCCGAGCGGTACTGGCTGCCGATGTCGTGCCCCTGGCGGTCGGGCGTGGTGGGGTCGTGGATGGCGAAAAAGACGCCGAGCAGGCTGCGGTAGTCGATGACCGCCGGATCGAACTCGACGCGCACCACCTCGGCATGGCCGGTGGCGCCGTTGCAGACCTGCTGGTAGGTGGGGTGCTCGACCGTGCCGCCGCAATAGCCGGACGTGACGGCGTGTACGCCGGCGAGCTGCTGGAAGGCGGCTTCGAGGCACCAGAAGCAGCCGCCGCCGAGGGTCGCGATTTCCCTTGCCATGGCAATCTCCTATGCGCGGCCGGCGCGCAGCGCGATGGGCCAGACGATCTCGCGCACCGTCGCCGGTTCGCCCCAGAGGGGGCGCAGGCGGGCGAAGAGCGCGTGGGTCGGGTCCTGCCCGGTCTCGGCCAGGCAGCGCTGCACGGCGGACCAGGTGCCAATGTAATTCACCAGGTCGGCCAGCGTCCAGCGCAGGCGAATCTCGAAAGTCGGCGCCGGCGCGACGGTGGCGAAGGGAAAGGGCATGCCGACATAGCCGAGCTCGACCCAGCGCCGCTGCGGCGGCCACCAGGGCGTCAGCACCTCGGCGTAGAAGGTCTCGATGGCGGCGTTGATTTGCGGCTCGCCCCGCAGCAACGTGTAGGTCCAGGCGGCGAGCAGGCCGCCGGGCCTGAGCACGCGCCGCGCCTCGGCGTGGAACTTGTCGAAGTCGAACCAGTGGATCGCCTGCGCCACCGTGACGAGGTCGCAGCAGGCATCCGGCAGACCGCTCGCCTCGCAGGGCGCGGCGCGGTATTCGACGCGCGGATGGCGCTGCGCCTGGTCGATCTGGGCGATGGAAAGATCGGTGGCGACGACGCGCCGGAAATGCCGGGCCAGCGGCACGGCGGCCTGGCCGTTGCCGCAGCCGACGTCCCAGGCGAGCTCGCGGCCGGGCGCGCGGTCGGCGAGCCAGGAGAACAGCGCCTCGGGATAGCCGGGCCGGTATTTCGCGTAATCGGGCGCCTGACGCGAGAAGTGGTCGGTGCCCGGCGCCACCTTAGGCGCCCTCTTGTTCCGCGAGCCGCCGCAGCGCCAGCGGGAAGGCCCCGGTGAGGAAGCAGGCGATCGCCGAGACGATCAGTCCCCAGCCGGCCAGCGGGTCGGCGAGCAGCGGATGGACTTTCTCGAACAGGCCGGCGAAGGCGGCGATGCCGGCGAGCGTGCAGACGATGCCGAGGAAGCCGAAGAACAGGAAGGTCCAGGGCCAGTGGTGCGGTTTCATGGCAGGTCCCGAATGCTGGCCCGCAGATGGGGCAGGTATTCCCGGTCGTTCTTGAGGATGTGGGCCCGCAGCCAGTCCGTCAGCAGCGCCGAGATGTCCGTCTGGGTGATGGCCAGGGGCCGCGAGGCGATCAGCTTGATGTTCCGTTCGAGCGTGGCGAGAAAGCGCGCATGTTCCTCGCCGTGGCTGTCGTGGCCCGGATAGCCCGTCACGCTCAGCAGGGTTTCCTCGGCGGCGAAGTGCATCTCGGCCCAGCGCTGGAACCGCTGCAGCACGGCCTGGATTTCGCCGGCGCCGGCATGCACCGCGATCAGCCCGTTCAAGTCGGCGATGAGGTCGAACAATTGGCGATGCTGCCGGTCGATGGCGGCGATGCCCAGCCGGTAGCGGTCGTCCCACGTGGCCTCGTTCATTCCCGCGGCCGCTTGTCGACGATGCGCCTGGCCTTGCCGTCGGAGCGCGCCACGCCGCCGACGTCCAGCACCTCGACGCGGGTGTTGATGCCGATCAGCGCCTTGATGTGGTGGCGCAACTCGCCCGCGGCCTCCTGGCGCGTCTCGGTGGCGGCGGCGGCGAATTCCGGCTTGAGCTCGACGCGCACCGTCAGGTCGTCCATGTGGCCCTTGCGGTCGACCTCCAGCTGGTAGTGCGGCGAGAGCCTGGGCGTCTTGAGGATCAGTTCCTCCACCTGCGAGGGGAAGAGGTTCACGCCGCGGATGATCAGCATGTCGTCCGAGCGGCCGGTGATCTTGCCGATGCGGCGGAAGCTGCGCGCCGTCGGCGCCAGCAGGCGCGTCAGGTCGCGCGTGCGGTAGCGGATGACCGGCAGGGCCTCCTTGGTCAGCGAGGTGAACACCAGTTCGCCGGGCGAACCGTCGGGCAGCACCTTGCCGGTTTCGGGATCGATGATCTCCGGATAGAAATGGTCTTCCCAGATCGTCGGGCCGTCGCGGGATTCGATGCACTCGACGGCGACGCCGGGGCCGACCATCTCCGAAAGGCCGTAGAGGTCCATGGCGACGATGCCGAGGCGCGTCTCCAGCTCCTCGCGCATGCTCTCGCCCCAGGGCTCGGCGCCGAAGATGCCGCGCTGCAGCGTCGATTGCGCCGGGTCGAGCCCTTGGCGCTCGAATTCATCCACGATGTTGAGGATGTAGGAGGGCGTGCCGACGATCATGGTCGCGCCGAAGTCGCGGATCAGCTGCACCTGGCGCTCGGTCTGGCCGCCGGAGATCGGCACCACCGTGCAGCCCAGCCGCTCGGCGCCGTAATGCACCCCCAGGCCGCCGGTGAACAGGCCGTAGCCGTGGGTGACGTGGATGATGTCCTTCTTCGAGCCGCCCGCCGCCGCGATCGAACGCGCCATGATGCCGGCCCAGGTGTCGATGTCGTTCTGCGTGTAGGCCACGACGGTGGGCTTGCCGGTGGTGCCCGAGGAGGCGTGCAGGCGCACGATGTTCTCCAGCGGCTCGGCGAACATGCCGTAGGGGTAGGTCTGGCGCAGATCCTCCTTGCCGGTGAAGGGGAACTTCGCCAGGTCGTCGAGGGACTTGAGATCGTCGGGCTTGACGCCGGCGGCGTCGAACTTGGCGCGGTAATGCGGCACGCGCTCGTAGGCGCGCCGGAGGGTGGTCTGCAGGCGCTGCAGCTGCAGCGCGGCAATCTCGTCGCGGCTGGCGCGGGTGATGTCTGGGGCTGTCATCCGCGCATTTTCGCAAAAACCGGCAATCTACGGGTGGGTCTGGCAAAAGTCGGCGCTGGTGGGACGGTGGGCTGCGGTCTGTTGAGATGGTCCGTTGTCTTCTGGAGCCAAAGGTATGTTTCTGGGCGGAGCAGTCATGCAGCGCGGTGAATTGCGGGCAACTGTTCGGCCAATGCGGTCACCCAGTGCTTGCCGCCCGAACGGCGGCAACCTGGGGCACTGCCGCCATTTGCTCTTCTTCGTTGAGAAATAGAATCGGTGACGAGCAATCGACTGATGTTGAGACCTCATGAACGCCGACCGTACCGAGTCTGTGCAGTGGGCTCAACGTCCGTTCGACCCTGCTCAAGACGGGTTCGTCGGAAACTGATCGGGCTCCGCCTCAACCGCTGTTGCTTCGTTGGCCAATTCATCAAGTACGGCGAAAACTCCAGCCAGATGTTCGCGATACGAAGCTATGTGGTTAGATTTGACTACCTGCCTCTCTTCGACGTGCAGGACTCGTTGGCGAATGAATTCCCCGCGCTGACTCCAGTACCGTCCCATAGCCTTTGGATCAAGTCCTCCGGGAAGTTCAGCCTTGGATGCAAAGTAGCCCTCCTCGTCTCCGCCTGAAAAGAAAGAGTTGCTCAAGTGCGACAGGCAGTGGTCGAGGAAATGAAAGACATTGTCCTCGTTGATGTCGGGGTTGAAACAGTGGCCAAACGCGTACTCGTTCATCCGCTGTGCTATTCCGCCACCGTCGCCGGTGCCAGACTCGTCGTAATACCCGCAGCCCACACCTGCCCCAGTGGGGGGCAGCGAATTGCTCAGTTGGTAAATCACGAAGGATTTGACGACAGTGCGTGCCGAGGAAACGCTCTGAGCAAGCGAGGCGCTACCTTGCTCAGATTGATCGTCCCTTGACGCCTGCAGGGCAAGCCGAGACAAAGCTTCGCCTAGAATCGATTCAATAGGGGTATCGCAAACCTCTGAAAAGAAGTTTCGTCGTGGATCAATATAGGCTCGCTTAAAGAGTGCGAAAACCTCCTGAGACAGCCTTCTCATTCCCATCAAAGCGAGATTACTGACCAAACCATTTGTCGCAGCACTTCTATCCTGATAGACGATTAGTGCCGAATGCAGGTTGTACAACTGTCCCTGACGATCTGCAGAGCATTGCAATCTGAACAACATGAGATCGTTCCAGCCGAGGACGCCGCGATCGTCGCTGGCAAGCCGTTGAAGTAGGCCTTTCCCCTCGTAGGAGCGTTCGCCGAAAATCCGCCATGCAATCTCTATGACATTGTCCGGAGTATTGGGGGGACGACGACCCGATGCCCGCCCCCAACCAACTCGATCCAAGAGTCGCAGCAGCGAGTAGATCGACCTCTGCCGCAAACCTCGATCATCATTCGAAATAGTCGAGTAGCGCGGCAGATAATCGATGAGCGTATAGATGGCATCTTCGGCTACCGCGTGAGTGAAGTCATGAGACTGATTGACGAGCACCCTCCAGAACTGGTCATGTGCGTTCTCGCCGCGCTCCAATCGAAAGTCAGACGACGTCAGAACTGAAGCAATGGCCTCTCCCTTTCGAACTCTCTCCACCGCATCCTGGTACAGAACAAATGTTTCCTGCGGCTCAGGTGTGGCAAACCGCACAATGAGCTTTAGATACCCCTCCAGATTCCTGAAGGAGTCCTGGTTGAAGCAAGCACGTGACGCCAAGACCGCCTCATCTACATTTACCCCTCGGCCTCCAAGCTTCAGAGTTGTCACGTCGAAAAGCTGCATCAAAAGGAAATTTGCGTGTTCTTGTTGCCCTGCCACCAGAGTTGAGAACTCATCAGAGTTCTTGAACTGAAACCCATGTTCCTCGTATTTGCGACGCACCGAGAAGGTTCCGCAACGTCCCTCCGTCTCTTCGGCGTAAATGCGCCTGAACAACCCAGGGTAGTTCAGATGCAAAAGTATGAGGTTGATGAGGTCACGTTTATTGAAGTCGGTCCGACCTAAGTTGCTCCTCTCAAGCTGCATGAGCAACATGGCGTTGACGAAGCGCTTCACCTTGCGCAGATCCCCAACTAGGGGCATGTATTTAGCTGCCAAGTTACTGTCAAGAATGCTCGCCAATTCGTTGAGCACGGCGCCGAGCTTCATCATAGTGTCGGAAGGAATCGAGCCTAGTTGGTTGTCTGCGCGTTGCCAGTCCCTGACTAGGAAGTCGCGAATGCTGGAACTGTCGACGAACAAGCTCAGCTTGACCGTCACAAACTTCTCAAGGAACTCACGCGCCCTCGAACCATCTTCCGTGCCTCCGGCAAGTATCTCCGTGTCGTAGCAGAGGACATAGGTAGCCTGAGAAAGCTTGAACGTGCGTCGCGTTGCGAACAGAACGTTGTTGATAGTTTTCGCGTCCAATCGATCCAGATCGTCGATGACGATAATCACACGGCGGCCGATCCGCCTAAGCACCTCGTCTATGTCATCAAGCAGCTCATCAACGGATTCCTGCGACGGCTCCAAGGAAAGCTTGAAGCCTAGAAACGAAAAATCAGCCTTTCCTTTGATCAGCCGGGCGTACCGCGATGCCGCCGGCCGAAACTCTGGAGCAAAGACCTTTCGTTGAATCGCGGCGGACAAGTCGCGAATCAAGCGGTCCGCCAGATCAGGCTCTGATGCATATCGAAGGGGCTCGAAACGACAAACTATGGCCACGTCTTCTTCACATGCCCAGTAACGCTCAGCGAGGTTGATGAAGCTTGTCTTGCCGACACCCCACGGCCCATCGACCCCAAAGACAAGCCCCTGGTAGGCACCGCTTGCGAGAACAGTCTTCGCGAACGACTTGGCTTGCGCCTCGCTCGCAAGCAGATCTTCTTTCTCATCTCGGATTTCCTCATCCGTAATGAAGTATCTCTGTGGAGCTATTCTTTTTGGCCTCGGCAAGTATTGTTGAAACAATGGCGACAACAGTATGGTGCAGAGCAGAAGGAAGACCGCTAGCGCCCAATGAGGGTCCGCATTCTTGAGTGCTGCGTGGGCATTGGCTAGCCAGGGCAAGGCCAACTCATTTATCCAGATGCCGATGCAGATGAAGATCAGAAGTTCGAAACGGAAACTGCGACCCATTCGTGCGGCGGTGAGGTGCGCTCCCCGCTTGGCAGCATAAGCCATACATAGCAGTGCTCCGAGCAGCAACACAGATATCTGAACCCAGAGGGCTACGTCAGACAGTATCGGAGAGAAATTCGCACCAAGGTAAAAGGCAACTCGCCAAACCTCCGCACCTACGAAGCCGACGGCGAGTAACCTACCGAAGATCAGCAACTCAGGCATCTTCATCGCTGGCTTGGTAGCTGTCATCTATTCCTCTCCCGTGGTGCGGCGCAATCTCGTCGCGCACTCGCCAAAACTGTAGCCATAGTTTGTAGCACTCTACACGAGTGCAACTGGCATACCGCCTCAACGTCGGCAACCTGCGAGACACCGGCCATTCTGCTAAGTCAGCACCAATGGCGGCAAAGGCCGAGGTGCCGAAGTAGATCATCCGACAGGTTTCGGAGCGGGTCAGACCCTCGGCTATCGCTTGCGGACAGAGACAGGCTGCTCGGTTGTGGTTAGACGCCGCCTTCCCAACCTCCCTGGCCCACTCGCCGTACGCCAAGACGAGTTCCTGTCAGACCAAGCACCGTCCTGCCAGCGCCGACTTTTCCGCCGCCCTTGCTGCGTTCCCGACTTCGGCGCTTATTTGGGCCGCGTGTCGATGACGCGCTTGGGCTTGCCGACCGAGCGCTCGATGGCGCCGGCGGCCTTGATCTCGACGCGGATCGAGATGCCGACGTAGGACTTGATGTGGTACTGCAAGTCGTGGGAGACGTATTCCTCCTCGGCGGTGGCGGCGGCGGTGGCGTGTTCGGGCTTGATCTCGACATTCACCGCCATCGAGTCGAGGTGGCCTTCGCGGCTGACTTCGGCTGGCAATGCGGCGCGCGCCAGCTTGGACACGCGATGACTCAGGACTTGCGATCACATCGATATACGCCCTCGTCGTCCCGATAGAAGGCACATTGATTCCGCAGGGCCTCCTTGAGGCGCTGCCTCGCCCGGTGGATTCTGATCTTCGCGCTCCCGATCGTGCATTGGCAGACTTCGGCGGTCTGCTCGATTGACAGCTCTTCCAGGTCATACAGGATGAGCGCGGCGCGATAGGTGTCCGGCAAGCTGTCGATCACCTGGCGCACGCATTGATTCATCTCGTCCTGGATGACACGCTTCTCGATCGGCGGTTCGGGGTCTTCCATGTCGCGGGCTTCATCGAGATCCACGATGAGCCTGCGGCGTTCCGACTGGCGGAAATAATCGGAGGCGACACGGCTGGCGATCGCGAACGCCCACGTTTTGACCGAGGAACGCCCGTCGAAGGAGTCGAAATTCTTGCTTACCCGCAGCAGGGTTTCCTGCAGCAAATCCTCGGCCAGCGCGCGGTTCCCGACATAACGCTCGAGATAGCGCAGAACGGGCTGGCCGATCTCGGGAAGGATGGCATCTAGGTTGGCGGACAAATTGGCCTCCATGTTTCATGTGAATTCAGCATAGCCCGAATCCGGCGAGGATCGTGGCCTTGCGCGAAGCGGATTGCAGGCAGCCGGCCGCGCCCCAGGCCGGCCCGCGCAAGACCAGGACCAGCGCGGCGCCGCCGCCGCGCTGGTCCGTCGTCGGGTCGAATCGCCGCGCGGCTTTCATGGCGGCGGTGCCCGGCGCCCGGCCGTCGCCATGCCGCCGCTCAACAGCACCGCGCGGCTGTCCGGTGCAGGTCGGTACATTGCATGGCTTCGGGCGCCACGGCATCCGTCCCGCCGCCCGTCGCCGCCAGGGCCGCGCGGAGCACGTTGCGCGCGGGCACCTGCCGGACCTTGTCCGCGAGCTCAAGCGCCGCGCGGATTTCATCGTCGGTCAGTCCGGCGCGGCGTGCCTCCGGGATATGGTGATCGATGCACGGCACGCAATTGCTCGCCAGGGCCGCCGCAAGGGCGACCAGTTCCTGTTCGCGTTGCGTCAGTGGTTCCATTTGTTTTCCTTTCATTCCAGTTGGGCTTGTGCAATGGGGCGCGGATCGCCCCGCCTTCCTTAGACGCGATCGGGGGGCGTTGGGATACACCCCCGACAAGGGCGTGCTACTCGGCGAGCGCCAGGACATCCCGGGCGCTGTCGGAGAGCCCGAATCGCCCTTTGTCGTCGCGGATAATCCGTCCCATGCCGATCGCCGGGTCGTGCGGAAACACGAGCCGGCCGTTGCGGGCCAGGAGATCGTTCAGCAGGATCGTCTTCTCGTCGATCAAGCCTTCGGCGCAACGGTCGTAGCCCATCGTGATCGGGAGGTGTACCCAGGGCGCGCCGGGAATCAAATCACCTCCGAATACGACCGGTCCGGCGGGCATCGGGATTTCCGGCAGGAGCTGCCCCGGCGTGTGCCCGTCGCTGAAGTGAAAACGCCAGTCGGCACCCAGCGTGGGCGTCTGCTGGCCGGCATCGATCAATTCGAGGCGCTGGCTTTCCTCCAGCAGGTCCAACAGTTCGGGAATGAAGGAAGCGCGGTCGCGCGAATGCGGGTTGCGGGCCCGCATCCATTGGCGCCGGCTGGTGATGAAGGTCGCGTTGGGAAACAGCAGGCGGGGCGCGGCCCCGTCTTCCCAGGCGGCGAGCAGCCCGCCCGCGTGGTCGAAGTGCAGGTGGGTGAGAATCACGACGTCGATATCGGCGTCGCTCAAGCCCAGGTCGGCCAGGCGCTGCAGCAGGACATGCTCCGCTTCTTCAACGCCATAGCGCGCCTTCATTTCCGGGCTGAAGAACGCGCCAATGCCGGCTTCCACCAGGATGTTCCGTCCGCTTTCCCGAACCAGCAACGCCCGGCAGCCGAGGTGGATGCGGTTCTGGCTGTCGGCGTCGAACCAGCGCTGCCAGAGGCTGCGGGGAGCGTTGCCGAACATTGCCCCGCCGTCGAGCTTCTGCGTGTTGCCGTACAGGGTGGTGAGGGTCCGCCGCGGCAGGCCGTTGGCTGTCGGCGCGGTCGTATGCGTGTCTGCGTGTCGCTGCATGGGTTGTACCTTTCTCTAATGATGGCGAGAAGACATTGGGAACTTCTCGATCATTAGACGTGGCGACCCATGGCTGAGATACAGCCCGACCCGCGCCCCGGCCGGTCGCGGCGCCACCGGGCGTGCGCCGCTCCGCCAGCGCCGACTTTTCGGCGGCCCTTACTTCGGCCGCGTGTCGATGACGCGCTTGGCCTTGCCGATCGAGCGCTCGATGGCGCCGACGGCCTTGATCTCGACGCGCGTCGAGATGCCGACGTAGGACTTGATGTGGTG
>JANJVS010000031.1 GCA_024709955.1 Rhodocyclaceae bacterium
CAAGCAAAGCGCCGAGGGCACCAAGGCGCTGCTGGCCGCCATCGAGCGCGGCAATGCCCAGCAGGTCCGCCAGATCCTCGAACTGGGCATAGATCCCGACCAGCCCGGCGAGGCCGGCCTGACGCCGCTGATGCTGGCGGCACGATCCGGCCAGGCCGCGATCGTCGAAGACCTGCTGGCGGCGGGGGCGGACATGCGCCGGACGGCCGCGGATGGCCAGACTGCCCGCGATTTCGCCCTCGGCAAGGGCTACCCCGCCATCGTCACGCGGCTGACGCCGCCCGCCCGATGAAGACCACGCGAAAAGTCGGCGGTGGCGGGACGGTGCCCTCCGCCGCCCGGCTCGACCGGATCGTCGCCGATGCCCGTGCCGCCGCGGCAAAACGCGAACAGGGCTACCGCGAACAGGCCCTCAAGATCTATCCCTGGGTCTGCGGCCGCTGCGCGCGCAGCTTCACCCACGCCAACCTGCGCGAACTGACCGTGCATCACCGCGACCACAACCACGACAACAACCTGCCCGACGGCAGCAACTGGGAACTGCTCTGCCTCTATTGCCACGACAACGAGCACCAGAAACAGCTCGAAGCCGCGGGTGGCGCATCCGCCGCGAGCGGCGACAAGGGCGGCGGCGCGACCCATTCGCCCTTCGCCGACCTCAAGGCCATGCTCGCCCGGAAGGACGCGAAATAGCCGCATCCTGCCCCTGCGGCCGTCCCCTGCCCTACCCATCCTGCTGCGGCCGCTGGCATGCCGGCGCGCCGGCGCCGGACGCCGAGAGCCTGATGCGCTCGCGCTACAGCGCCTTCGTGCTCGGCCTGCGCGACTATCTGCTGGTCACCTGGCACCCGGCCACCCGGCCGGCCGAACTGGACCTGGCGACCGATCCGCCGACCAGATGGCTCGGCCTGGAGGTCAAGCGTGCCGCCGCCACCGGCGCCGACTCGGCGAGCGTCGAATTCGTCGCCCGCTACAAGATCGGCGGCCGCGCCCATCGTCTGCACGAAACCAGCCGCTTCGTCAGGGAAAACGGCCGCTGGTACTACCTCGACGGCAACTACTGAGTTCCTGCAATAACTCGGTGCAGGCTAACTTGAGCGCTGCAAAAGTTAAGCGCAAAAACTCGGCGCCGGTAGAACGGTAATGCGGAGCGCAGTCCAGGCAGCCTTTCCGCCGCGCCGCCGCAAGGAAAGGCGGCACGCGCCGAAGGTGCAATCCGCTCTTGCGGATAATCAGTCCTCCCCGTAATGGACGCGCGCAGGGCGCACCAAGTCTCCCCTTCCGCGAGGAAGGGGACGGGGGGATGGCGGGACACTGTATCCTTCGCCCTTTGCATCGACCGGAAGAATCGACCATGTGGTTTCGCAACCTGCGCCTCTATCGCCTGCAACGCGAGCTGAATCTCGACCTGGAACGCCTTGACGCCCTGTTGGCGAAGAAGCCGCTGCAGCGCTGCGGCAGCTTCGAGATGGCCAGCCGCGGCTGGGTGTTTCCGCGCCAGGAGGGCGCCTTCGTCCATGCCGTGAATCGCCAGTGGCTGCTGGCCCTCGGCGTCGAGCAGAAGCTGCTGCCTTCCACCGTGATCCGCCAGACCGCCCAGGAGCGCGCCGCCGCCATCGAGGCGGAACAGGGCCGCAAGGTCGGCCGCAAGGAACTGCGCGACATCGTCGAGCGCGTGGCCGAGGAACTGATGCCCAAGGCCTTCACGCGCCGGCGCACCACCTGGGGCTGGCTCGACCCGGTCCATGGCTGGCTGGTGATCGACGCCGGCTCCGACGCGCGCGCCGACGAATTCATCGAGACCTTTCTCTCCTCCCTCGACGATGGCGCCGCGCTGTGCGCGCCGCGCGTGCTGCAGACGCAGATTTCGCCGGTCAGCGCCATGACCGACTGGCTGGCCGGCAGCGAGGCGCCCGCCGGCTTCAGCATCGACAGTGACCTCGAACTGCGCTCCGCCGCCGAGGCCCAGTCGGCGATCCGCTACGTCCACCATGCACTGGCGGGCCCGGAGATCGCCGAGCACATCGCCGCCGGCAAGATCGCCACCAAACTCGGCATGACCTGGAACGACCGCGTCTCCTTCGTGCTGACCGACAAGCTGCACATCAAGCGCCTCGCCTTCCTCGACGTGCTCAAGGAGCAGGCCGAGCAGTCGGGAGCGACGGCGGAGGAACAGTTCGACGGCGACTTCGCCCTGATGACCGGCGAACTTGCCCATCTGTTCAATGACCTGCTCGTCGCCCTCGGCGGCGAGATGAAGCCGGAATAAGCACCGTGGCCCTGCCCGGGCCGCCCGCTAAAGCGGTCAGGCCGCGCCGGCGAGACGGGCGACGTAGCGGCCAACGCCCTCTTCCACGGTCGCGAAATCGGCCTGGTAGCCGGCGGCGCGCAGGGCCGTCATGTCGGCCTGGGTGAAGCTCTGGTACTTGCCCTTGAGGGCCTCGGGAAAAGCGACGTACTCGACGATGCCCTGGGCGACCATCTCGGCCAGCGCCAGCGCCGGCTTGCCTTCGAGGGCGCGGCAGGCATTCACCGTCGCGTGGGCGATGTCGTTGAAGGGCTGGGCGCGGCCGGTGCCGAGGTTGAAGATGCCCGACTTTTCCGGATGGTCGAGGAAGAACATGTTCACCTTGACCACGTCGTCGATATAGACGAAGTCGCGGCTCTGCTCGCCGTTGCCGTAACCGTCGCAGCCCTCGAACAGCTTCACCTTGCCGTGCTCGCGGTACTGGTTGAAGTGGTGGAAGGCCACCGAGGCCATGCGGCCCTTGTGCTGTTCGCGCGGGCCGTAGACGTTGAAGTAGCGGAAACCGACCACCTGGGACGAAAAGTCGGCGCTGGCGAGACGCTGGCGCACCACCTGGTCGAAGAGGAACTTCGAGTAGCCATAGACGTTGAGCGGCCCCTCGTGCGCGCGCGCTTCCTTGAAGACGCGGCCGGCGCCGTACACCGAGGCGCTCGACGCGTAGAGGAACTGCGTCTCGTGGTCGAGGCAGAAATCCAGCAGCGTGCTGGTGTAGCGGTAGTTGTTCTCCATCATGTAGTGGCCGTCGGTCTCCATGGTGTCCGAACAGGCCCCTTCATGGAAGATCGCCTCCACCGCGCCGTCGAAATGGCCGGCCTGCACCATCTCGATGAACTCGTGCTTGTCGAGATAGTCGGCGATCTCGCAATCGATCAGGTTCTTGAACTTGTCGGCCTTCTTCAGGTTGTCGACGGCGATGACCTTGTCGATGCCGCGCTCGTTGAGCGCCTTGACGATGTTGGCGCCGATAAACCCGCAGGCGCCGGTGACGATGTGGTACATGCTTATCCTCTCAGTTCTTCCAGCGAGCAGGTCGCCGTGCCCAGCTTGCCGACGACCACGCCGGCGGCGCGATTGGCCCAGCGCATGGCCTGTTCCAGTGACTGGCCGCTCGCCAGCATGACCGCCATGGTGGCGATCACCGTGTCGCCGGCGCCGCTGACATCATAGACTTCGCGCGCGACCGCCGACTCATGGACCACGCCGGCGGCGGAAAACAGCGACATCCCTTCCTCGGAGCGCGTCAGCAGCAGCGCCTCCAGGCCGAGTTCCGCGCGCAGCTTGGCGACGCGCGCCTGCAGGTCTTCTTCGCCGCTCCAGCGCCCCACCACCTCGCGCAGCTCGGCGCGGTTGGGCGTGACGATCGTCGCGCCGGCATAGCGCGCGTAATCGTCGCCCTTGGGATCGACGAGCACCGGCTTGCCGGCGGCGCGCGCCAGCCGGATCATTTCGCCGATGTGCGTCAGGCCACCCTTGCCGTAGTCCGACAGGATCAGCACGTCGCAGTGCGGCAGGCGCGCGGCGAACTCGGCGAGCTTGGCCTGCAGCACCTCGTGGGTCGGCGTGTTCTCGAAATCGATGCGCAACAGCTGCTGCTGGCGCCCCAGCACGCGCAGCTTGACCGTGGTGTTGAGCTGGACGTCCTCGTGCAGGCTGGCGTCGATCCTGGCCTCCGCCAGCAGCCGGGCCAGCGAGGCGCCGGCCTCGTCGGCGCCGACCACCGAAAGCAATGCGGCCTGTGCGCCGAGGGCGGCGATGTTGCGCGCCACGTTGGCCGCGCCGCCGGGACGCTCCTCGCTTTTCTCGACCTTGACCACGGGCACCGGCGCCTCGGGCGAGATGCGCGAGACGTCGCCGAACCAGTAGCGGTCGAGCATGACGTCGCCGACGATGAGGATGCGGGCCTGGCGGGTATCGGGCAGCTTCATGGGTGAGTCAGGGGGTGAGATCGAATTCTTCGGTACGCCTGGGCGGGAAGGATTCCCAGCCGCCGCAGGCCGGGCAGCGCCAGTGGAACTGGCGCGCCTTGAAGCCGCAGTCGTCGCAGCGGTAGCGCGCGACACGGCGGGTATGGGCATGGATGATGTTCTTGAGCAGTTCGAGGTCGGCGCGCCGTTCGACGGGCGCCAGCATCACCTGTGCTTCGAGCAGCTTGTCGAGGCCGAGCAGGGTCGGATTGCGGCGCAGCTCGTCGCGCACGCAGGCGTAGGCCGCCTCGGCACCGTGGGTCGCCAGCTCGGCCTGGAACACCGCGTCGAGCAGGTCGAGGGAGGGATGGCGCTCCAGGTAGCCACGCAACAGCAACAGGCCGGTCTCCTCGCGACCCAGTTCGCGGTAGGCGGTCATGAGTTTCTCGGCCGCCAGGGCGAGGAACACCGGATTCTGCTGCTCGATGCGCTGCCAGACGGCGATCGCGGCATTGCGCGCGTCGCTGCCGGAACCGACCTTGGTTTCCAGCTCGCCGAGCATGAGGTTGGCGCGCACGCATTTGCGGTTGGCGGCCAGGGCCGCCTCCAGGCGACGGCGCGCCTCGTCGTGGCGGCCGTTGAGCAGGTCGGCGGCGGCCAGTTCGCAGTGGAATTCGGCGATCTGCTTCTGCCAAAGATGCTCGGCATGGCCGGGCATCGCCGTCGCGATGGCGATCGCCTTCTCCCATTCCTTTTCCTGCTGATAGATCTCCAGCAGGTGGCGTAGCGCCTCTTCGTCGCGCGCCGTGCCACGCAGCTTGAGGAAGATGTCTTCGGCGCGATCGAGCAGGCCGGCCTTCAGGTAGTCCTGGCCAAGCTCGGAGAGGGCATGCAGGCGCTGTTCGTCGCTGAGTTGGGACAGGGAAGCGTCGCGCTCGATCAGGTGCTTATGCACGCGGATCGCGCGGTCGGTCTCGCCGCGGCGACGGAACAGGCTACCGAGGGCGAAATGCAGTTCGATGGTTTCCGGGTCGATCTTGGCGGCTTCGAGAAAGGCCTCGATCGCCTTGTCCGGCTGCTCGTTGAGCAGAAAATTCAGGCCCTTGAAATACGAACGGGGCAGCGCGCGCGATTCGCGCAGCAGGTGCTGGAGGTCGATGCGCGCCGCCAGCCAGCCGAGTCCGAAGAAAAACGGCAGCGCCAGCAGCCACCACAGTTCGATATCCACGCTCAGGCACCCGCGGCGGCGGATTCGTCGTCGGCCGACGCCGGACGCTGGGGCAACCGATCCCGCGCCGCCAGCTGGCGATTGAGCGCGCCGATGGCGCGCCGCTGACGGACGACGAGGGGTAGCAGCGCCAGCAGGCCAAGCACGACCCCCGCGCTCAGCGCGATCAGCAGCGTGAGCGAAAGCGGGGCCTGCCAACTGGCGTCGAAGAAGAAGCGCAGCTCGACTTCGCCGCTGTTCTTGATGGCCAAGCCCAGCAAGATGACGAAGAGGATGCCGCGCAACACCCAGATCAGCGCGTTCATGACATCAGGCCTTATTTGTCGACCTGATCAACGCGCTCGCGCAACTCCTTGCCGGCCTTGAAATGCGGGACATACTTGGCCGGCACCTGCACCTTGACCCCCGATTTCGGATTGCGGCCGATGCGAGGCGGTCGATAATTCAGCGAAAAGCTGCCGAAGCCGCGAATCTCGATGCGATCGCCCTTGGCCAAGGCCTCGGTCATCGCATCGAGCATCATTTTCACGGACAAATCGGCATCTTTCGCCACCAGTTGCGGAAAGCGCTCCGCCAATCGAGCGATCAACTCGGATTTGGTCATGACCGGAACTTTCCGCCCTGGCTTACTGCTGGTTCAGCTTGGCCTTCAACAAGGCGCCGAGGTTGGTGGTGCCGGTCGCGGCGGAAGCGGAATCCGCCGACAGCTTCTGCATCGCCTCGCTCTGCTCGGCCTGGTCCTTGGCCTTGATCGAGAGGTTGATCGAACGCGACTTGCGGTCCACGTTGATGATCATCGCCTCGACGCTGTCGCCGGTCTTGAGGTGCTGAGAAAGATCCTCGATGCGGTCGCGGGAGAACTCGGAAACGCGCAGGTAGCCCTCGACGTCGCCGCCGAGATCGATCACGGCGCCCTTCTGATCGACGCTCTTGACCGTGCCGGTGACCAGACTGTTCTTGTCGTGGGTGGCGATGAAGCTGGTGAAGGGGTCGCCGTCGAGCTGCTTGATGCCCAGCGAAATGCGCTCCTTCTCGACGTCGATCGACAGCACCACGGCCTCGACTTCGTCGCCCTTCTTGTAGTTCTGCTTGGCGTCCTCGCCGGCCACCGACCAGGACAGGTCGGAGAGGTGCACCAGGCCGTCGATGCCGCCGGGCAGGCCGATGAAGATGCCGAAGTCGGTGATCGACTTGATGGCGCCCTTCACCTTGTCGCCCTTCTTGTGGTTCATGGCGAAGTCGTCCCACGGGTTCGGCTGGCACTGCTTCATGCCAAGGGAGATGCGGCGGCGGTCCTCGTCGATCTCGAGGATCATCACCTCGACCTCGTCGCCCAGCTGGACGACCTTGGAGGGGTGGATGTTCTTGTTGGTCCAGTCCATCTCGGAGACGTGCACCAGGCCCTCGATGCCCTGCTCGATCTCGACGAACGCACCGTAGTCGGTCAGGTTGGTGACCTTGCCGAACAGGCGGGTGCCGGACGGGTAGCGGCGGGCGATGCCCACCCACGGATCTTCGCCGAGCTGCTTCATGCCCAGGGAGACGCGGTTCTTCTCCTGGTCGAACTTGAGCACCTTGGCGGTGACTTCGTCGCCGACGTTGAGCACTTCGGACGGGTGACGCACGCGGCGCCAGGCCAGATCGGTGATGTGCAGCAGGCCGTCGATGCCGCCGAGGTCGACGAAGGCGCCGTACTCGGTGATGTTCTTGACGATGCCCTTGACGACGGTGCCTTCCTGCAGGTTTTCCAGCAGCTTCTGGCGCTCTTCGCCCATGTTGGCTTCCAGCACGGCGCGGCGCGACAGCACGACGTTGTTGCGCTTGCGGTCGAGCTTGATGACCTTGAATTCGAATTCCTTGCCTTCGAAAGGCGTGGTGTCCTTGATCGGGCGGGTGTCGACCAGCGAACCGGGCAGGAAGGCGCGGATGCCGTTGGTCATGACGGTCAGGCCGCCCTTCACCTTGCCGGTGATGACACCCTTGACGAGAATGCTGTCGTTCAGCGCCTTGTCGAGATCGTTCCAGGCCGCGATGCGCTTGGCCTTGTCGCGGGACAGACGGGTTTCGCCGTAGCCGTCCTCCAGCATCTCGATGGCGACCTGGACGAAATCGCCCGGGTTGGCTTCGACTTCGCCGCGGTCGTTCTTGAATTCGTCGACCGGGATGAAAGATTCGGACTTGAGACCCGCGTTCACGACCACGAAGTTCTGGTCGACACGGACGACCTCGGCCGTGATGACTTCGCCGGCGCGCATTTCCTGGCGCGAGAGGCTTTCCTCGAAGAGGGCGGCAAAGGATTCGTTGGGATTCACGGCGGCAGCGGTAGCAGACATAGATATTTCCAAATAACCGTCTTGCGACGGGCAAGTTAAAAAACGGCAGCTTGGAGACGGGCCTTGCGGACGCTGTCCATCACGGCTGCCACGGCTTCTTCGATGGTCAACGCGGTCGTATCGACCAGGTCGGCATCGTCGCATTGCTTCAGGGGGGCCACGCTTCTCGCGGCATCGCGGGCGTCGCGCTCCCTGAGGTCCTTCACAATGTCCTGCAAAAGGGGGCGCATGTTATCAGGCATTCCCTTGTCGATCAACTGTTTATAGCGCCTTTCGCCACGCGCCTCGGCCGAGGCGGTCAAAAACACCTTGACCGGGGCGTCGGGGAACACCACCGAGCCCATGTCGCGCCCGTCGGCCACCAGTCCGGGGAAGCGCCGGTAGGCCCGCTGGCGGTCCAGCAGGGCCGTACGCACCGCCGGCAAGGCGGCCACTTTCGAGGCGCCGACACCGACATCCTCGGCGCGGATCGCCTCGGTAACCTCTTCTCCGAAAAGAAGAATCTTGTCGCCGACAAACTCCGCCGGTAGTTCGGCGGCAACCTTGGCCACGGCGGCCTCGTCGTCGAGAGCCACGCCGGCTTTCAGCGCCGCCAAGGCCGTCAGGCGATAGAGCGCCCCGCTGTCGAGAAAATGGAAGCCCAGCGCCTGGGCCACGCGCTGGGCCACCGTGCCCTTGCCCGAGGCCGAGGGGCCGTCGATGGCGATCACCGGGGCGGCGATTTGCGCGAAGGCGTCGAAGTAGTGCGGAAAGGTCTTGGCCACGCACTTGGGATCGTTGATGCGCACCGGCACCCCTCCCAGCGCGGCGAGGGAGAAGCACATCGCCATGCGGTGGTCGTCGTAGGTGTCGATGGCGGCATTGTTCAGCAAACTCGGCGCTGGCAGGACGGTGAGCGCGTCCGCCCCCTCCTCCACCGTCGCGCCCAGCTTGCGCAGTTCCGCGGCCATCGCGGCGATGCGGTCGGTTTCCTTGACGCGCCAGGAGGCGATGTTGCGCAGGGTGCATGGGCCGTCGGCGAACAGCGCGGCCACCGCCAGAGTCATCGCCGCGTCGGGGATGTGGTTGAGGTCGAGGTCGAAGGCCTTGAGCTTGCCGGCGGCCGGCGCGGAGGCCTCGATGTGGTTGTCGCCCCAGACGATGCGCGCGCCCATGGTTTCCAGTGCGGCGGCGAACCTGATGTCGCCCTGGATGCTCCGCAGGCCGACGCCCTCGACGCGCACCGGGCCGCCGCCGATGGCGCCCGCCGCGAGGAAATAGGAGGCCGCCGAGGCGTCGCCTTCCACATGCAGCAGGCCGGGGCTGCGATAGCGCTGGCCGGCGGGGATCGTGAAGCGCCCCCACCCGTCGCGCTGAACGGTCACGCCGAAGCGGGCCATGAGGTTCAGCGTGATCTCGATGTAGGGCTTGGAGATGAGCTCGGTGGTCATCTCGATGACCGCCGTCTCGCCCGTCAGTGGCAGCGCCATCAGCAAGGCGGTGAGGAACTGAGAGGACACGTCGCCGCGCACGCGGATCGGCGCGGCGAGCCTCGCAGCCGCGGGATGAATCTCCAGCGGCGGATAACCCTCGTTGCCGGCGTAGCGCACGTCGCAGCCGATCTGGCGCAGGCCGTCCACGAGATCGCCGATCGGCCGCTCGTGCATGCGCGGCACGCCGGAGAGCTTGTAGCGGCCGCCCGAGAGCGCCAGCGCCGCGGTCAGCGGCCGGATCGCCGTGCCGGCGTTGCCCATGAACAGCTCGGCATCCTTGCCGGGAAAAACGCCGGCGCAGCCGGACACCCGATAGGCGTTCGTTCCAATCGCCGTGACGCCGACGCCCAGCTGTTGCAGCGCCGCGAGCATGACGCGCGTGTCGTCGGAATCGAGCAGGTCGCGGATCTCGGTCTCGCCCGCCGCCAGCGCGGCCAGCAGCAGCATGCGGTTGGAAATGCTCTTGGAGCCCGGCAGCTTGACCGTGCCGGCGGCCCGCTGCAGCGCGGGCAGGTCGAGATGATCCATCACTTCCCTTGCGTGTTGAAGGTATCGAGCCAGGCGTCGCGCCGCGTGCGCGCGGTGGCGAACATCGCTTCGAGGCCGGCGCTGTCCGCGCTCGCGAGCAGCACGCGGGTGCGCAACAGCTCGGCCATGTAGGCGTCCAGTTCCTTGAGCAGCGCATTGCGGTTGGCGATGCAGATGTCGCGCCACATCTCGGGATGGCTGCTGGCGATGCGCGTGAAGTCGCGGAAGCCGCTGGCGGCGAAACCGAACAGCTGGTCGGCGTTGTCGCGCAGCGCCAGGTCATGCACCAGCGCGAAGGCGAGCAGGTGCGGCAGGTGGCTCACGGCGGCGAAGACGCGGTCATGTTCCTCGGGAGCCAGTTCGGACACCCGGGCGCCGCAGGTTTCCCAGGCGGCGCGCACCGCCTGGACGGACTCGGGCATGTTCTCCGGCAGGGGCGTGAGCACCACGCGCTTGCCGACATAGAGATCGGCCCTGGCGGCGGCGACGCCGCTTTTCTCGGCGCCGGCGATCGGATGACCGGGCACGAACTGGCCGATCTTGGCGCCCAGGGCGGCGCGCGCGGCGGCGACCACGTCGGCCTTGGTGCTGCCGCCGTCGGTGACGAGGGTGTGGGCGTCGAGATGGGGCGCCATGGCCCGCATCACCGCTTCCATCTGGCCGACCGGCATGCCGAGCAGGACGAGGTCGGCGCCCTCGAGCGCGCTCGCCCAGTCGGTGGCGATTTCGTCGATCACGCCGAGTTGCAGCGCTTGCTCCAGCGGCGCGCGGGTGCGGCCCATGCCGACGATATGCAGCTCGTCGCACCGTCCCGCCAGCGCCGACTTTTCGCGTCGTGCCGCGAAATATTCCTTTACGGCCAGCGCGAAGGAACCGCCGATCAGGCCGACGCCGCAGACGACGATCTTGCTGGGACGCGCGCCGGCCATCAGAGCGATATTTCCAACGCTTCGAGGAAGCGCGCGTTCTCGGTTTCGAGGCCGATGGTCACGCGCAGGTGGTTCGGCAGGCCGTAGCCGCCGATCGGACGCACGATGACGCCCTGCTTGAGCAGTTTCTGGTTCACCGCCGCGCCGTCGGCGACGGCGAAGGTGACGAAGTTGCCGTGGGAGGGAATGTGTTCGAGGCCCAGGCGCTTGAGGCCGGCGACGATCTGCTCCATGCCCTTGCGGTTGAGCTCGAAGGATTCGGCGACGAACAGATGGTCGTCGAGGGCCGCGCAGGCCGCCGCGATCGCCAGGTTATTGACGTTGAAGGGCTGGCGCACGCGGTTGATCAGGTCGGCCACCTCGGGCGCGGCGACGGCATAGCCGACGCGCAGGCCGGCGAGGCCGTAGATCTTCGAGAAGGTGCGCGTGACGATCAGGTTCGGGAATTCCTTGATCCAGGCCACGGTGTCGGCGCGATCCGCCGGCGCCAGGTATTCGTTGTAGGCCTCGTCGAGCACGACGGCGACGTCGGCCGGCACGGACTGCAGGAAGGCGCGCAGTTCCGGGTAAGGCAGGAAGTTGCCGGTCGGGTTGTTCGGGTTGGCGATCCAGACGACGCGGGTGTCGGGCCGGATCGCCGCCTTCATCGCGGCGAGGTCGTGGCCATAGTGCTTCGCCGGGGCGACGACGCACGCCGCGCCGGTGGACAGGGTCGCCAGCGGATAGACGGCGAAGGCGTGCTGGGAGAATACCGCCGAGCGGCCCGGCGCAAGGAACACGCGTGCAGCCAGGTCGAGCACGTCGTTCGAGCCGTTGCCAAGCACCACCTGGTTCTGCCCCACGCCCAACCGCTCGGCCAGCGCGGCGATGAGTTCGAACTGGTCGGGATAACGCTCGATGCCGGCGCTGGCGGCCGCGACGGCGGCGCGCGCCTTCGGGCTCATGCCCAGCGGATTCTCGTTGGAGGCGAGCTTGACGATCCGTTCGACCGGCAGCCCCATTTCGCGCGCCAGGGCGGTGATCGGCTTGCCCGGCACGTAGGGGGAAATGCCGCGGATATAGGACAGCGCCTGTTCGGTGATGCTCATGCGAACCCCGCTAGAAAAAATATGGATTTAATTCCCGGCCTTGGGATAGGAGCCGAGCTCCTTGAGGAAGCCGACGCAGCCGCGCAGATCCTCCAATGCGGCGGCAACCTTGGCGTCCTGGCGATGGCCGTCGATATCGACGAAGAACACGTATTCCCAGCGGCTGTTGCCGAAGCCGCGCGCGGGACGCGACTCGAAGCGCGACATCGAGACGCCGTGCTGCTTGAGCGGGGTCAGCAGATCGTGCACCGCCCCCGGCTTGTTCTGTGCCGAGCAGACGAAGGAGGTCTTGTCGAGGCCCGACGGTCCCGCGTCGTGGTTGGCCAGCACGACGAAGCGGGTCGTGTTGTTGGGGTCGTCCTCGATGTTGGCGGCGAGGATGTCGAGCTCGTAGAGCCGCGCCGCCGCCTCGCCGGCGATGGCACAGGCCTCCGGGTCCTGCGCCGCCATGCGCGCCGCCTCGGCGTTGCTCGCCACCGGCACGCGCGGCAGGTTCGGCAGGTTGCGGTTGAGCCACTCGTGGCACTGGGCGAGCGACTGGGCGTGGGAATACAGCTTCTTCGCCTCGGTCAGCGAGGCCGCCTTGGTCATCAGGTTCTGGTGGATGCGCAGATTGACCTCGCCGCAAATCATCAGCGGCGAGGTCAGCATCTGGTCGAGGGTGCGGCCGACCGAGCCCTCCGTCGAGTTCTCGATGGGCACCACGCCGTAATCGACCTGCCCCGCCTCGACGGCGCGGAACACGTCGTCGATGGTCAGGAAGGGCGTGAAGGTCGGTGCCGAGCCGAAATGCTTTTTCGCCGCCGACTCGGTAAAGGTGCCGGCAGGGCCGAAATAGGCGATCTTGAGCGGCTGTTCGAGCGCCAGGCAGGCCGACATCACCTCGCGGAAGATCGTCCGGACGGCCGTCTCGGGCAGCGGTCCGGGATTGGTTTCCGCGATGCGGCGCAGCACCTGGGCCTCGCGCTCGGGGCGGTAGATGTTGCCGTGCTTGATCGCGCCGACGCGCTGCGCGAGCCGCGCCCGCTCGGAGAGCAGGCGCAGCACCTCGCCGTCAATATGGTCGATGCCGTCGCGCAGCTTGGCGAGCTCTTCGTGTTGGTCAGCCATGGCGTCGCTCGAAGTCCTTCATGAAATCCACGAGGGCGGCGACGCCCTCCATGCTCATCGCGTTGTAGATCGAGGCGCGCATGCCGCCGACCGTCTTGTGGCCCTTGAGCTGAACCAGTCCGGCCGCCTTCGCCTCGTCCAGGAATGCCTGGTTGAGCGCTTCGTCCCTGAGGAAGAACGGCACGTTCATGCGCGAGCGGCAGGCCTTGGCGACGCGGTTCTCGTAGAGGCCGGAAGCGTCGATGCAGTCGTAGAGCAGCCGCGCCTTGGCGATGTTCTGCCGCTCGATGGCGGCAACGCCGCCCTGGGCCTTGAGCCACTTGAACACCAGGCCGGCGACGTAGATCGAATAAGTCGGCGGCGTGTTGTACATCGAATCGTTGTCGGCCACCAACTGGTAGTCGAAGGCCGTGGGACAGGCCGGCAGCGCATGACCGATCAGGTCGTCGCGGACGATGACGAAGGTCAGGCCCGCCGGACCGATGTTCTTCTGCGCGCCGCCGAAGATCAGGCCGTACTTGGACACGTCGATCGGCCGCGACAGGATGTGGGAGGACATGTCCGCCACCACCGGCACGTCGCCGCGGCCGATGCGCCCCAGGTCCGGCTCGAAGGGATATTCGACGCCGACGATGGTCTCGTTGGTGCAGGTGAACACGTAGGACGGAGCGGCGGACAGCCGCCACTCTGCCATGGGCGGCACGTCGAGGAAGCCACCCGTCGAGGTATCCACGGCGATGTTCGTTTTGCCGTACTTGCGTGCCTCCTTCTCCGACTTGACCGACCAGGTGCCGGTGATGACGTAGTCGGCGGAGCCGGTGCGACCGATCAGGTTGAGCGGAATGATCGCGTTCTCGCCGATCGCCCCGCCCTGCATGAACAGCACCTGGTAGTTGTCGGGAATCGCCAGCAGTTCGCGGAAATCGGCGAGGGCCTCGTCGTGGATGGCCATGTATTCCTTGCCGCGGTGGCTCATTTCCATCACGCTCATGCCGCAACCGTGCCAGTCGAGCATTTCCTCGGCGGCCTGGCGCAGCACCGCCTCGGGCAACACCGCCGGGCCGGCGCTGAAGTTGAATACGCGGGACACCCTTGCTTACTCCTCGTCGTCTTCGGTTTCGATGACCTTTTCGATGCCGGCGAGCTTGGTGCCGTCATCGAGGTTGATGAGGCGTACGCCCTGGGCCGAGCGGCCGGTCTCGCGCACCTGGTCCACCTTGCTGCGGATCAGCACGCCGCCGGTGGAGATCAGCATCACCTCGTCGGTTTCCTCGACCAGCACCGCGCCGACCACCATGCCGTTGCGCTCGGAGGTCTGGATCGCGATCATGCCCTTGGTGCCGCGGCCATGCTTGGTGTACTCGGCGATCGGCGTGCGCTTGCCGTAGCCGTTCTCGGTGGCGGTCAGCACGTTGAGGCTTTCGTCCTTGGCGACCAGCATGCAGATCACCGCCTGGCCGTCCTCCAGCATCATGCCGCGCACGCCGCGCGCGGTGCGGCCCATCGGCCGCACGTCGTCCTCGGCGAAGCGCACCGCCTTGCCGGCGTCGGAGAACAGCATCACGTCGCACTGGCCGTCGGTGATCGAAACGCCGATCAGGAAGTCGCCCTCGTCGAGATTGACCGCGATGATGCCGGCCTTGCGCGGATTGGCGAAATCGGAAAGCGGCGTCTTTTTCACCGTGCCCATGGCGGTGGCCATGAAGATGAAGTGGTTCTCGTCGAAGGTCGTCGTCGGCAGGACGGCGGTGATCTTCTCGCCCTCCTCCAGCGGGAAGAGATTGACGATCGGCTTGCCGCGGCTGGTGCGCGTGCCCTCGGGCACCTCGTAGACCTTGAGCCAATAGACGCGGCCGCGGTTCGAGAAACAGAGGATGTAGTCGTGGGTGTTGGCGATGAACAGTCGGTCGACGAAATCGTCGTCCTTGATGTCGGCGGCCTTCTTGCCGCGCCCGCCATGCCGCTGGGTACGGTAATCGTCGAGGCTCTGGCGCTTGAAGTAGCCGGCGTGGGAAAGCGTCACCACCATGTCCTCGCGCGCGATCAGATCCTCAAGGTTGATGTCGGCGGTCTGCAGCACGATCTCGGAGCGACGCGAATCGCCGAACTGGGCCTTGATGGCGGAGAGCTCGGCGGCGATGATCTGGGTGATGCGCTCGGGACGTGCAAGGATGTCGAGCAGGTCGGTGATCAGTTCCATCACCTCCTTGTACTCGGCGAGGATCTTGTCCTGTTCGAGACCGGTCAGGCGCTGCAGGCGTAGTTCGAGGATCGCCTGGGCCTGTACGTCGGACAGCAGGTAGCCGCGCCGCGACAGACCGAACTCGGGCGCCAGGCCCTCGGGGCGCGAAGCCTCGGCCGAGGCGCGCAGCAGCATCTCCTCCACCAGCGTCGAACGCCAGGTGCGCGCCATCAGTTCGCGCTTGGCGTCGGCCGGCGTCGGCGCCGCCTTGATCAGCGCGATGATCTCGTCGACGTTGGACAAGGCGACGGCCAGGCCTTCGAGCACATGGCCGCGCTCGCGCGCCTTGCGCAGTTCGAAGATAGTGCGGCGCGTCACCACCTCGCGGCGGTGGGCGAGGAAGCATTCGAGCAACTGCTTGAGATTGAGCAGTTGCGGGCGGCCATCGACCAGGGCCACCATGTTCATGCCGAAGGTGTCCTGCAACTGCGTCTGCTTGTAGAGGTTATTGAGCACCACCTCGGGCACTTCGCCGCGCTTCAGTTCGATCACCAGGCGCATGCCGGACTTGTCGGACTCGTCCTGGATATGGGCGATGCCCTCGATCTTCTTCTCGTTGACGAGCTCGGCGATCTTTTCCTGCAGGGTCTTCTTGTTAACCTGGTAGGGCAGCTCGTCGACGATGATCGCCTGCTTGCCGCCGCGCTCCAGATCCTCGAAATGAGTGCGCGCGCGCATGATGACGCGGCCGCGGCCGGTCAGATAGCCCTCGCGCACGCCGGCGATGCCGTAGATCAGGCCGGCGGTCGGGAAGTCGGGCGCCGGGATGATCTTGATGAGCTCCTCGATGTCGATGGCCGGATTGTCAAGCAGCGCCAGACAGCCGTCGATCACCTCGTTGAGGTTGTGCGGCGGGATATTGGTCGCCATGCCGACGGCGATGCCGGCGCTGCCGTTGATCAGCAGGTTGGGGATGCGCGCCGGCAGGATCAGCGGTTCCTGCTCCGAGCCGTCGTAGTTCGGGCCGAAGTCGACGGTCTCCTTCTCGATATCGGCCAGCAGTTCGTGGCCGATGCGCGCCATGCGCACCTCGGTGTAACGCATCGCCGCCGCGTTGTCGCCGTCCACCGAACCGAAGTTGCCCTGACCATCGACCAGCATGTAGCGCAGCGAGAAATCCTGCGCCATGCGCACGATGGTGTCGTAAACCGCCGTATCGCCGTGCGGATGGTATTTACCGATGACATCGCCGACGATGCGCGCCGACTTCTTGTAGGGCCGGTTCCAGTCGTTGTTGAGCTCGTGCATCGCGTAGAGCACGCGGCGATGCACCGGCTTGAGGCCGTCGCGGGCGTCCGGGAGTGCCCGCCCGACGATCACGCTCATCGCGTAATCGAGGTAGGAATGGCGCATCTCCTCTTCGAGGCTGACGGGCAGGGTTTCCTTGGCGAATACTGTGGTCATGTAGGCAGCCGCCCCGCTTTGCGGGCTATTCCAAAAGCGCGGAATTCTAGCACGCATCGCCCTCCGGACGGCATTCGTCCGGCATTCGCGGATTTACGCTAAGGTACTGTCGCCTCGCATATTTCGACGACGACATGAGCGCTCAGAATCCTCCCCGCCCCCCCCCAGAAGGACTGGAAGTCGACCAAATCATCGATGCCCGCTGGGTCATTCCCATCGAACCCGCCGGCCTGGTCCTTGAAAACCACAGTCTGGCCATCCAGGGCGATCGCATCCTCGACCTGCTCCCCACGGCGGAAGCCGCGACGCGCTACCGCGCCAGGCGCCGTCTGCATCTCGACGCCCATGTGCTGATGCCGGGCCTCATCAACCTGCATACCCATGCGGCCATGTGCCTGTTGCGCGGCTTCGCCGACGACATGCCCCTGATGCGCTGGCTCAAGGAGCGCATCTGGCCCGCGGAAAGCCGCCACGTCGGCCCCGATTTCGTATATGACGGCACCCTCCTCGCTTGCTGGGAGATGCTGCGCGGCGGCATCACCTGCTTCAACGACATGTACTTTTTCCCCGCCGCCGCCGCCAAGGCCGCCCTGGCGGCCGGAATGCGGGCCGCTCTCGGCATCACGGTCTTCGAGTTTCCCAGCGCCTACGGCAGCAGCGCCGCGGACTATCTGGACAAGGGCCTGGCGACGCGGGACGCCCTGCGCGACGAAGCATCGATCTCCTTCTGCCTCGCCCCCCATGCGCCCTATACCGTCGCGGACCCCAGCTTCGAACGGATTGTCGCGCTCGCCAACCAGCTCGACCTGCCGATCCACATCCACCTCCACGAAACCCTGGACGAAATCGCCGGCAGCCATAAGGACCATGGCATGCGGCCCTTCGAGCGCCTGCGGCGGCTCGGGCTGCTGGGCCCCAGGCTGGTCGCCGTCCATGCTGTGCATCTGGAGCAGGAGGAAATCGCCGCCCTGGCCTTTCACGCTTGTCACGTCGCCCACTGCCCCACCTCGAACATGAAGCTCGCCAGCGGCATCGCACCTGTCGGCGCCATGCTGGATCACGGAATCGGCATTGGACTAGGCAGCGATAGCGCCGCCAGCAACAACCGGCTCGACCTGTTCCAGGAAATGCGCCACGCGGCGCTGCTGGCCAAGGCAGCCACCCACGATGCGGAGTGCCTTCCGGCCCACCAGGCGCTCGCCATGGCGACCATCGAAGGCGCACGCGCCTTGGGACTGGAGGGACAGATCGGCTCCCTGCTCCCCGGCAAGGCCGCCTACCTGATGGCGGTACGACTGGACGACTGGCAGTTGCTACCCTGCTTCGATCCCGCATCCCATCTGGTTTACGCGGCCGGACGCGAATCCGTCAGCCATGTCTGGGTCGCCGGAAAGTTGCGCATAGACGACAAACAACCGGTTGACCTGGATATCAAGGCATTGCTGCATAAACTTAATGTGTGGCAGAATATGATTTCGAATCAAAGCTAGTTTGGTTGCTTCAGGGTAGCTTTGCCGCTAAGCAAAAACGTTCAAACGGTTTCAGTAAACTCCAACGCATTTACGAGGGAAGACAAACATGATCAAGCTCGTCTCGAAGAACATCCTGCTGGCCGCCACCCTGGCCTCGATCGGCGCTGCCGCCCAAGCCCAGACTCCGGGCGTGGATCTGAAGGGCACCGTCGGCTATGTAATTGACCAGCGTGGCTATGTCGCGAAGAGCGGCACCGGCCTCTGCTGGCGCACCGGCTACTGGACGCCGGCGATGGCCATCGCCGAGTGTGATCCGGATCTCGTCAAGAAGGAGGCCGCCCCCGCCGCCGCCCCCGCCGCCGCCGCCGCCGCGCCCAAGCCCGCCGCCAAGAAAGTGACCCTCGCCGCCGACGCCCTCTTCGATTTCGACAAGGCCGTGCTCCGTCCCGAAGGCAAGGCCAAGCTTGATCAGCTCGCCAACGACATCAAGAACATCAAGCTGGAAGTCATCATCGCCGTCGGTCATGCGGACCGCATCGGCAGCGACAAGTACAACCAGAAGCTCTCCGAGCGTCGTGCCGCCGCCGTCAAGGACTACCTGGTCGGCAAGGGCATCGAAGCCAACCGCGTCTATGCCGAAGGCAAGGGCGAGAAGCAGCCCGTCACCGGCGACAAGTGCGGCAAGAGCGTCGCCAAGTCCAAGAAGCTGATCGAGTGCCTGCAGCCCGATCGCCGCGTCGAGATCGAGGTGATCGGCACGCAAGCCCAGTAAGCCGAACACGGTGCCGACAAAAAGCCCTGCCTAGCAGGGCTTTTTTCTTAGGTGCCCCGACCAGAGACCCGGCTTTGCCTCTTCACGTACTCCATCCCGCATACCACATGACTACGACAGCCAACTTCGATCCGCAGGAACTCGCCAAGTTCGGCGAGCTGGCGCACCGCTGGTGGGATCCGAATTCCGAGTTCAAGCCCCTGCACGACATCAATCCCCTGCGGCTCGGCTGGATCGACCGCTGCATCGGCCTGGACGGCAAGAAGGTGCTCGATGTCGGCTGCGGCGGCGGCCTGCTCAGCGAAGGCATGGCCGCCTGCGGCGCCCGCGTGACCGGCATCGACCTGTCGGAAAAGGCGCTTGGCGTGGCGCGCCTGCACCTGCTCGAAAGCGGCCGGCAAGTCGATTACCGCCTGATCGCCGCCGAAACCCTCGCCGCCGAGGCGCCGGCGAGCTTCGATGCCGTGACCTGCCTGGAAATGCTGGAGCACGTCCCCGATCCCGCCAGCACCATCGCCGCCTGCGCGCGGCTGGTCAAGCCCGGCGGCCAGGTATTCTTCTCGACCATCAGCCGCAACCCCAAGGCCTATCTGTTCGCGGTCATCGGCGCCGAGTACATCCTCAACATGCTGCCGAAGGGCACCCACGACTACGCCAAATTCCTCCGCCCGGCGGAACTCGCTCGCTTCACCCGGCAGGCCGGGCTTGACGTGGAGGAAATCGTCGGTATGAGCTACAACCCGCTGACGCGCAGCTACCGCCTGGGCGCGGACACGAGCGTCAACTACCTGCTGCGCGCCGCGCGTCCTTGATCTAGACGCCGCCGCGCGCCGTGGCGTTTTCGCGGCGACGATGGGCGAACACCGCCGGCAGGGCCAGCAGCACGAGCACGGCGACAGCCGTCAGCAGGGGCCAGAACACCGGCTTGTTCCAGCGCGCGCGCGCCTCCGCACGCAAGGCGGCGTCGATGCGCTGATACTTGAGGGTGTTGTTGCCTACCTTGCTGGGCTTGCGGTTCTTCAGCCAGGCGTGGCGCAGGCTGTAATCTTTCGGGTGGAAGCCCCAGACCCAGGGAGTGTCCTCGTGCAGGATCGCCAGCATGCGATCGATGAGCGCCTGGCGTTCGGGAGAATTGTCCATGGCCTGCATCTGCTCGAACAGCCGGTCGTATTGCGGATTGGCGTAGTTCGCCGCATTCTGTCCGGCATGACTGCCCTTGCCCTGAGGACCGTAGAGCAGGAAGAGGAAATTCTCCGGATCGGGATAGTCGGCGTTCCAGCCGAAATAGAACAGCTGCACCGCTCCCTTGCGGATCTTTTCCTGGAAGCGGTTGTAGTCGGTGCTGCGCACCACGAGCTGCACGTCGATTTTCTTGAACTGCTTGTTTAGCCAGTCGATACGCGCCTTGGCGCCGACGCCGGTCCCGGTGGTGTCGAGATTGATCACCAGGGGCTCGCCGCTGCGGGCATGGCGCCCGTTCGGCCAGCCCGCCTCCGCCAGCAGGCGCTTGGCGACGGCGATGTCCTTGCGGCGCGGCCCATCGGGTGTCCAGTCGTAGACAACGGGATTGAGCCCGGCGCGCCCCTCCCGATAACCGAAGATGCCGGGCGGGATCGGACTCTGCGCCGCGATGCCGCGGCCGTTCATGAAGATTGAGATGAACTCCTCCTGGTCGATGGCGATGGCGATGGCCTGCCGCAGCTTGCGCGCCGCTTCGCCAGCGCCGCCGACGAGGGGATCGAGCATGTTGAAGCCCATGTAGAAGGTACTGGTCGCCACCGACGTGGACAACGTGATGCCCTGCTCCCGCATCGCCGGTGTCAGCGAAACCTCGCCGCCGCTGCCGACCTGTACCGCCTGATCGAAAGAATCCGAGGCGATGCCCGAGGCGTCGTAATAACCCTGCAGGAACTTGTTCCAGTAGGGAATCTGCTCCTTCTCGCGGGCGAACACCACCTTATCGATGAAGGGCAGCGGCTCGCCGCAGTCGGCGAGCAGGCCCGCGGCGCGATCCTCGTCCTCCCCCTCGCACGGATAGGTCTCGCCACGGAAGTTCGGATTGCGCTGCAGCACCATGCGCGCGTTCGGATTATTTTCCATCAGCATGTAGGGACCGGTGCCGACCGGATACCAGTCGAGGGTCAGGTTCCGTTCGGCCATGCCAGGCTGGCTGTGGAACTTGTCCGCCTCCCAGGGCATCGGCGCGAAGAAGGGCATCGTCAGCCAATAGAGGAACTGCGGGTATTTGCCCTTGATGCGGATGCGATAGGTATGGCGATCGAGCGCCGCGACGCCCGCGAGCTTCGCCTCGCGCAGGTCGAGCCAGCCGGCGCACCGTCCCGCCGGCGCCGACTTTTCGCCGGCGGCGCAGTCGGCCGCTTGCGCTTGCAGCTCCTGCCCCAGCTCGTTCAGGCCGACGACATATTCGGCCATCAGGCCGAAGATCGGCGAGTGCAGGCGCGGATGCGCGAGCCGCTTGATGCCGTAGACATAGTCGTCGGCGGTCAGCTCGCGCGTATCGGTGCGCGGAAAATCGGCGAGCGCATGCTTGTCCGCCAGTTGGGCGGGAGTGAGCGCGTGGTAGAGATGGCCGCCATCCTCGGCGCGCGCGAAGGCCGGATGCGGCTGGTAGCGAATGCCCGGCTTGATGGCGATCAGGTAATCGGTGAAGGCGATGCGCGCGGGATCCGCGTGCGCGGGCAAGGGGTGCCCTTGGGCATCCAGATAGCGCGGCTGCGGCACGGCCCGCGCCGTCGCCGGGATCAGTTCGTAGGGGCGCCGCAGATAGTGATACTGCAGCGGCGGCTCGTAGATCTGCGCCGTGAAGGCGATTTCGTCCTCGCTGTAGGACTGCACCGGATCAAGGTGCTTGGGGCGTTCCGTAAACGCCGTATAGAGAATGTTGCCGCCTCGCTCCGCGGCCGGATACGGATCGTTCCAGGCGGAACCGCAGCCCGTCAGCAGCAGCGCCAGAGCGGCGTAAAGAGATATCGGAAATCCGCGCATGGCGGCAAGTGTAATGTAATCGCGGCTATAATCCCGCGTTCGATTTGGATGGATTTAGGGAGGATTCACCATGGGCTTTCTCGCCGGCAAACGCATTCTGATCACCGGCCTCTTGTCGAATCGATCCATCGCTTACGGCATCGCCAAGGCATGCCATCGCGAGGGCGCGCAACTCGCCTTCACCTATCAGAACGAACGCTTCCTCGAGCGCATCGCCAAATTCGCCGGCGAGTTCGACAGCGACATGGTCTATCAGATGGACGTCGCCGACGACGCCCAGATCGATGCGGTATTCCAGGGATTGGCGACGCGCTGGGAAGGCCTCGACGGCCTGGTGCATTCGATCGCCTATGCCCCGAACGATGCCATCGAAGGCGACTTTCTCGATGGCATTTCCCGCGATGCCTTCCGCATCGCCCACGAAATATCCTCCTACAGCTTCCCGGCGCTCGCCAAGGCCGCCCGCCCGCTGCTGCTCAAGGGCAGCAACCCCTCCCTGGTCTGCCTCTCCTACCTGGGCGCGGAGCGCACCATGCCAAACTACAACACCATGGGACTCGCCAAGGCGAGCCTGGAAGCGGCCACGCGCTACCTGGCCTTCTGCCTCGGTCCGCAAGGCATCCGCGCCAACGCCGTTTCCGCCGGTCCGATCAAGACGCTCGCCGCCTCGGGCATCGGCAATTTCGGCAAGCTGCTGGCCTACAACGCCCACCACGCACCGCTACGTCGCAACGTCACCATCGAGGAAGTCGGCAATGCCACGGCCTTCTTGCTGTCCGACCTGGCCAGCGGCATCACCGGCGAAATCCTCTACGTCGACGGTGGCACCCACACCACGGCGATGGGGAACGCCGACCCCCTGCCCGGCTCGAACGGTCAGTAAGCTTCTGACCAAGCCAAGAAAAAATGGCGCCGTATCGCGGCGCCATTTTTTTTGCTGCCCGCTCGCGGGTACCGCTACTTGCGCTCGAGCGCGGCGTTGTTGATCGTCACGGGATAGCGCTGGCGCAAGGCCGCCAGCCAGCCGACCAGTTCCTCCTGGGCGGTCACCTGGTTGTATTGCTGACGCAAGGCCTGGGCGCGCGGAGCCGCGGTGGCATCGCCCTCGTCGAAAGGTTTGACCTTGGCGATCCGGTACAGGGCATAACCGCCCGGCACCTTCGCACCGACGTAGGCCGGCAAAGCTTGCACCGAAGCGGCGAATATCGCATCGCGCGCCTCGGGTGCCAGGGCCGGCGCATGCAGGCGACTCACCGCGCGGGCCTGCCCCCAGGACAGGCTGGATTTCTCGCCCTGCCGCAGCTTGGCGAGTTCAGCCTGGCCAGCCTCGGCGGCACGGCGCGCGGCGGCCTCGCGGGCCAGCAGCTTCTCGATCGTGCCGGCAACCGTGTCGAATGGCTCCAGCGCGGCAGGCCGATGCTCGACGACGCGCGCGGCGACAAGGGTGTTCGGATTGACTTCGACGGCCTCCGTGTTGCGCTTGTTGGCAACCGCATCCTCCGCAAAAATCGCCTGGACCAGCTTCGGATTGGCGAAGGGGGCAGCCGCCTCGCTGCCCTTGACGATCCAGTCGGACTCCTGCACGCTCAGGCCGAACTTTTCAGCCGCGGGCGCGAGGCTGTCGGGCTGCTCGTAGACGATGTTGCTGAAGCTCTCGGCGGCCTCCGCATATTGCTTGGCGCCCGCCTGGCGCTTCAATTCGGCGGCGATCTCCCCGCGTACCTCGTCGAGCGGACGGGCGCGCTCCGCGCGCACGCCGGTCAGTTTGATGATGTGGAAGCCGAAATCCGAATGCACCAAGTCGGAAAGCTGGTTTTCCTGAAGGGAGAAAACCGCATCCTCGAAGGGCTTGACCATCATGCCACGACCGAAGAAACCCAGATCGCCACCCTTTTCGGCGGAGCCCGGATCCTGGGAATGCTGCTTGGCGAGCTGGGCGAAGTCGGCGGGCTTGGCCTTCAACTGGGCGAGGATCTGCTCCGCCTTGTCGCGTGCCGCCTGCACCTCCGCCTCCGGTGCGCCCTTGTCGGCGCGAACCAGGATATGGCTGGCTTGCCGCTGCTCCGGCTGCTTGTAGCGCGCCTCGTTGGCCTGATACCAAGACTTGATCGCTTCGTCGCTGGGTTTGGCATTCTCGATCAGCTTGTCCTGGCTCAGCACGAGATAGGCGACGCGCACCTGTTCGGGCTTCTCGAAGCGCGCCCGGTTCTCGTCGTAATAGCGCTTGACCGCCGTCGCGTCCGGCTTGCTCTCGCCTAGGTATTGCTCGACGCGCAGCAGCGCCTCGCTGATCTCGCGCTCCTCCAGTTGGGCCTGCAGCCAGCGGCTGAGCGGCAGATTGCCGCCGACGGCGGCATCGCTGGCAGCCATCATCGCCTGCTGCATCAGCAGATCCTGCCTGACGCGTGCCTCGAACATCTCGATGCTCATGCCCTGGGCCGCGACGAGCGCCTCATAGCGTTCGCGCGAGAACTTGCCGTTTTCCTGCAGCGCCGGCACCGCGGTGATGAAGCTCGCCAGTTGCTCGTCGCCCACCACCATCCCCGACTTGGCGGCATGCAAGGCCAGCAGGCGCTGATTGACGAGATTCTGCAGCACGCCGCGCCGCATTTCCGGATTATCGAGGAGCTCCGGATTGACGTTGCCGCCCAACTGTGGCCGCAGCCGCTCCTGCTGCTCACGCAAGGCCTCCTGGAATTCTCCCAGGGGAATCGGCGTTCCGCCCACCGTCGCCACGGCTCCCGCGTCGCCGGGTGCATTCACGTAGGACTCGACGCCCCACAGGGCAAACGGCAGCACGATCACCGCCAGCACAATCTGGATGAATTTTTTATTGTTGCGAACTAGATCGAACATGGTGCCGCCTTCCAAGAAAAAAGGCGAACCGCAGTTCGCCTTGTGTATCGCTTCGGGACTCCCCGCAACAGCCGGATGCGGGCAATCGATCAAATCTGGTGGGTGCTGAGGGGTTCGAACCCCCGACATTCGCCTTGTAAGGGCGACGCTCTACCAACTGAGCTAAGCACCCGTGCACTACCGCACGGCAAGGCACAGCCGCAAGGCTGCGGATTCTACCAAAGCATTCGCCCTTGCGTGCCCTGTCGTACGCCTCTTCACTCAGTGCTTGACCAAGCCCGAAGCCAGCGCGTCGCCTTCGGGGGCCGGCAGGCTTGCCGCCTGTCCCTCGACCGCCGCAACGGGCGCCTCGGGCAGCGGCTCGGGCATACGCTCCAGGGCGAGTTCCAGCACCTTGTCGATCCACTTCACCGGCACGATCTCGATGCGGTTCTTGATCGTGTCCGGAATCTCGGCGAGATCCTTGACGTTCTCTTCTGGGATCAGCGCCAGGCGGATGCCGCCGCGCACCGCCGCGAGCAGTTTTTCCTTGAGGCCGCCGATCGGCAGCACCTCGCCGCGCAGCGTGATCTCGCCGGTCATGGCAACGTCGGCGCGCACCGGAATGCCGGTCAGACAGGACACCAGCGCCGTCGTCATGCCGATGCCGGCGGACGGACCGTCCTTGGGGGTCGCGCCTTCCGGCAGGTGGATGTGGATGTCGTTCTTCTGGTAGAAGTCCTCGGCGATGCCGAGCTGGCGCGAACGGCGGCGCACCACCGTCAAGGCGGCCTGGATCGACTCCTGCATCACCTCGCCGAGCTTGCCGGTGGTCAGTGTCTTGCCCTTGCCGGGCACCGCCACGGCCTCGATGGTCAGCAGCTCGCCACCGACCTCGGTCCATGCCAGACCGGTGACCTGGCCGACCTGGTTATCCTTCTCGGCCATGCCGAAGGTATAGCGGCGCACGCCGAGGTACTTGTCTAGGTTCTTGTCGTTGACGACGATCTTGTTCTTGCGCTGGCGCATGACCAGCGACTTGACCACCTTGCGGCAGATCTTCGAAAGATCCCGTTCGAGGGCGCGCACGCCGGCTTCGCGCGTGTAGTAGCGCACGATGTCGCGGATCGCGTCCTCGGTCACCGACAGCTCCTCGCGCTTCACGCCGTTGTTCTTCATCTGCTTCGGCAGCAGATAGCGCTCGGCGATGTTGACCTTCTCGTCCTCGGTGTAGCCGGCCAGGCGGATCACCTCCAGGCGGTCGAGCAGCGCCGCCGGAATGTTCAGCGAGTTGGCCGTCGCGACGAACATCACATCAGAGAGATCGAAGTCGACTTCTACGTAGTGGTCTTGGAAGGTGTGGTTCTGCTCGGGGTCGAGCACTTCCAGCAGGGCCGAGGAAGGATCGCCGCGGAAGTCCATGCCGAGTTTATCCACCTCGTCGAGCAGGAACAGCGGGTTCTTGACGCCGACCTTGGCCATGTTCTGCAGGATCTTGCCGGGCATCGAGCCGATGTAGGTACGGCGATGGCCGCGAATCTCGGCTTCGTCGCGCACACCGCCCAGGGCCATGCGCACGAACTTGCGGTTGGTCGCCTTGGCGATCGACTGGCCGAGGGAGGTCTTGCCGACGCCGGGGGGGCCGACCAAGCAGAGGATCGGCGCCTTGACCTTGTCGACGCGCTGCTGCACCGCCAGATATTCGACGATGCGCTCCTTGACCTTCTCCAACCCGTAGTGGTCCTTGTCGAGGATCTTCTCGGCGGCGGAGAGATCTTTCGAGATACGCGACTTCTTTTTCCAGGGCAGGCCGATCAGCGCCTCGATGTAGTTGCGCACCACCGTCGCCTCGGCGGACATCGGCGACATCAGCTTGAGCTTCTTCATCTCGGCATTGGCCTTGGCCAGTGCCTCCTTGCTCATGCCGGCAGCCTTGATCTTCTTCTCCATCTCCTCGATGTCGGCACCTTCTTCGCCTTCGCCGAGTTCCTTCTGGATAGCCTTGACCTGCTCGTTGAGGTAATACTCGCGCTGGCTCTTCTCCATCTGGCGTTTGACGCGACCGCGGATGCGCTTCTCGACCTGCAGGATGTCGAGCTCGGTTTCCAGTTGTGCCAGCAGCTTGTCGAGCCGCTCGTCCACGCCGAACATCTCGAGGATTTCCTGCTTGAGTTCGAGCTTCATCGGCAGGTGGGCGGCGATGGTATCGGCCAACCGTCCGGCTTCCTCGATGCCCGCCAAGGAAGTCAGGATCTCCGGCGGAATCTTCTTGTTGAGCTTCACATACTGGTCGAACTGCGCCAGGATGGTGCGGCGCATCGCCTCAATCTCGTGGCTGCCGCGCTCGTTGAGCGCGACCGGCGTGACTTCGGCGACGAACAGGGACTTGCGGTCCTCGACGCGGTCGATGCGGGCGCGCTGCGTGCCCTCGACCAGCACCTTGACGGTGCCGTCGGGCAGCTTGAGCATCTGCAGGATATTGGAGATGCAGCCGATGTCGTAGAGGTCACCGACCTCGGGTTCGTCCTTGGCGGCGGACTTCTGGGCGACCAAGAGGATGCTCTTGCCGGCCTCCATGGCCGTTTCCAGGGCCTTGATCGATTTCGGCCGACCCACGAACAGCGGGATGACCATGTGGGGAAACACCACCACGTCCCGCAGGGGGAGCAGCGGCATCATGTTGTTCTCTTCTTGCGACAGATCGAGTTCGTCTGACATGGACGCATCCTCTCTTGATTAGCCTCGTGGTTCCCACATGGGGACGCGGCCTGGGGATTCAAGCCGCTGTCCCACAGCGGCACGGACGGGATCCGGAATCAGTTGGAGCCGGAAACCTTGGGCTGGTCGGCGTAGATCAGGAGCGGCTGGCTGCCGGACTCGATCGTGTTCTCGTCGATCACAACCTTGGTCACGTTCGACAGGCTCGGCAGCTCGTACATGGTGTCCAGCAGCACGTTTTCCATGATCGAACGCAGGCCACGCGCGCCCGTCTTGCGCTTGATGGCCTTCTTCGCCACCGCCTGCAGCGCGGAAGGACGCACCTCCAATTCGACACCTTCCATGGAAAAAAGTTTTTGGTACTGCTTGATCAGGGCGTTCTTCGGCTCGATCAGAATTTCCACCAGGGCCGCCTCGTCGAGCTCGGAGAGGACGGCGACCACCGGCAGGCGGCCGATCAGCTCGGGAATCAGGCCGTACTTGACCAGATCGTCCGGCTCGGCGCTGGCCAGGGTCTTGCTGACGTCCACGCCTTCCTTGCTCTTGACCTCGGCGCCGAAGCCGATGCCGGATTTCTCCGAACGGCTCTGGATGATCTTGTCGAGGCCGTCGAAGGCGCCGCCGCAGATGAAGAGAATGTTGGCGGTATCGACCTGGATGAAATCCTGGTTCGGGTGCTTGCGGCCGCCTTGGGGCGGCACCGCGGCGACGGTGCCCTCGATGAGTTTGAGCAGCGCCTGCTGCACGCCCTCGCCGGAAACGTCGCGGGTGATCGAGCGGTTCTCGCTGCGCCGGGAGATCTTGTCGATCTCGTCGATGTAGATGATGCCCTGCTCGGCCTTCTCGGCCTCGTAGTCGCATTTCTGCAGCAGCTTGGCGATGATGTTCTCGACATCCTCGCCGACGTAGCCCGCCTCGGTCAGCGTCGTCGCGTCGGCGATGACGAAGGGCACGTTGAGCAGACGCGCCAGGGTCTGGGCCAGCAGCGTCTTGCCGCAGCCGGTGGGACCAATCAGCAGGATGTTGCTCTTGGCGAGCTCGACCTCGTCCTTGCTCTTCGGGATGCTGCGCAGCCGCTTGTAATGGTTGTAGACGGCCACGGCAAGAATCTTCTTCGCCTGCTCCTGGCCGATGACGTACTGGTCGAGGACGTCGCGGATTTCCGCCGGGATCGGCAGATCGCGCGACGGCTTGCCGGCTTCCTCCGCCGTCGCGTCGTCGCGGATGATGTCGTTGCACAGGTCGATGCATTCATCGCAGATGAACACGGACGGACCGGCGATCAGCTTCTTGACCTCGTGCTGGCTCTTGCCGCAGAAGGAGCAGTAGAGCAGCTTTTCCGTACTGCCTTTCTTATCCGACATGGTCAAGTCTCCTCTGGAAATGGCCCGGCATCAGGCCGCGTCGCCACGGCTGGTCAACACCTTGTCGACCAGGCCATATTCGACGGCGGCGGCGGCCGACAGGAAGTTGTCGCGATCGGTGTCCTGCTCGATGCGCTCGACCGGCTGGCCGGTGTGCTTGGCCAGCATTTCGTTGAGACGCTGCTTCATGAAGAGAATTTCCTTGGCGTGAATCTCGATGTCCGAAGCCTGGCCCTGGAACCCGGCCGACGGCTGGTGGATCATCACGCGCGAATTGGGCAGGCAGTAGCGCTTGCCCTTCTCCCCCGCCGCCAGCAGGAAGGCGCCCATCGAGGCGGCCTGGCCGATGCACAGCGTGGATACGGCCGGCTTGATGAACTGCATGGTGTCGTAGATCGCCAAGCCCGCAGTGACCGAACCGCCGGGGGAGTTGATGTAGAAGTAGATGTCCTTGTCCGGATTCTCCGATTCGAGGAACAGCAACTGGGCGACCACCAGGTTGGCGGTGACGTCATTCACCGGCCCGACCAGGAAGATCACGCGCTCCTTCAGCAGGCGCGAGTAGATGTCGTAGGCGCGCTCGCCGCGGCCGCTGGTCTCGATCACCATCGGCACCATGCCGAGGCCCTGGGTTTCGGGAATTGGGGAGTCGGAAATCATCATGTCAGTAATCTTGTAGGGCGACTGCCCCTCCATCATGCCGCATTACCCATAAGCTCGTCAAAAGCGACTTCCTTATCCGAGACCTTGGCGTTCGCCAGCACCCAGTCGACGACGTTGTTCTCCATCGCCAGGGCCTCGGCTTCCGCCAGGCGCTGCGGCTGGCTGTAGTACCAGCGCACGACCTCCTGCGGGTCCTCGAAGGTGGCGGCGAACTCGTCGACGACGGCGCGCACCTGGTCGGGCTTGACGTGCAGGTCCTTATCCCTGACCAGTTCGGACACGATCAGGCCAAGACGCACGCGCCGGGCGGCCTGCTCGGTGAACCAGCTGGCCTCGACCGGCAGGTTCTTCATCTGTGGATTGCGGCCTTCGAGATCGCGGCGGGCGTTGTCGGCCATCTGCTGGGCCTCCACCTGGACCATCGCCTGGGGCACCTCGATCTGGTTGGTTTCCAGCAGGACATTCATCGCCTGCTCCTTGACGCGGGCGCGCAGGCGCTTGGCGACCTCGCGCTCGAGGTTCGCGCGCACCTCGGCGCGCATCTTGTCCAGGTCGCCGTCGGCGATGCCCAGCGCGCGCGCGAAGTCGGCGTCCACCGCCGGCAGCTGCGGCGCCTCGACGGACTTGATCTTGACGGTGAACTGGACCGTGGTGCCGGCCAGGTCCTTGGCGTGGTAATCCTCGGGGAAGGCCACATCGAAGACCTTTTCCTGACCCTCGCTGACTCCTTCGAGAGCTGCCTCGAAGTCGGGCAGCATCATGCCGCCGCCGACAAAGACCGGGTAATCGGTCGCGGTGCCGCCATCGAAGGCCTCGCCGTTCTTGCGGCCCGTGAAGTCGACCACCAGACGGTCGCCCTTCTCGGAGGGGCGGCCGGCGGTCGCGTAGGTGGTGCGCTGCTTGCGCAGCACTTCGATGGTCTTGTCGACCTCGGCGTCGCTGACGGTCAGCACGGCGCGCTCGATGGCGTGGCCGCCGATGTCGGCGATCTTGAATTCGGGAAACACCTCGAAGATGGCGGTGAATTCCATCTGGCCCTCGGTGCCGGCGGGCTTGGGCTCGATGCGCGGCTGGCCGGCCACGCGCAGGTTCTGCTCGCGCACCGCCTGGCCGAAGGCCTTCTCGACGGCCGCGCCGATGGCCTCGGAACGCGCCTGGGCGCCGTACATCTGTTCCACCATCTTCATCGGCACCTTGCCGGGACGGAAGCCAGGCAACTTGGCGTTCTTCGCCATGCGCTTGAGCTGCTGTTCCACCTCGCGGTCGATTTCGGTCAGCGCCACGATCATCTCGATACGGCGCTCCAGCGGGCTGGGCACGGCGGCGGTTGCGTTGGTTTCCTGAGTCGTTTCCATGAAAAATCCTTGAAATCAAACCTGTGAAAGAATGAGATGGAGTGGTGCGAAGGGCGGGACTCGAACCCGCACAGGTTGCCCCGCTGGAACCTAAATCCAGTGCGTCTACCAATTTCGCCACCCTCGCGCGACCGGGCATTCTACCGCCGAATTCGACCTCCATTCCACCTATACTGGCGGCCGATGAGCATCGATCACTACGAGAATTTCCCCGTTGCTTCGCTGTTGCTGCCTGCCCCGCTGCGTCCGGCGGTGGCGGCGATCTATGTTTTCGCCCGCACGGCCGACGATTTCGCCGACGAAGGCGACCTGCCGGCGGCGGAGCGCCTGCGCCTGCTCGCCGGCTACCAGGCGGAACTCGACCGCATCGAACGCAACGAAGCGACGGAACATCCGGTCTTCCTGCGCCTGCGCCCGTTCATCAGCCAATACGGCCTGCCGCTGCAGCTGTTCCGCGACCTGCTCGACGCCTTCGTCCAGGACGTGGGCAAGGACCGCTACGCCAGCTTCGACGAATTGCTGGACTACTGCCGCCGCTCCGCCGATCCGGTCGGCCGCCTGCTGCTCCACCTGTTCGGCGCCGCGACACCCGAGAACCTGCGCCGCTCCGATTGCGTCTGCTCGGCGCTGCAGCTCATCAACCACTGGCAGGATGTCGGCATCGACGCCGGCAAGGGCGCGCGTGGACGCATCTACCTGCCCCAGGAAGACCTCGCGCGCTTCGGCGTCGCCGAGGAGACCGTCCTGCACCGTGCCGCCAGCGCCGAGTTTCGCGCCCTGCTGCGCTTCCAGGTGGAGCGCGCCCGCGCGCTGATGCTGGCGGGCGCGCCGCTCGGCCGCGACCTGCCCGGCCGCATCGGCCTCGAAATCCGCGCCATCGTCGCCGGCGGCCTGCGCATCCTCGACAAGATCGAGGCCGTCGGCTGCGACGTCTTCACGCACCGGCCGACGCTCGGCGGCCTCGACTGGCCGCGTGTCCTTTTCCAGGCCCTCCGCCCATGACCCCCGACGAATACTGCGCCGACAAGACCCGCGCCAGCGGCTCCAGCTTCGCCCCGAGCTTCCGCTTCCTCGACGCACGCCGCCGCCAGGCGATCACCGCCTTCTACGCCTTCTGCCGCGAGGTGGATGACGTCGTCGACGAATGCCGCGAGCCGCTGCTGGCGAAGGCCAAGCTCGACTGGTGGCGCGGCGAACTGGCCGCCCTCGACGCCGGCCGGCCCACGCATCCGGTCACCCAGGCCCTCGCCATCGCACGCCAGCACTTCTCGCTGCCGTCCGAGCAGCTGACCGAGATCATCGACGGCATGCAGATGGATCTCGACCAGACGCGCTATGCCGACTTCAAGGCCCTGCAGCTCTACTGCCACCGCGCCGCCGGCGTCGTCGGCCTGATCGCCGCCGAGATCTTCGGCTACCGTGATCGCCAGACGCTCAAGTACGCTCACACCCTCGGCCTCGCCTTCCAGCTCACCAACATCATCCGCGACGTCGGCGAGGACGCGCGGCGCAACCGCATCTACCTGCCCCAGGACGAGCTCGCACGCTTCGGCGTCGCCGAGCGCGACATCCTCGCCTATCGCCACACCCCCGAATTCCGCGCCCTGATGGAATTCCAGGCGACGCGCGCCCGCGAGCACTACGACCGCGCCTACGCACAGTTGCCGGCCGTCGACCGCAAGTCCCAGCGCGCCGGCCTGATCATGGCGGCGATCTACCGCACCCTGCTCGACGAGATCGCCGCCGACGGCTTCCTCGTCCTCGACCGCCGCACCTCGCTGCCGCGCTGGCGCAAGCTCTGGCTGGCGCTGAAGACATGGCTGGCCGCGTAGCCGCCAGAGTTGCCGTGGTGGGGGCCGGCTACGCCGGCCTCGCCGCCGCGGTGGAACTCGCCGCCGCCGGCATCGGCGTCGATGTCTTCGAGGCCTCGCGCACCCTCGGCGGCCGCGCGCGCGCCGTCGACCACGACGGCGTCCGCCTCGACAACGGCGCCCATATCCTCGTCGGCGCCTATCGCGAGACGCTGCGGCTCATGGCAAAAGTCGGCGCCGGCGAGACGGTGGTCCGGCGCCACCCGCTGCGGCTCGAATTCCCCGGCCGCATGCGCCTGGCCGCCCCGCGCCTGCCGGCCCCGCTGCACCTGGCCTGGGCGCTGCTGACGGCGCGCGGACTGAACCTGCGGGAGAAGTTCGCCGCCATCGGTTTCATGCGCGCCCAGCAGGCGCGCGGCTTCCGCCTCGCCGCGGACATGACGGCCGCCGAACTGTTCGCCGCCCACGGCCAGCCGGAGCGCGTGCGCCGCTACCTCTGGGAACCGCTCTGCCTCGCCGCACTCAACACCCCGGTCGCCATCGCCTCGGCCCAAGTCTTCCTCAACGTGCTGCGCGACAGCCTCGCCGCCGGGCGCGCCGCCTCGGACCTGCTGCTGCCGGCGAGCGACTTTTCCAGCCTGTTCCCCGATCCGGCGGCGCGCTTCGTCGAGTCTCGGGGCGGACGCATCCTGCGCGCCACGCGCGTCGCCGGCCTGGAAAAAGTCGGCGCCGGCTGGACGGTGGCGGGCGCGGAAACCCATGGCCCCTACGATCAGTTGATCCTCGCCGTCGCCCCCTACCACCTGCCGCGCCTGCTCGCCCCCCATCCGGAATTCGCCGCGCTGATCGAGCAGATCGCCGGCCTGTGCTGGCAGCCCATCGTCACCGCCTACCTGCAATATCCGGCAAGCGTGCGCCTGCCCTTCCCCATGGCCGGGCTCGACGGCGGCCACGCCCAATGGCTGTTCGACCGCGGCGCCCTGTGCGGCCAGCCCGGCATGCTCGCGGCGGTGATCAGCGGCGAGGGCCCCTACCAGGCGCTCGGCCACGCCGAACTCGCGGCGGCGATCCATGGCGAGATCGGCCGCCTGCTGCCCGGCCTGCCGCCGCCGCGGCGCCACTGGGTGATCGAGGAAAAGCGCGCCACCTTCGCCTGCACGCCCGGTCTGCGGCGTCCGGAGACCGCCACCGCCCGCGCCGACGTCTGGCTCGCGGGGGACTATGTCGCCGGCGATTACCCGGCGACGCTGGAAGGCGCGGTGCGCAGCGGCACGCATGCCGCCCGGCGCGTCGCGGCCGCGCTCACTGCATCTCGAACAGCTTGTGGAAGCCCCCGATCCGGAGGGCCTTGAGGACGGGACCGTTGCAGTTGGCGAGGGTGATGGCGCGCTGATGCTCTTCGAGCTTGCCGCGCCAGAACAGCAGGTTGCCCATCGCCGAGCTGTCGATGTACTCCAGCCGCGCGCAATCGACGACCACGTTCGGCCATTCCTTCTGGGAAGCCTTGATCATCGCGGCGCGGAACTTGGTCACCGAGGAAAAATCCATGCGCCCGACCAGTTCCAGCCTGGCGCCGTCATTCAGTTCGGAAACGATGACTTCGAGATGGTTAGCGTCCATTCTTTCCCTCTCCCTGGGTATGGCCCGATCCAATGTCCCGTTCATCCTAGCACTTACGGGCATGGCGACGCACGAGTCAGGCCTGCAGCCGTCCCGCCGCGAGCCGGATCGCCCGCCCGCAGCGGGAGGCGAGGGATTCGTCGTGGGTGACGAGGATCAGCGTGGTGCCCTGCTCGGCGTTCATCTCGAACATCAGGTCGATCACCTGCCGGCCGGTGGCGGCGTCGAGATTGCCGGTCGGCTCGTCCGCCAGCAGCAGGCGCGGCCGCACCGCGAAGGCGCGCGCCAGCGCGACGCGCTGCTGCTCGCCGCCGGAGAGGTGCTTCGGATAGTGATCCAGCCGGTTCGCCAGCCCGACGCGGGCGAGCATCGCCTCGGCGACGCCGCGCGGATCGTCCCCGTTGCCGGCGCCCAACAGTTCCAGCGGCAGCATCACGTTCTCCAGCGCCGAAAGCGCCGGCAGCAGGTGGAAGGACTGGAAGACGAAGCCGAGTTCGCGCCCGCGCAGGGCCGCGCGGCCGTCCTCGTCGAGCGCCGCCAGGTCCTGGCCCGCCAGCAGCACGCGGCCGCGCGTCGGCAGGTCCAGTCCGGCCATCAGGCCGAGCAGCGTGGACTTGCCCGAACCCGAGGCGCCGACCACCGCCACCGCCTCGCCGGAGCGCACCGCCAGGTCGATCTCGTGCAAAATCGTCAGCATGCCGTCGCCGCTGGCGACGTCCTTGCCGAGTCCCTCAACCCTTAGCACCGCTTCATTCATGTCGAGCATCCGTGTCCTGATTTTCCTCTGCGCCCTGCTGGCCCCCGGCCTCGCCGGCGCCGCCGCGACCGTCCTGGTGTTCGGCGACAGTCTATCCGCCGGCTACGGCATCGCCGTCGAGCAAAGCTGGCCCGCCCTCCTGGCGGAACGCCTGCGCCGGGAAAAGTTCCCCATGACCGTGGTCAACGCCAGCATCAGCGGCGAGACCACGGCGGGCGGCCTGAGCCGCCTGCCCGCCCTGCTGGAGCGGGAAAAGCCCGCCGTCGTGGTGCTCGCCCTCGGCGCCAACGACGGCCTGCGCGGCCTCGCCCTCGACGCGACGCGCGCCAACCTGGCGCGGATGGCACGCACGGCCAAGGCCGCCGGCGCCCGCGTACTGCTGGTCGGCATGCGATTGCCGCCGAACTACGGTCCCGACTACACGAACGAGTTCCACGCCCTGTTCGCCGCCGTGGCCAAACAGGAAAAGACCGCCCTGCTGCCCTTCCTGCTCGAACCCGTCGCCCGCGACGACGGGGCCTTCCAGGCCGACCGTCTCCATCCCACCGCGGCGGCGCAGCCGAAGATCCTCGATCACGTCTGGCAGAGCCTCAAGCCCCTGCTCAGACGACCCTGACGCGGGCCGCACCCGCCGCCAGCCCGCCGACCGGCGCCGCCTGGTCGAAGCCGTCGGCGCGGAAGGCCGCCAGCACCGCCTCGACGCTCTCCGGCGCGCATGCCACCAGCAGGCCGCCGCTGGTCTGCGGGTCGGTCAGCATCTTCTGCCGCCACTCTTCCAGGCCGGGCGCCAGTTCGACGGCCTCGCCGTAGCTCGTCCAGTTGCGCGCGGAAGCGCCGGTGGCGATGCCGGCGCGCACATGGCGCACCGCCTCGTCGATCAGCGGCAGGCGGGCGAACTCGACCTCCGCCGCCAGATGCGAGCCACGACAGATCTCCAGCAGGTGGCCGGCGAAGCCGAAGCCCGTCACGTCGGTCACCGCATGCACGCCGGGCATGGCGGCGAGCTTGGCGCCGGTGACGTTGAGCATGGTGGTCCAGCGCACCATCTCCTCGTAGCCCGCGGCGGACAGCGAGTCCTTCTTGAGCGCGGCCGACAGGATGCCGATGCCGAGGGGCTTGGCGAGGATCAGCACGTCGCCGGCCTGGGCGCCGGCGTTGCGCTTGACCTGGTCCGGATGCACGATGCCGATGCCGACCAAGCCGTAGATCGGCTCGAGCGCGTCGATGGTGTGGCCGCCGGCGATCGGGATGCCGGCCTCGGCGCAGATCGAGGCGCCGCCTTCGAGGATCGCGTGGATCACGTCCTCCGGCAGCTTGGCGATCGGCATGCCCACCACCGCGAGGGCGAAGATCGGCCGGCCGCCCATCGCATAGACGTCGGACAGCGCGTTGGCGGCGGCGATGCGGCCGAAATCGCGCGGATCGTCCACGATCGGCATGAAGAAATCGGTGGTGGCGATCACCGCCTGCTCGGAATTCAGGCGATAAACGGCCGCGTCGTCGCCCGTTTCGACCCCGACCAGGAGGTCCCGCGGCAACGAGTTGAGAGGCGATTCGGCGATAATGCGCGACAACACGGCCGACGCAATCTTGCAGCCTCAACCGCCGCCGTGGCTGAACTGGGTCAGTTTGATCTTTTCCATCTGGATATTATTGGAGCACAAGTGTCGGAACGCCTTCCGAAAGGGCTGGCAAAGGTATCACAGCTCGCCGAATTTGACGCCATCATCGACGCCCGTTCGCCGGCCGAATACGCCGAGGACCACCTGCCCGGCGCCATCAGCTGCCCGGTGCTATCGAACGAGGAACGTGCCCGCGTCGGCACCCTCTACAAGCAGGTCTCGCCCTTCGAGGCGAAGAAGATCGGCGCCGTGCTGGTGGCCCGCAACGTCGCCGCCAACATCGAGGCGAACTTCCTCGACCAGCCGAAGAGCTGGCGCCCCCTCGTCTATTGCTGGCGCGGCGGCCAGCGCTCTGGAGCTTTTACTCATATTCTGCGCGAGATCGGCTGGAACGCCCACCGCCTCGAAGGCGGCTACAAGGCCTGGCGTCAACACGTGGTCGCGGAGCTCGCCGTGCTGCCGGCGCGCTTCGCCTTCCGGGTGATCTCCGGCCCCACCGGCAGCGCGAAAAGCCGCGTCCTCGAAGCCCTGGCGCGCCAGGGCGCCCAGGTGCTGCACCTGGAAGAGCTCGCCGCCCACAAGGGTTCGGTGCTCGGCAACCTGCCGGACGCGCCGCAGCCGGCGCAGAAGGGCTTCGAATCCAAGCTGTTCGCCGCCCTCGCCGCCTTCGATCCGCAACGCCCCGTGTTCGTCGAGGCCGAAAGCCGGCGCATCGGCGCGCTGCAGGTGCCCGACGCCCTGATCGCCGCGATGCGCGCCGCGCCCTGCCTGCGCATCGAGGCGCACCGTGCCGCCAGAGCCGACTTTCTGCTGGGCGACTACGACTACTTCCTCGCCCGCCCCGCCTGGCTGGTCCAGCAGCTCGGCCATCTGCGCGGCCTGCAGAGCAACGAAATCCTCGCCCGCTGGACCGGGCTCGTCGAGGCCGGCGACTTCCGCGCCCTCGTCGAGGAACTGCTCGAAAAGCACTACGACCCGCTCTACCAGCGCTCCCAGGACAAGAACTACCGCTACTCCGACGCGCCGGTCTTCGTCGCCGACGAGCTTTCGGAGGAAGGTATCGAGGACGTCGCCCGGCGGATTCTCGGCAACTAAAGCGGCAGCGGTCCCGGCCGCCCGCGCCGCGCGCAGACGCGCTGGATAACCTGGGGTTTTTCCCCGCCGATCTCCCCCTGCTCGAAGGCGACCACGGCGAAGCGCCGGCCGATCAGCTCCAGCAGCTCGCCGGGACGCAGCAGGTGGGCCGGATCGCTAGGCCTGCCGTGGAGCTGCTGGCCTTCCATGAAGGTCTCGTAGATCAGGACGCCGCCCTCGTTGAGGCAGTTGAACAGCTGGGGCATCAGCGGCCGCCAGAGGTAGCGGCTGACGACGATGCCGTCGAAGCCGCAACCATAATAGGGCCAGGGACCGCCTTCGAGATCGGCCTGGCGCACCGTCACGCCCGCCATACCGGCCAGCCCGGCGAGCGCCTCGGCATCCCGATCCACCGCCTCGACGCGGTAGCCCATGCCGGCCAAGAGCCGCGCGTGCCGGCCGCCGCCGCAGGCCAGGTCGAGCACCTCGCCGCCGGCCGGGATCAGCGGCGCGAAGCGGGCGATCCAGGCGGAGGGTGCCGTGGGATAGTCTTTTTCGGCCATATTCACCGTCTCGTCATCCGCTACGGCGAGGAGAGCGTTGTTTGCTCGACCGCCTGGTAGCGCAGTTGTTTCATCAGCGCCGACTTTTACAAACAGGCGAGTTGCTCGGCCGTCAGATGGCACCACTTGCCTTCCGCCAGCCCCAGATCCTCCAGCCGCAGCCCGCCGATGGCGGTGCGCCGCAGGGCGACGCAGTGGTGGCCGGCGGCGGCGAGCATGCGCTTGACCTGATGGTATTTGCCCATGTCGATGGTCATCTCGATCCGATGGCTGTCGAGCTGGCATGCCCGGGCGGCCAGCGGCGCGGGCTCGTCGGTCAGCTTGACGCCGGCCACGAGTTGGGCGACGAGTTCGGGCGTTACCGGGTCCTGGGTCGTCGCCACGTAGGTTTTCGGCACATGGCGCTTGGGGTGGGACTGGGCGTGGATGAAGCCGCCGTCGTCGGAAAGCAGCAGCAGGCCGGTCGTGTCGTGGTCGAGGCGGCCGACCGGCTGCACGTCGCGCAGGGTAAATTGGTCGGGCAGCAGGCTCAGCACGCCGCGATGGACGGCCGGCCGGCGCGAGCACTCGACGCCGGCGGGCTTGTTGAGCGCCACATAGACATGCTCGCGATACACCCAGGGTTCGCTGTCGACGGTGAAATGCAGCCCCCCCTGCGCCATCGGGTCGAATTCGGCGCGGATGTCGTCCATGACCTCGCCGTCGATCTCCACCAGCCCGTCGAGCACCATATAGCGGCAGGCTTTTTTCGTGCCGAAGCCCTGCGATTGCAGGATTTTTTCCATAGTCAGTTTTCTCATGGCCGGCACTTTAGCAAGAGTCGGGCCCATTGCGAGTACACTTCGCGCCTTTCCCGCGCGCATCGGCCGCGCCGTTTCACCCCAGACAAGGATTTCCCGTGCTCGTCGCTTCCAACATCACCATGCAGTTCGGGGCCAAGCCCCTGTTCGAAAACGTTTCCGTCAAGTTCGGCGAGGGCAACCGCTACGGCCTGATCGGCGCCAACGGCTCCGGCAAGACCACGTTCATGAAGATTCTCGCCGGCGTGCTGGACCCCTCCGCCGGCAACGTCAGCCTCGACGCCCACGAGCGCATGGCCTTCCTGCGCCAGGACCAGTTCGCCTACGAGGACGTGCGCGTGCTCGACGTGGTGATGATGGGCCACGAGCAGATGTGGGCCTGCATGCAGGAACGGGACGCCATCTACGCCAACCCCGAGGCGAGCGAAGACGACTACATGCGCGCCGCCGAGCTGGAATCGCACTTCGCCGAGTACGACGGCTACACCGCCGAGGCGCGCGCTGGCGAGCTGCTCCTGGGCGTCGGCATTCCCACCGAACGCCACAACGGCCCGATGCGCGAGGTGGCGCCGGGCTGGAAGCTGCGCGTGCTGCTGGTGCAGGCGCTGTTCGCCAACCCGGACATCCTGCTGCTCGACGAACCCACCAACAACCTCGACATCAACACCATCCGCTGGCTGGAGAACGTGATCAACGAGCGCAACAGCACGATGATCATCATCTCCCACGACCGCCACTTCCTCAACCAGGTCTGCACCCACATGGCCGACCTGGACTACGGCAAGATCACCGTCTATCCGGGCAACTACGACGACTTCATGGAGGCCTCGACCCAGGCGCGCGCGCGCCAGTCGGCCGCCAACGCCAAGGCGAAGGAGCGCGTCGCCGAGCTGCAGAGCTTCGTGCGCCGCTTCTCCGCCAACGCCTCCAAGGCGCGCCAGGCCACCTCGCGCGCCAAGCAGATCGAGAAGATCAAGATCGAGGACATGAAGCCCTCCTCGCGCCAGTATCCGTGGATCGGCTTCGACTTCGACCCGAAGGAAAAGCTGCACCGCCTCGCTGTCGAGGTGGAGAACCTGTCGTTCGCCTACGTGCCCGGCACGCCGATCATCAACAACTTCTTCACCGCCATCGAGGCCGGCGACAAGGTGGCGATCATCGGCGAGAACGGCGTCGGCAAGACCACCCTGCTGCGCCTCCTCGCCGGCGAGGCGCTCGGCGGCCTGTCGCCCAACCACGGCACGATCAAGTGGGCGGAAAAGGCCCGCCCCGGCTACTTCGCCCAGGACCACGCCGCCGACTTCGAGGCGGACACGAGCCTCACCGACTGGATGGGGCGCTGGGTGCGCGAAGGCGGCTACGAGGGCTCCGACGTGGAGACCCTGATCCGCGGCACCCTCGGCCGCCTGCTGTTCTCCGGCGACGAGGTGAAGAAGTCGGTCAAGGTCATCTCCGGCGGCGAACAGGGCCGCATGCTGTTCGGCAAACTGATCCTGCTGCGCAACAACGTGCTGCTGATGGACGAGCCGACCAACCACCTCGACATGGAATCCATCGAGTCGCTCAACAACGCGCTGGAGAAATACCCCGGCACGCTGATCTTCGTCTCCCACGACCGCGAGTTCGTTTCCTCGCTGGCCACGCGTATCATCGAGATCAAGACCAGCGGCGAGATCGTGGACTACCGCGGCAGCTACGAGGAATACCTCGCCAGCCAGGGCCTCGAATAAGCCGGCGGCGCAAGCAGTTCGTCATCCCGAGGAGAAGCAGCGTGAAAGACATCGTCTGGAGCAATATCCTCAGCATCGGCGTCGAGGAAGTCGATGAGGACCACCGCAAGCTGGTGAGCATCTTCAACACCCTCAACCACGCCGTCGGCGACGGGGAATCCCCGGAATACCTGGCGGCGACGCTGGAGGAACTGATCAACTGCACGGTCTGGCACTTCAGCCACGAAGAGCGCCTGATGCTCAAGTACCAGTACAAGGACATGGACGCGCACAAGGCCGAGCACCGCGAGCTGATCGAGACCGCCAGGGAGCTGCAGCAAACGCTGCTGCGGGGCGGCGGGGCGATGGCGGAACGGGACATCGAAATCCTGGAGCGCTGGCTGACCGAGCACATCCTCACCGCCGACATGCGGCTGGGCGCCTATCTATCCCATGTGATGTAGGCGGCGCGGCGCTCACCGTCTCGCCAGCGCGCCCCGCAGGAAGTACCCTTGGGGTGCCGACTTTTGTTCCGGCCGCTGCGCTTAACCGGCCGAGCCGGTTAGCCTCCACGAAAGCCGGGAAGGCCTGAGGCGCTCTCACCGTCCCACCAGCGGCGGCTTTTCCGGCCGCGCCGGAATCTTGACGCTGTCGTAACGGCGGCGGCGTTTTCGGCGAAAATGGCGGCATGACGCCCGAACAGTTCATCGCCCGCTGGCACAACAACCCGCTCTCCGAGCACGCCGACGATGTGACCTTCGGCATCCTGCATTCCCGCTTCCACGAACTCTGGTCGCTGCGGCTCGGCACTTCGCTCGAAGACCGCCCGCGCTACACCCCGACCACGACCTTCGAGACCTTCCCCTTCCCCGCCGGCATGACGCCGCGCGACACGGCCCCCAAGCCGGGGCAGGCGACGCCGCCGTGCATGGCCCCGGAAGTCATTGCCGCGAACATCGCCGCCGCCGCGCGGCGCTTGAACGAACTGCGCGAGAACTGGCTCAACCCGCCGGAATGGACGGAGCGCGT
>JANJVS010000034.1 GCA_024709955.1 Rhodocyclaceae bacterium
CGCGGGCGCCGGCGGCGCGGCGCGCACCAGTTCGACCTCGACCGCCTGCTGGCGCTGGGTCTGCCAGTGGATGCCGTAGATCAGCAGCAGGGCGAGCAGCAGGTGCATCAGCACGGCCAGGGCGAAGGAGATGCGCTTGCCGGGAGGCGGGCGGCGGGCGGCGGGGGCGTCGTTCATTTGCCCTTGGGCTGCACCAGCAGTCCGATTTTCGCGACCTGGGCGCGCTGCAGTTCGTCCATCACGGCGAGCACGGCCTCGTATTTGGCGTTCTTGTCGCCGGCGATCAGCACCGGCTGCTCGGGGTTCTTCGCCTGCAGTTCCTTGATGCGCTCGGCGAGTTCGAGGCGGCCGAGGCTCACCTCGGCGCCGCCCAGGGCGCGGTCGCGCATCGCCATGGCGCCGTCGGCCTTGACGATGATCTCCAGCGGCTCGACCGGCGGCTGGGCGGCCTTGCCGACGCTCGGCAGCTCGATGCTGGCGGGCTGGATCATCGGCGCGGTGACCATGAAGATCACCAGCAGCACCAGCATCACGTCGATGTAGGGCACGACGTTGATTTCGTGCTTGAGTCTTCTCGGACGACGCATGGCTTACTTGATCTGCCGCTGCAGGATGTTCGAGAACTCCTCCATGAAGCTCTCGAAGCGCACCGCGACGCGGTCGGTGTCGTGGGCGAAGCGGTTGTAGGCGACCACGGCGGGGATCGCGGCGAACAGGCCGATGGCGGTGGCCACCAGCGCCTCGGCAATGCCGGGGGCGACGGCGGCGAGGGTCGCGGTGGTCATGCTCGCCAGGCCGCGGAAGGAATGCATGATGCCCCAGACGGTGCCGAACAGGCCGACGTAGGGCGACACCGAGCCGACCGAGGCGAGGAAGGCGAGGTGGGCCTCCAGGTCGTCGATCTCGCGCTGGTAGGTGGCGCGCATGGCGCGGCGCACGCCGTCGATGGCGGTGGCCGGGTCGAGGGTCTTCTGGCCGCGCAGCTTGGTGAATTCGCGGAAGCCGGCCTCGAAGATGCGCTCCAGCGCGCCGCTGTGGTGGCGGTTGCTGACCGCGTTTTCGTAGAGCCGGGAAAGGTCGCCGCCGCTCCAGAACTCGCTCTCGAACTGGTCGGTCTTGAGGCGGGTGTCGCGGATCTGGAACCACTTGCGGAAGATCCAGTACCAGGACATGACGGAGACGTAGGTGAGCACGCCCATCACCAGCTTGACGACGAGGCTGGCGTTGGCGATGAGTTCGACGATGGCGAGATCCTGGGTGACGTTCATACGGGCGGAGTGGCGAGGGATTGGAGTGTTGCGTGGAGGCTTTTCGGCATCGCCGCCGGCTTGCCCCTGGCAAGGTCCAGGCAGGCGACGCGCACCGTGGCGGTGAGCAGGGTCTCGCCGGCGCGGCGGATCGACTGCGCGAATGTTACCTGAGCGCGGCCGAGCTCCTCGACCGCGGTATGTACTTCGATCAGGTCGTCGAGCCGGGCCGGCCTCAGGTATTCAGCGTTGAGCGCGCGCACGGCGAAGGCCAGCCCGGTCTCGTCCGCCAGCAGCCGCTGCTCGTGGCCGAGGGCACGCAGGAACTCGGTGCGGCCGCGTTCGAGGAACTTCAGGTAGTTGGCGTAATAGACGATGCCGCCGGCGTCGGTGTCCTCGTAGTAGACGCGGACGGCAAGGCTTGTCACGCGGCCGCTCATTGGCCTTGCCAGAGTTCGCGATTGACGCCGCCCGGCGCATCGAGGCCGAAGTGCCGCCAGATGCTCGCCGTGGCGACGCGGCCGCGCGGCGTGCGCTGCAGGTAGCCTTGCTGGATCAGGTAGGGCTCGAGCACGTCCTCGATGGTGTCGCGCGCCTCGCCGATGGCGGCGGCGAGATTGTCCACGCCGACCGGCCCGCCGCCGAACTTCTCCAGCATGGCGGAGAGCAGCTTGCGGTCCATCACGTCGAGGCCGAGATGGTCCACGTCGAGCATGGTCAGCGCGGCGTCGGCGATCTCGCGCGTGATGGCGCCGTCGTGCTTGACCTCGGCGAAGTCGCGCACGCGGCGCAGCAGGCGGTTGGCGATGCGCGGCGTGCCGCGCGAGCGGCGCGCGATCTCGACCGCGCCCGGCTCGGCGATCTCGCAATTGAGCAGGTGGGCCGAGCGGCGCACGATCAGGCCGAGCTCCTCGGGCGTGTAGAACTCCAGGCGCGCGACGATGCCGAAGCGGTCGCGCAGCGGGTTGGTCAGCATGCCGGCGCGCGTCGTCGCGCCGACCAGGGTGAACGGCGGCAGGTCGAGCTTGACCGAGCGCGCCGCCGGACCCTCGCCGATCATGATGTCGATCTGGAAGTCCTCCAGCGCCGGGTAGAGGATTTCCTCCACCACCGGCGAGAGGCGGTGGATCTCGTCGATGAACAGCACGTCGTGCGGTTCGAGGTTGGTGAGGATGGCGGCGAGGTCGCCGGCGCGTTCCAGCACCGGCCCCGAGGTCTGCCGCAGGTTCACGCCCATCTCGTGGGCGACGATGTGGGCGAGCGTGGTCTTGCCCAGCCCCGGCGGGCCGAACAGCAGCACGTGGTCGAGGGCCTCGCCGCGCTTCCGCGCCGCCGCGATGAAGATTTCCAGCTGGTCGCGGATCTTCCGCTGGCCGACGTAGTCGGCGAGCCGCTTCGGCCGCAGCGCGCGCTCGACGGCGTCCTCCTGCGCCGAGGCCTTGTCGGCGGCGATCAGGCGGCCGGCGAATGAGTCGGTCTCGATCATGGTTTCCGTTCCGCCGGGGCGGACCAGCCCTCGACCAGCGTCAGCGCCAGGGCGAGGATCACCGGGCCGAGGAAGATGCCGACGAAGCCGAAGGCCAGCACGCCGCCGAAGACGCCGAGGGCGATCAGCAGGATCGGCAGGCTGGCGCTGCGGCTGATGAGGATGGGCTTGACGAAGTTGTCCACGCTGCTGATCACGGCGACGCCCCAGATCGCCATGAAGATCGCCCAGCCGGTCTCGCCCTGGTTGTAGAGCCACCAGGTGGCGCCGCCCCAGATCAGCGGCGGGCCGACCGGCACCATCGACAGGAAGAAGGTGGCGCCGGCCAGCAGCAGCGCCGCCGGCACGCCGGCGACGAGGAAGCCGAGCAGCGCGACGAGGGCCTGCGCCGCCGCCGTGCCGACGATGCCGACCATCACGCCCATCACGGTGGTGCGCGCCAGGACCAGCATGCGGCCGCCGAGTTCGCCACCGATCTTGGCGGCCAGGTGGCCGAGCCGTTCCGCCAGCGCGCGGCCGTCGCGATAGAAGAAGAAGGCGACGAAAACCACCAGCGTCAGTTCGAGCAGGCCCTGGCCGATCAGGCCGACGGTGGCGAGCAGCAGCTTGCGCGTCGGCTCGAAGAGCTGCTGGCCGAGGCGGGTCAGTTCCTCCTGGCTGGCGGCGAGCTTGCGCCAGTAGGCGTCGAGCGGTTCGCCGGCGAGCGGAATGGAGGCCAGCCAGGATGGTGGCGACCAGTCGCCGGCGGCGAACCAGGCGCGCAGCAGGTTCAGCAGCTGGGCGACGCCGTCGGCCACGGTGGCGGCGAGATAGGACATCGGCAGCAGCACGGCGGCGGCGAGCAGCAGGGTCATCAGCGCGGCGGCGAGGGTGGTGCGGCCCTTGAGGCGCGTCTCGATCCAGTTGAACAGCGGCCAGGTGGAGAGGCAGACGATGGCCGCGAACAGCAGCGCCGCGAGGAAGGGCGCCAGCACCCAGGCGGCGCCGACGGCGATCAGCGCGACGGTGGCGATGCGGGCGTAGGCGCGGGTGGCTTCGTTCATGGGGCGGGCGTGGGCGGCAAGACCGGGATTCTAACCCCTGCGCCGGTCAGGCCTTGGCCAGCAGCTTGAGGGCCTGGCGAATGCCGTCGGAAACGCCGGCGCCCTCGGGCAGGGACTTCATCGCGCCGAGCGCCTCGCGTTCGCTGTAGCCGAGCGCCAGTAGCGCGTTGAGGATGTCGCTGGCCGCGTCCGGCGCCACCGTCCCGCCGGCGCCGACTTTTGCCGCCGCCAGGCCGCCGGCCGGCAGCTTGCCCTTGAGTTCGAGCAGCAGGCGCTCGGCGGTCTTCTTGCCGATGCCGGGAATCTTGGTGAGCCGGCCGGCCTCCTGCAGCGCGACGGCCTGGGACAGCTCGGTCACCGACATGCCGGAGAGCACGGCCAGCGCGATGCGCGCGCCGATGCCGGAGATCTTGAGCAACTGGCGGAACAGGGCGCGCTCGGCCTCGGTGAGGAAGCCGAACAGCAGGTGGGCGTCCTCGCGCACGACGAGGTGGGTGACGAGGGCGACCCGCTCGCCGTCGGCCGGCAGGTTGTAGAAGGTGCTCATCGGCACGTCGAGCTCGTAGCCGACGCCGCCGACATCAATGAGAATCTGCGGCGGGTTCTTGGCCAGCAGGGTGCCGGCGATTCTGCCTATCATGGTTTCTCCTTGGGCCCGTCCCCGGCGGGGGGCGGCGCGACGATTTCTTCGATGCGGCGCACGAGGTTGGCGAGCACCGTTTCCTGCGGGAAGGCCGCGTATTTTCGCGCAAAGGCCTGGGCGGCGGCGGCATGGCCCGGATCCGTGACGACATGCCGCAGGGCGGCGGCCAGGCCGGCCGGCGGGCCGTCGGCCGGGATGCAGCGGCCCGCGCCGAGCGCGGCGATCCGGCGCGCGAGCAGGTATTGCTCCAGGTGGCCGGGCAGCAGCAGCAGCGGCTTGCCGGCGAGCAGGAAACGCGTGGTCGTCGAAAAGCCCGCATAGGTGACGGCCGCGCCCGCCGTCGCGGCCGCCGCGCCGAGATCCACCGGCGCGCGGCTGAAGACGAGATGGGGGGCGGCGAAGCGCGCCTCCTGCTCCGCCGTCAGGTCGGGAATGAACGCCACCGTTGGCAGGCCGAGTTCGTGGAGCGCGGCAAGGGCCGCCTCGTGATGGGCGCAGTCGCGGCGCAGATAGGCGAATAGCCGCGTGCCAGGCAGATCCGGCCAGGCCGGCGGCGCACCCAGGCTGGCGTCGGGCAGGGCGCCCCAGTAGCGTGCCGCGCCGCGTTGCGCGTAGTGGTCAAGCTCGGGAAAGCCGAGCAGCGCGTCCTCCGCCACGGCGAACAGTCGCCAGAGCGCGGCGAGCCCCGGCCGGCCATGGTGGGCGAGCACCGTGTTGATGCCGGCCAGCACCGCGTCCTCGATCGCCTGCAGCCGGGCCGCCGGCACGGCGAGCCAGGGACGCAGGCCCGGCGTCGGCGCGATGGGCGGCGGCACGCAGAAACTGCTCGAATAGAGCATGGCGGGCAGCCCCAGGCTGCGCGCCGCTAGCAGCGCGGTGGGGGCGAAATCGGCGAGCACGAGCCGGGCGCCGCTCTCCTGCATCAGGGCGCGCCAGCGCTCGACCCGGTCGCGCAACCCGGCGGCATCGGCGTAGCCGAAGCGCAGCAGGATGTCCGCGAAGCTCAGGGGCGGGCCCGGGCGCGGCCGTTCGGCGTCGGCCGGCGCCAGATGCCAGGCGAAACCTTCCTTTTCGAGCAGCGGGCCGACGGCGGCGGAGGCGACCGCCCAAGCGACGTCGTGGCCCCGGTTGCGCAAGGCGCGCGCCAGCGGCAGGAACTTGCCGACATGGCCGAGGTTCGCGCCGAGTTCCCAGCCGAAGAAAATGGCGGCCATCAGACCAGCCGGCCGTTCTTGATGCGCAGTCCGCGCCGGCCCAAGGTCTCGGCGGCGGCCTGCGCGCCGGTGGCGCCGAAGCCCTGGCCGCCGTGGGCATGGCAGATCGCGCAGGCCAGCGCGTCGGCGGCGTCGGCGCCGGGTTCGCCGGGCAGCCGCAGCAGGCGCGCCACCATGTGGCCGACCTGCTCCTTGGCCGCCTTGCCGTGGCCGACCACGGCCTGCTTGACCTGCAGGGCGGTGTATTCGGCCACCGGCAGGCCGGCCAGCACCAGGGCGGAAATCGCGGCGCCGCGCGCTTGGCCGAGCAGCAGCGTCGATTGCGGATTGACGTTGACGAACACCTTCTCGATCGCCGCCGCGTCGGGGCGATGGGCGGCGATCACTTCGGCGATGCCGTCGAGCAGGGTCTTGAGGCGCTGCGGCAGGCTGTCCTGGTCGTTGCTCCGGATGCAGCCGCTGGTCACGTAGGTGAGCTTCTGCCCGGTCTTGTCGATCACCCCAAACCCGGTGATGCGCAGACCGGGGTCGATGCCGAGGATGCGGACGGTAGTGCTCATGATGGTGGCGAAAGATACACGCACCGGGGGGCGGCGGGCCGCCCCGGGTATCGCTATATACGGGGAATCAGGTATCTTGATGCATATATCCGCAGCCTGGATTGGCGGCCGCCGTCGATAGCGTCGAAACTAGCGGGCCGCCAGGAAGGCCCGCGCTCCCGCCAGAGGGGACGGGCGCCGCTGTCACAATGGAGGAGGGGGTTCCGTGAATCAAATGAAGATCAAGACCCGGCTGTACATTCTGATCGGGTTTTCCGCCCTGATGCTGGTCTGGGTCGGCGTCACCGGCCTGACCGGGATCCGGGCGTCGAACGCCACCGTCGCGTCGCTCTACGACGACCATCTGCTGGCGATCGAGCGGCTCAACGAGATCCGCAACAACCAGATGCAGATCCACATCGTGCTCGCCGCCGCGCGGCTGGAGACCGATCCCTTCGACATCGTCGCCCAGACCGACAAGATCGGCGGCCTGATCTTCCGCATCGAGAACCTGCTCAAGGAGTACGAGGGCAAGGCGACGCAGGCGGAGGATCGCCGGCTGTTCGACGCCTTCGTCAAGGCGCGCCTCGATTTCGGCCGCAACGGCGTGATGCCGATGATCGACCTGCTGCAGAAGGAGGACTTCGCCGCCGCCGACAGCCTGCGCAAGCAGGTCGTGGAGCCCGCCTACGGCCGCGCCTCCGCCGCCATCGACGCCCTGCTCAAGTACCAGGTGGAGCGCGCGCGCGCCGAATACGAGGAGGCCAGCGCCTACGCGACGCGGGTGCGGCTGATCTCGGTCGGCAGCATCGTCGCCGGCCTGGTCCTGTCCATCCTCGCCGGCTGGTTCATCACGCGCGCCATCACCACCAGCGTCGGCCGCCTGGTGGAGGCGGCGACGGCCCTCGCGGCGGGCAACCTCGCGGCGCGCGTCGAGCTGCGGGGCGGCTGCGAGCTGAGCCAGGTGGGGCGCACCTTCAACCAGATGGCGGCGGACTTCGCCGCGATCCTCAGCCAGGTGCAGCAGGCCTCGACCAAGGTGGTGGAGACCTCCTCCAGCGTCGCCGACACGGCCGGCAGCGTCACCCAGGCCTCGCGCCAGCAGGCGGACCAGGCGGCCGACGCCGCCGCCTCGGCCGACCGGCTCAAGCTCGCCATCGGCGACCTCGTCGCGCGCAGCGAACAGGCGGCGGGCGCGGCGGAGACCACCAGCGCGCTGGCGGTCCAGGGCCAGCAGGTCGTCAACCAGGCGGTGAGCGGCATCCGCGACATCGCCGCCACCTTCGGCGAATCGGCCCGGCTCGTCGACGGACTGGGCCGGCGTTCGGACCAGATCGGCGAAATCGTCGCCGTCATCAAGGACATCGCCGACCAGACCAACCTGCTGGCCTTGAACGCCGCCATCGAGGCGGCGCGCGCCGGCGAGCAGGGGCGCGGCTTCGCGGTGGTCGCCGACGAGGTGCGCAAGCTCGCCGAGCGCACCACCAAGGCCACCAGCGAGATCAGCGAGATGATCGCCTCGATCCAGGACGAGACGCGCAACGCGGTGAGCAACATGGAGACCGGCGGCCGGCAGGTCGATGAAGGATTGCGGCTGGCGGAGCAGGCGGGCGCGGCGCTGCAGGGCATCAACGACAGCATCGGCGCCGTCGCGGCGGCGATCCGCGAGGCGGCGGCGGCGACGCACGCCCAGGCCGCCACCAGCCAGGAAATCTCCGGCCGCGTCGAGAGCATCGCCGGCATGGCGACCGAGAACAGCGCGGCGGTGGGAAGCACCACCGCATCGGTGCATGGCCTCAAGCAGCTCGCCGAGGAGCTGCAGGCGCTGGTGTCGCGCTTCCGGCTGGCGTAACCGTTAGCGCCGCGCCAGATAGACGCCCCACACCGCGAGCGCCATGCCGGCCAGCGCCGGGCCGGCGAGCGTCTCGCCGAACAGCAGCCAGGCGAGCAGCGCGGTGGTCGGCGGCGTCAGATAGAACAGGCTGGCGACGTTCACCGCGCTGCCGTGGCGGATCAGCCAGTTGAGCAGCGAGATCGCGCCGACCGAGAGCACCAGCACCAGCCAGCCGAGGGCGAAGAGGAATTCGCCGGTCCACGCGACGCGCCAGCCGTCGGTGGCGAACACGATGGCGCCGGTGACCAGGGCCGATGGCAGGAACTGGGCGACCGATCCGCTGCGCCAGTCGAAATGGGGCGCGAACTTCTTCTGGTAGAGCGTGCCGGCGGTGATGCCGAGCAGCGCCGCGAGGGCTGGCCAGAGCGCCGTCGCGCCGAAATCGGCGCCCAGCTTGCCGGAGACCACCAGGGCGACGCCGGCGAAGCCCAGCGCCAGTCCGGCCCACTGGCGCGCCAGCACCGTTTCGCCGAGCAGGCGCCCGGCGAGGGTGGCGGTCAAGAGCGGCTGCATGCCGACCACGAGGGCGGTCACGCCCGCCGGCAGGCCCATGCCGATGGCGACGAAGACGCCGCCGAGATAGAGCGCATGCACCAGCAGGCCGCTGACGCCGATGTGCAGCCACTGACGCCCGTCGCGCGGCCAGGGGGCGCGCAAGGCCAGCGCCAGCGCGCCCATCAGCGCGATCACCAGCAGGTAGCGGACCAGGAGAAAAGCGAGCGGCGCCGCGTGCGGCAGGCCCAGCTTGGCGCCGAGGAAGCCCGTGCTCCAGAGGAGCACGAACAGGAAGGGGGCGAGTCGCGCCAGCATTCGAGTCGAAACCCGTCCTGGAAAGTCGGCGCTGGCGCGACGGTGGCGCGGGGGCTTACTCGTCCATCACCGCCGTGGTGTACACCTCCTGCACGTCGTCGAGGCCGTCGAGCGCGTCGAGCAGCTTCTGCATCTTGACGGCGTCGTCGCCGGCGAGCTCGGCCTCGTTGAGGGGCTTCATGGTCACCTCGGCGTACTCGGGCTTGAAGCCGGCGGCCTCGATGGCCTCCTTGACGTTGAGGAAGTCGCCGGGACCGGTGATCACCTCGATGGAGCCGTCGTCGTTGCTCGCCACGTCCTCGGCGCCGGCTTCGATGGCGGCGTCCATCAGCTTCGCCTCGTCGGTGCCGGGGGCGAAGATCATCTGGCCGCAGTGCTTGAACATGAAGGCGACGCAGCCGTCGGTGCCCATGTTGCCGCCGTGCTTGGCGAAGGCGTGGCGCACCTCGGCGACGGTGCGCGTCTTGTTGTCGGTCATGCAATCGACCATCACCGCCGCGCCGCCGATGCCGTAGCCCTCGTAGCGGATCTCGACGTAATCGACGCCCTCAAGTTCGCCGGTGCCCTTCTTGATGGCGTTCTCGATCTTGTCCTTGGGCATGTTGACGGCCTTGGCCTTGTCGACGGCCAGGCGCAGGCGCGGATTGAAGTTGATGTCGCCGCCGCCCATCTTGGCGGCGACGGTGATTTCCTTGGCGACGCGGGAGAAGGCCGCGCCGCGTTTCTCGTCCTGACGGCCCTTGCGATGCTGGATATTGGCCCATTTGGAGTGTCCGGCCATGATGGTTTCCTTTTGCGCTGCGTAAAATGGCCGCGATTTTACACGCCCCCCCAGCCCCAGAGGATCGTTCGCCATGACCCGCCCCCTGCCCATCGCCAAGCACGGCGACGCCGCGCTCGAATTGCTGCCCGCCCTCGCCAACCGCCATGGCCTCGTCACCGGTGCCACCGGCACCGGTAAGACCGTCACCCTGCAGGTCATGACCGAGCGCTTCTCCGCCATCGGCGTGCCCGTCTTCCTCGCCGACGTCAAGGGCGACCTGTCCGGGCTCGGCGCGGCGGGCGCGATCTCCGACAAATTGCAGCAGCGGCTCGATGCCCTCGGCGTGAGCGACTGGGCGCCCGCCGCCTGTCCGGCGGTATTCTGGGACGTGCTCGGCGCAGCCGGCCATCCGGTGCGCGCGACGATTTCCGACATGGGCCCGCTGCTGCTGGCGCGCCTGCTCGGCCTCAACGACACGCAGGAGGGCGTGCTGCAGATCGTCTTCCGCGTCGCCGACGACGCCGGGCTCTTGCTGCTCGACCTCAAGGACCTGCGCGCGCTGGCGCAGCACGTCGGCGACAACGCCGCCCGCTTCAAGACCCAGTACGGCAACATCTCCGCCGCCAGTATCGGCGCCATCCAGCGCGGCCTGCTGACGCTGGAGGAACAGGGCGGCGACAAGTTCTTCGGCGAGCCGATGCTCGACATCGCCGACCTGATGCAGACCCAGGACGGCAAGGGCGTGGTGAATATCCTCGCCGCCGACAAGCTGATGAACGCGCCCAAGCTCTACGCCACCTTCCTGCTCTGGCTGCTGGCGGAACTCTTCGAGCAGCTGCCCGAGGCCGGCGACCTCGACAAGCCCAAGCTGGTGTTCTTCTTCGACGAGGCCCACCTCTTGTTCGCCGACGCGCCGGCCGCGCTGGTGGACAAGGTGGAGCAGGTGGTGCGGCTGATCCGCTCCAAGGGCGTCGGCGTCTATTTCGTCACCCAGAACCCGCTCGACGTGCCGGAGAAGATTCTCGGCCAGCTCGGCAACCGCGTGCAGCACGCGCTGCGCGCCTTCACGCCGCGCGACCAGAAGGCCGTCAAGGCGGCGGCCGAGACCATGCGCGCCAATCCGGCCTTCGATGCCGCCGCCGCGATCACCGAGCTCGGCGTCGGCGAGGCCCTCGTTTCCTTCCTCGACGACAAGGGGCGGCCCGCCGTCGTCGAGCGCGCCTTCGTGCTGCCGCCGGCCTCGCGCCTCGGCCCGCTCACCGACGCGGAGCGCCGGCAGGCGATCCAGGGTTCGCTGCTCTACGGCCACTACGAGAAAGCCGTCGACCGCGAGTCGGCCTACGAGAAGCTGACGGCGCGGGCCGCGCCCGCCGCGTCCGCCGATGCGGGCGAAAAAGTCGGCGTGACCGAAGGGAATCCCCGTGGGACTGGTGGCACGGTGGATGAGCCGGCGGGCGGCGGCCTGCTCGACGGCGCCCTCGGCGAGATCCTCTTCGGCCGCACCGGCCCGCGCGGCGGCAAGACCGACGGCCTGGTGCAGGCGGCGGCCAAGAGCGTCGCGCGCACCGTCGGCTCCCAGGTCGGCCGGCAGATCGTGCGCGGCGTGCTCGGTTCCCTGCTCGGCGGCAAGCTGCGCTGAAGCGCCGGTGAAGTTCGGCGGCGATCATGGCGTCGGGATGGCCCTGGCCATCCTCGCTGCCTTCGGCTTTTCGTTCAAGGCGATCTTCGTCAAGCTCGCCTATCCCCACGGCGTCGATGCGATCACCCTGCTGGCGCTGCGCATGGCCTTCGCCGCCCCGATCTTCCTCTGGGTCGGCTACCGCGCTTCGCGCGGGGCGCCGGCCCTGACGGCGCGCGATTGGCTCGGCGTCGTCGTCATGGGACTGACCGGCTACTACGGGGCGAGCATCTTCGACTTCCTCGGCCTGCAATACATCTCCGCTGGCCTCGAACGCCTGATCCTGTTCACCTACCCGACCCTGACGCTGCTGTTCGGCATGGCGCTGGCGCGGCGCGCGGCCAGCCGGCGCGAGGTCGCCGCCTTGGCGCTGTGCTATGCCGGCATCGGCGCCGCCTTCTGGCACGACCTCGAATTCGCCGCGGACGCCGCGGCGATCTGGCTCGGTGGCGGCCTCGTCTTCGCCTCGGCGCTCTGCTACGCGGTCTACCTGACCGGCAGCGCGCGCCTGATCGCGCGGCTCGGCACGGCGCGCTTCGCCGCGCTGGCGACGCTGGCTTCGACGGTCGCGGTGTTCGGCCATTTCCTCGCCGCGCAGCCGCTCGCCGCCCTCGTCCAGCCCTGGCCGGTGTATGGCTACGGCCTGGCGATGGGCCTGTTCTCGACGGCATTGCCGGTATTCGCGCAGTCGGCGGCGATCCGCCGCCTCGGCAGCGCGCGCGTCGCCCTGGTGTCGATGCTCGGGCCGCTCGCCACCATCGTCTTCGCCGGCTGGCTGCTGGCCGAGCCGCTCTCCCTCGCCCAGCTGGTCGGCGCCGCCCTGGTGATCGCCGGCGTGGCGCTGGCGAGCCGCCGCTGACGATGGCATCATCGCGCCAGGGAGAATGAAAAGGGGATCGTGGTGAATAAGCTGATGCTGGGCTGCGTGCTGCTGTGCTGCGGCGGCGCGCTGGCCGCCGAGGGACGGGCGCCGCCCTCGGAGGCCGATTTCCTCGGCGACCTGCCGGTGGTGCTGTCGGTGAGCCGGCTCGCCCAGCCGCTCGACGAGACGCCGGGCGCGGTGACGGTGCTCGACCGCGAGACGATCCGCCGCTCGGGCGCGCGCGAGGTGGCCGAGCTGCTGCGCCTGGTGCCCGGCTTCGTCGTCTCGCACGTCGAAAGCGGCGCGCGGCCGGTCGCCAGCTACCACGCCGACTACGACGCGATCACGCGCCACCTGCAGGTGCTGGTCGATGGCCGGCCGCTGTATTCGAGCCTGCTGGTCGGCACCGCCAACAACGGCCTGATGGGGATCGTGCTCGAAGACGTCGAGCGCATCGAGGTGCTGCGCGGCTCGAACTCGGCGGCCCTCGGCGCCAACGCCTTCCTCGGCGTCGTCAATATCGTCACGCGCCACGCGGCGGATACGCGCGGCGGCCTGCTCGCGCTCAACGTCGGCCAGGACGGCGTGCGCGACGGCACGGCGCGCATCGGCTGGGGCGACGAGCGCGCCGCCTTCCGCCTCACGGCGGCGCGGCGCGCGGACGGCGGCTTCGGGAATCTCCACGACGACAAGCGCGTCGAGCAGCTGCACCTGCGCGGCGACCTGCGCCTTGCGCCGGCGGACGAGCTGCTGCTCGCCGCCGGCCATGCCGATTACCGCTGGGGGTTGCCCGACACGCCGCCGCGCGAGGAGTCCTGGCGCAACGGTTATGTCAACCTGCAATGGCAGCGCCAGCTCGGCGCCAGCGACAGCTTCAAGCTCGGCCTCCTGTTCGACGAGGAGCGCTACGACGACTTCTATCCGCGCCTGGCGGCGGACGGCGTGAGCCGCCGCGCCGAGCTGGAGGCGCAACACACCTTCGCCGCCGGCGACGCCTGGCGCTTCGTCTGGGGCGGCCAGTACCGCCACGAACAGGTCGTTTCGCGCGACCTGTTCGCCGGCGATCCGGACCAGCGGTTCCATCTCTGGCGCATCTTCGGCAACGCCGAATGGAAGCCCCATCCACGCTGGGTGGTGAACGCCGGCGGCCTGTGGGAGAGGCACGGCATCGTCGGCGCCGGCACGGCGCCGCGCCTGATGGTGCATTTCCACGCCCTGCCCGGCCATACCCTGCGCGCCGGCGCCACCACCGCCTACAAGCAGCCGACGCTGTTCGAACTGCGCGCCGACTGGCGCTACAACGGCGTGCCTCATGTCCTCGCCCGCGGCGGTGCCGGGGCCGAGCGCATCGACGCCCGCGAGATCGGCTACCTGGGCGAGTTCCGCGCCCTTAACCTCGGTGTCGACCTGCGCGTCTTCCGCGAGCACGTGCGCGACCTGCTGCGCTTCTGGCGGCCTTGCGGCGGCTGCGCCAACGACGTCGTCAACAAGGACCCGAACGTGCAGCGCGGCTGGGAGACGCAGCTGCGCTGGCAGCCCCTGGCCGACACCCAGTTCCTGCTCAACTACGCGCGGCTGCGCCTGGAACCCGATACCACCTCCACCTCGGACGCCGACCGCTACCGTGCGCCGCCGCGCGTCGCCACACTGGCCTGGTTCCAGCAGCTGCCGGCAGGCTACGATTTCTCGCTGATCCACTATGCGGTCGGCGAGTATTTCCACATCCGCAACAGCGACCGCATCCCGGCCTTCGCGCAGACCGACCTGCGCCTGGCGCGCCAGTTCCGCGTCGGCGCCACGCGCGCCGAGCTTGCCCTGACGCTGCGCGCCGCCGGCGGCGGCCATGTCGATTTCGTCGAGCGCGGCCTGCCGGAGATCTATCTGGGACGGCGCGCGCACCTCGGCCTGCGGCTGGAGTTCTGACGTTCGGCGCCCATGAACAGCGATTGCGTATTTCCTGGGCATATGACATGCTGGCAAGCACCGGGATACATGTCCGTGACCATGAACCAATCGACCGGAGGCGACAGAACCGGCCGCCGCGCCGAGCGGCCAGCATGCGACATCCCTCCGGCCGGCCGGGAGTCCCCCGGCAGTCCCCATTCCCCTGCCGGCGACCCGGTTTCTTGACCATGGCTTGCGCATTTTTCCGCCTGCTCGTCGCCTGGTTCGCGCTCATGGCCCTGACCGCGCCGGCGGCGGCCGCGCCCGAGATATTCGTGGCGCTGAGCGAGGAGGGGGGCGCTTACGCGGAGGCGGCAGCGGTACTCAAGGCGGAACTGGAGGACGCCCGGCTCGCGACCGGCGCGTGGCGGGGGCTCTTCACCGACAAGGCCGCCGCGCCGGACCTGATCATCACGGTCGGCGTCGCCGCCTTCGACGGCACCCTCGACTGGCTGGCGGCGAAGGGCGGCGCCTGGGAGCGCGTGCCGCTGCTGGCTGTGCTGCTGCCGCGCGCGGCTTTCGACCTGCATGCGCTGCAGGTGGCGGTGGGGCGCCGGCCGATGTCCGCCGCCGTGCTCGACCAACCCCCCGGCCGCCAGATGGCGCTGATCCGGCGCGCGCTGCCCGAGCGTCGGCGCGTCGGCGTGCTGCCCGGGCCGCAGACCCAGCCCCAGGTCCAGACGCTGCGGCGGGAGGCGGCGGCGCGCGGCCTCAGCCTGGTGGCGGCGCCGGCCGTCGGCGCGCCGGCGGAGATCTATCCCTCGCTCAAGGTCGCGCTCGACGAGTCGGACGTGATCCTCGCCTTGCCGGAGCCGCTGGTCTATAACGGCGGCACCGTGCAGAACATCCTGCTGACCACCTACCGTGCGCGCGTGCCGCTGGTGGCCTTCTCGCCGGCCTACGTCAAGGCCGGCGCCGTGCTGGCGCTGTATTCGACCCCGGCCCAGGTGGCGCGCCGCGCCGCCGAGATGGTGCGCGGCTGGCAGGCCGGGCGGGGCCTGCCGCCGCCGCAGGCGCCGCAGGAATTCGCCGTGACGGCGAACCCCCGGGTCGCCGCTTCCCTCGGCCTGCAGCTCGACGAGGCCGCCCTCATCGCCGAGGACCTGCGGCGGCTCGAAGGCGCGCCCTGATCAGACCGGCGCGCGGGCGAGGCCGAGCCGGCCGATGATTTCCAGCGACAGCGCCGACTGGTTGAGAGTGTAGAAGTGCAGGCCCGGCGCGCCGCGGGCGATCAGCCGCTGGCACAGCTCGGTGACCACGTCGAGACCGAAGGCGCGAATCGAATCGCTGTCGTCGCCGAAGCTCTCGAACTTCTTGCGCATCCAGCGCGGGATCTCGGCGCCGCTCGAATCGGCGAAGCGCGCCAGCTTGCTGAAGCTGCCGATCGGCATGATGCCCGGCACGATGGGAATCTCGATGCCCAGCGCGCGCGCCTCGTCCACGAAATGGACGTAGGCGTCGGCGTTGTAGAAGAACTGGGTGATCGCCGAATTGGCGCCGGCATCCACCTTCTTCTTGAAGTTGAGCAGGTCCTCGCGCGGCGTGCGCGCCTGCGGATGCCACTCGGGATAGGCGGCCACCTCGATGCGGAACGTGTCGCCGGTCTCCTGGCGGATGAACTCGACCAGTTCGTTGGCGTGGCGGAACTCGCCGGCGTCGGCCATGCCCGAGGGCAGGTCGCCGCGCAGCGCCACCAGGCGGCGGATGCCGTGGTCGCGGTAGTCGTGCAGGATCTGGCGGATGCCTTCCCGCGTCGAGCCGATGCAGGAGAGGTGCGGCGCGGCGGCGTGGCCCTCGGCGGCGATCTCCATGACGATGTCGAAGGTGCGCTCGCGCGTCGAGCCGCCGGCGCCGTAGGTGACGGAGAAGAAGCTCGGACCGGCGGCGGCGAGCCTGGCGCGCACGGCGCGCAGCTTGTCGAGCCCCTCGGCCGACTGCGGCGGGAAGAATTCGAAGGAGATTTCAGGCGTGTTCATGGCGGGCATGGAGGAAGAATTCGCGGTTGCCGTCGCCGCCGGTGATCGGGCTGTCGAACCAGGCGACGACGCGGAGATGGTTGGCCGCGCAGCAGGCGGCGAGCTTGTCGCGCACGGCGGGATAGAGGCTGGCGTCGGTGACGATGCCGCCCTTGCCGACGTTTTCCGGGCCGACCTCGAACTGCGGCTTGACGAGCAGCAGCAGGTCGCCAAGCTTGGTCAGCAGCGGCGGCAGTTGCGGCAGGATCAGCGTCAGCGAAATGAAGCTCACGTCGGCGACGATGAGGTCGAAGCACCGTCCCGCCAGCGCCGAGTTTTGCAACTGGCGCGCGTTGATGCCCTCGTGCGACTCGACGCGCGGATCGGCGGCGATGGCCGGATGCAGCTGGCCGTGGCCGACGTCGATGCCGACCACCTTCGCCGCGCCGCGCCGCAGCAGGCAGTCGGTGAAGCCGCCGGTGCTCTGGCCGATGTCGAGGCAGTCGCGGCCCCTCAGGCTATTGGCGTCGATGCCCGCGTGCAGCAGCGCGCCGGCGAGCTTGATGCCGCCGCGCGAGACGTATTCGGCATCTTCGGCGGGTGCGACGGCGAGCACGGCGTCGGCGGGCAGCAGCTGGGAAGGCTTGAGCAGCGGCACCGTGTCGCCGGAGCCGACTTGCTGCGACACGCGGCCGGCCTCGATCAGGCGCGGGGCCGCCGCGCGCGAGGGCGCCAGGCCCTGCTGCACCAGCAGCACGTCGACGCGCAGGCCCTGAGCCTGCGCGCCCTTGGCGCCGTAGACCTGCGCGGCGGCCCGCACGGCCACCTTGGTTTTCGGGCGGGCCGTGCGCGCATGAAACGAGTTCATGCTCATCGGTTGCTTAGTACCGGTAGTGCTCGGTCTTGTACGGACCTTCCTTGGGCACGCCGATATAGGCGGCCTGCGCGTCGGTCAGTTCGGTGAGCTGGGCGTTGAGCTTCCTCAGCTGGAGGCGCGCCACCTTCTCGTCCAGATGCTTGGGCAGCGTGTAGACGCCCACCGGATAGTCGGCGTTCTTGGTGAACAGCTCGATCTGCGCGATGGTCTGGTTGGCGAAGGACGAGGACATCACGTAGCTCGGGTGGCCGGTGGCGCAGCCGAGGTTCACCAGGCGGCCCTTGGCGAGCAGGATGATGCGGTTGCCCGAGGGCATGACCACGTGGTCCACCTGCGGCTTGATCTCCTCCCACTGGTATCCCTCGATCGAGGCGACGTTGATCTCGGAATCGAAGTGGCCGATGTTGCAGACGATGGCCTG
>JANJVS010000036.1 GCA_024709955.1 Rhodocyclaceae bacterium
AGCGTGCCGAGCAGCTGGCTCATGAAGGCGACGCCGCCCATGCCGCCGAGGGCCTGGGCGCCGAAGATGCCGGCGGCGATGCCGCCCCAGGCGCCGCACAGGCCGTGCAGCGGCCAGACGCCGAGCACGTCGTCGATCTTCCAGCGGTTCTGGGTGATGGTAAACATGACGACGAACAGCCCCCCCGCGATGCCGCCGGTGACGAGGGCGCCGAGGGGGTGCATCAGGTCCGAGCCGGCGCAGACGGCGACGAGGCCGGCGAGCGGGCCGTTATGCACGAAGCCGGGGTCGTTCTTGCCCATGACCAGGGCGACGAGGGTGCCGCCGACCATGGCCATCAGCGAGTTCATGGCGACGAGGCCGGAGACCTTTTCCAGCGTCTGGGCGCTCATGACGTTGAAGCCGAACCAGCCGACGATGAGGATCCAGGCGCCGAGGGCGAGGAAGGGAATGCTGGAGGGCGGATGGGCGCCGGCGATGCCGCCGTCCTTGTGGTAGCGGCCGCGGCGCGCGCCGAGCAGCAGCACGGCGGCCAGGCCGATCCAGCCGCCGACGGCATGCACCACGATGGAGCCGGCGAAGTCGTGGAACTCGGCGCCGAAGCTGGCCAGCAGCCAGGCCTGGATGCCGTAGGCCTGGTTCCAGGCGATGCCCTCGAAGAAGGGATAGACGAAGCCGACCAGCAGGAAGGTGGCGGCGAGCTGCGGGTTGAACCTGGCGCGCTCGGCGATGCCGCCCGAGACGATGGCCGGAATCGCGGCGGCGAAGGTGAGCAGGAAGAAGAACTTGACGAGGTCGTAGCCGCTCTTCGCCAGCAGGGTTTCGGCGCCGGCGAAGAAATTCACGCCATAGGCGATGCCGTAGCCGATGAAGAAGTAGGCGATGGTCGAAACCGAGAAGTCGCAGAGGATCTTGACCAGCGCATTGACCTGGTTCTTCCTGCGTACCGTGCCGAGTTCTAGGAAGGCGAAGCCGGCGTGCATCGCGAGGATCATGATCGCGCCGAGCAGGATGAACAGCACGTCGGCGGATGTCTTGAAGTTCTCCATGTTGGTGCCCCGATAATCACAAAATGGGGAACTCGGGAGCAACAAGCGTTCCAGCAGCCTATTTATTTAGAATCAATACATTAAATCCACACACAGATTCCGTGCGGCGCACGGCGCACCGAATTCGTGCCTCACCGGCACCCTAGGGGTGCGCGCGCCCTAATAATGGGCGTCCGCATCCCACATTTCGGGCGAGAAGCGCAGCACGCGGTTGCGCCCGCTCGCCTTGGCCTGGTAGAGGGCGACGTCGGCGAACTTGACCACCTGCCAGAAGGTGTCGGAATCGTTCGGATATTCGGAGACGCCGATCGAGATGGTCTTCTGCAGGATGCCGCCCGGCAGGGGCACCTTGGTCGCCTCGACCTCGGCGCGGATCTTCTCGGCCACCTTGAGCGCCGCCTCGGCGCCGGTATCGACCAGCACCAGCAGGAACTCCTCGCCGCCGTAGCGCACCGCCATGTCCGAGCTGCGCACGTTGCGCTGCAGGATGTCGGCCAGGGTCTTGATCACCTTGTCGCCGGCCTCGTGGCCGTGGGTGTCGTTCACCTGCTTGAAGAAGTCGAGGTCGAGCATGAGGACCGAGAAGGCGCTCTTGCGCCGCTGGCTGGTGCCGACCAGGGCGCTGACGTACTCTTCGAGGAAGCGGCGGTTGTAGAGGCCGGTCATGGCGTCGCGCAGTGCGTTCTCGCGCAGGTGCTCCATCAGGCGCTTGGCCTCCAGCACCGGGCCGGCCTCGCGCAGGTAGACGGCGACGAAGGGCATCATCAGGCGCGCCAGCGCGGCCTCCTCGGGGGCGACGACCACCTGCACCACGCAGCCGGCGGAGCCGGACTGGATGATCGGCATGCAGATGTGGGTGTCGCCGGACGCGGCCGGGCGGAACATGGTGCACAAGCCGGGATAGTCGACGGCATTGACCTCGTGGCCGGTGCGCTTGGCGCGGCAGAAGCTCGCATCCACGGTCACCTGCGGGTCGCACCAGCGGCAGGCGGCGCCCACCTCGCCGTCGATGATGATCGGCGTCATGCGGTTCTTGCTCGCCGCCACCTCGTAGATCGAGAAGCGCTGGAAATCGTATTTCTCGCGCAGCATGTCGGCGAGGCGCTGGTAGATGTCGAGCTTGGTCTGGTCCTCCTCGATGGCCTGCTTGAACTGCGAGGCCTCGACCAGGCTCTCGACCATCTCGGTGGTCAGCACCAGCTGGTTGCCGCCGTCGCTGACGTGATGGCCCATGAGCTGGCCGACGCGGGTGCGGATGGTCGTCACCTCGCGTTCGAGGAATTCCATCAGGTTGTTGATGTTGCCGGCGATATCGCCGACCTCGTCGGTGCTGCGCTGGCGGATGCGCCCGCCGAAGTTGCCGCCCACCGCCTGGGAGGTGACTTCCTGCACGGCATGCGCCGTCTCGGACAGGGGATTCATCATGCGCCGCAGCAGGGCCAGGGCGACCAGGGCGGCGACCAGGATCGCCATGCTCACCATGACGACGGCGATGATGCCCTGGCGGCGCACCTCGGCGAGGGAAATGTCGATGGTCACCGCGCCGAGCACGGTGCCGGCGCTCACCGCGTGGCATTGCAGGCAGTTCGGCACGCCCTGGTCGTTGGCGACGTAGGGAATCACCGCGTGGAAGATCGGGTCGCCGTTGGCCTCGACGATGTCGAACGCGTCCTTGCCGGTGGCCAGCACGGCCTCGATGCTGTTGTTGAGGGCGGCGCTCTCATGGGCGAAGCCGGGGCCGAATTGCTTGACCACCGCCGGCCCGCGGATCACGCGCACCTGCTGCACGCCGGGAACCGTGGACAGGCGGGCAAGGAACTGCTGGCGCTTGTCGATGGTGCCATTGATCATGCTCTCGGTCAGGCCGACCTTGACGGTCTCGGCGACCGAGCGCGCGTGACGTTCGGCCGTATAGATCGAGAAACGGCGGAAACTCAACGCCGACAGCACGGTCAGCGCCACGACCAGGACGGCCAGGATGCTGACGAAGAACACCAGGGTCTTGTCTTTTAGTTTCATGGTGATCACCCGTTCTCCCAGCCGCGCATCCTAGCAAATCCACTTGCATGGAGTGGGGATTATTTTGCTTAGGGCACATGCCCGCGGGGCAGCAATACCCACATCCTGCCTCGCTGTTTCATGCGACCCGCCTGGCTGCCGGCCTCGGCGCCGCTGCCCCAGTAGAAGTCGGCACGCACCGGGCCACGGATCGCGCCGCCCGTGTCCTGGGCCAGCATCAAACGTGTGAGCGCTTGCTCGCTATTCGGGTGGGTGGTGTCCAGCCACACGGGCGCGCCGAGGGGAACGTGGCGCGGATCGACGGCGACGGAGCGCTCGGGGGTGAGCGGCACGCCGAGCGCCCCGGGCGGGCCGCTGCCCGTGGCCGGCAGCTCGCGGAAGAACACCATGCTCGGATTGGCGTTGAGCAGCTCCTGCAAGCGTTGCGGGTTGGCCGCCGCCCAGGCCTTGATGCCCTGCATCGAGGCCTCGTGGGGCTGCAGTTCGCCCTTGTCGATCAGCCAGCGGCCGATGGAGCGGTAGGGATGACCGTTCTGGTCCGCGTAGCCGATGCGCACCCGGCTGCCGTCGTCGAGCATCACCTGGCCCGACCCCTGGATCTGCAGGAAGAAATAGTCCACCGGATCGCTGACCCAGAGCAGGGCATCGGCCTCGCGCTGGGCTTCGAGCGCCGTCCAGCCGGCGCGGTCGTGGTAGGGCACCAGCTTGCGCCCCTCGACGCGGCCGCGCAGGCGCATGTTCTTGAGTTCCGGGTAGAGGGCGTCGAGCTCGACGACGATCAGGTCGGCGGGCGGACCGAACACCGGCGTGAGATAGGGCGCCTGCTTCGTGCGGCTGCCGTATACGAGCGGCTCGTAGTAGCCGGTGACCAGGCCCTCGCGTCCGCCGTCCGGGTTGGTGAGCGCCCACGGCCGGAACTGGGCCTCGAACCAGGCGCGAATGTCGCCGTTGGCGCCCGCCTGCCGGGCGGATTCGCAGCTCGCGCGCCAGAGCGGCCGTTTCGCCAGGGTGGAACACGACGCGAGAAAAGCCTCGAAGGCCGGTCGCGGATCGTCGTCCGTCCAGCCCGGCAGCTCGCTCCATTCGGCGGGCTGCAGCGGCTTGGCCGCCGGCTTTTCGGGTTCGGCGCCCGGGCAGGGCGGGCAGCCGGCCGGCCGGGCCGCGGGCGGAAAAGTCGGCGCTGGCAGGACGGTGCAGCCGGCCAGTAGAAGGGTCAGGATCAGGAGGGAAAACGGGCGCATGGCGAATCTGCTAAATTCCGGCGACACAAAAGAAGAGCGAAGCTTACCCGATGCCCCAGCCCGACAATCACCCGCTCGCCCCCCTGGTCGCCCGGCTCGAACGCCTGGTCGAGCGCGCCGAATCCCTGCTGCCGCCGCCGCCCGCCCCGCCCGACTGGAACGCCCAGGCCTACCGCTGGCGCGTCGTCCAGGGGCGCGGCCGGCTCGAAGCGGTGCGCCATCCGCACCGTATCCGCCTCGACGACCTGCGGGGCGTCGCCGACCAGAAGGCCGCCATCGAGCGCAACACGCGCCAGTTCGTCGCCGGCCGGCCCGCCAACAACGTGCTGCTGACCGGCGCGCGCGGCACCGGCAAGTCCTCGCTGGTCAAGGGCGTGCTCGCCAGGTTCGGCCGACGCGGCCTGCGCCTCATCGAGGTGGACCGCAACGACCTGGTCGGCCTGCCCGAGATCATCGACCTCGTCGCCGACCGTCCCGAGCGCTTCATCGTGTTCTGCGACGACCTGTCCTTCGAGGCCTCGGAGCCCGGCTACAAGGCGCTCAAGAGCGCCCTCGACGGCTCCATCGCCGGCACCCCGGAAAACCTGCTGATCTACGCCACCTCGAACCGCCGCCACCTGATGCCCGAGCGCATGAGCGAAAACCTCGAAGCCACGCACACGGCCGACGGCGAGATCCATCCCGGCGAGACCACCGAGGAGAAGATCTCCCTTTCCGAACGCTTCGGCCTCTGGCTGTCCTTCTACCCCTTCGACCAGGATCATTACCTGGAAATCTGCGCCCACTGGCTCAAGCACTTCGGCCTCGACGACCTGGGGACGGCGGCGGCGCGCCAGGAGGCCCTGCAATGGGCCTTGCAGCGCGGCAGCCGCTCGGGCCGCGTCGCCTGGCAATTCGCCCGCGACTACGCGGGACGCCACGCCCCCGCCAAATGAAGAAAATCACCGAGGTCGCCGCCGCCGTCATCCTGCGCAAGGACACGCGGGGGCAAAGGGAGTTCCTGCTCGGCCAGCGCGCCGCCGACACCTTCTACCCCGGCTACTGGGAATTCCCCGGCGGCAAGGTCGAGCCCGGCGAGACGCCGCGCGAGGCCCTGGTCCGCGAACTGCGCGAGGAACTCGAAATCGGGGTGCAGGCGGCGACGCCCTGGATCGTGCGCGAGCATGTCTATGAACACGCCCATGTGCGCCTGCACTTCTTCCGCGTCACGGCGTGGCGCGGCGAGTTGCGCGACCACGTGCATGCCGCCCTCGCCTGGCAGCGGCCCGGAGCGACCTGCGTCGCCCCGATGTTGCCGGCCAACGCGCCGGTGCTGGCCGCGCTCGGGCTGCCGGACTTCTACGCCGTCACCCACGCCTGGCGGATCGGCGTCGCGGCCCAGCTCGCGGCGCTCGATGTCGCCCTGGCGCGCGGAATAGGGCTCGTGCAACTGCGCGAAGCCGCGCTGCCGGAAGCCCAGCGGGAAACCTTCGCGGCCGCCGCGACTTCCCGCTGCCAGCGGCAGGGCGCCCAGGTGCTGGTGAACGGTGACGCCCAGCTCGCCCGCGCGGTGGGCGCCGACGGCCTGCACCTGCCGGCCCGTCAGCTCATGGCGCTGGACCGGCGGCCGAACTTTCCCCTGGTGGCCGCCTCCTGCCACGACGCCGCCGAACTCCGTCACGCCGCCCGCATCGGCTGCGATTTCGCCGTGCTCGGCGCGGTCAGGCCGACGGCCAGCCATCCCGGCCAGGACGGCATCGGCTGGGAGGACTTCGCCAAGCAGATCGGCGGCCTGCCCCTGCCGGTCTATGCGATCGGGGGGCTGGCCCGGAGCGACATGGAAACCGCCCGGGCCGCCGGCGCCCCGGGCATCGCCGCTATTCGCGCGGCGTGGGAGGAATGAGCGCCGGGTCGGCGAAGTCCTCCGGCGAGGCGTGGCCGGGCACCTTGTACTCCTCGTTGGCCCAGGCACCGAGATCGATCTGGCGACAGCGCTCCGAACAGAACGGGCGGTAGGGGCTTTCCGGCCCCCAGGCCACGGACGCCCCGCACTGCGGGCAATTCACGACGCGCTTGCCGGCCACGGGATCAGAGGTTGCAGTAGGAAAGGATTAAAAACTGCGGAAACGCAGGCCCAGTATATAAATTCATTGCCTATCTTCTTTCTAGCTACCTATGTGGCTACCCGGAAAGGCCCCGTTGGGTCGGTTTCGATGCCGAATTATGCCTGAGCTGGTTCCCTATCCAGAGCCCCCCACCCCTATCCATTTCGCGGGGCTGCGAACAGAGGGGACCGAGCGGTCTCGTGTGCCGGCCTTCCAAGGATTCAATCCCCCCATACCCATACCGGACACCATAACCCCCCTTGCAATATTTCCGTGACTAGCTGGCAAGAGAGGTTCGCATTACCCTCAGCAGAGGATGCCAGGAAGGACCCACGACTTACTTACCTCGTAGCCGATCTCAGGTCTTGCAAAAAACTGCGGTCGTTTCGCCCCGCAGTGAAAGCGGATCGGGAGGACCCGCGATTCGCCGACGTTCAAGCCCACCGCGACCACCGCGCAAAGGCTAACCTGCCCGCCCCCTCCGTGCGCGTCGTGACAGGCTTTCGCCTTTCCCCTCCCTGTTTTTTTGCTGGGACAACTGGGACAACTGGGACACTCGCCGCAAACCCGCATGGTTAAGCGGAATCGCCTGCCCCATTTATGCAATTTGCACTGGGACAGGGCTGGGACACACTGGGACACTCATTCGCGGGACGTGTCGCAACGTCGCACCGAAGCGGGCCGCACCGTCCCGCCAGCACCGACTTTTCGGGCTAGCAGCCTTCCTGCGAGGCGCCACTGTAGCGCCGCAGCCATCCCCATTTGTCCCAGCCGTGGCGTTGGTCGGGCTCGCCCGGCAGGGGCTTGAAGCCCTCGCAGCGGCGCAGCAGATCGCGCACCGGAGTATAGGTCCGGCTTGCCACGATCTCACGGCGGACGGCGGCCAGGCAACGTCCCCCGTCGTTCAGGTTCTCGCACTCGGTGCAGTAGCGGCGGTCATCGCCGCGCCGCTCGGGGCTATCGATGCCGGGCAACTCGGACGACTCGGCACCATCGACACTCGGCGCCGGGTCGCCGGGCTGCAGCTCGCCGGACTCCGCTACCGGCATGGGCGGCAGCATCGCGTCCCAGTCAATCATCACCATCGTCCCAGATCGTCGGCAGCACATGCACGACGCGGGGCCGCCCGCCCTCGGTCGGCAGGCTCTTTTTCACCAGCCATTCCCGGCCGGCTTCGGTGCCCTTCTCGACATAGCCGCGTTCGGCCATCAGCCGTCCCACCGCCGCCGGGTCGTAGCCTTTGCAGACGCGTGCACGCCATACCTCGGCGAAGATGTAATACTCGGTCGCGTCGCTTTCCTTGTCATGGCGGCGGTAGCCGGCCCGGTCGGCGCGCACGGGCGCGTGTTTGTCCGAATCGTTCGCCGGCCGCTCCATGTCGGAGAATGCCGACTCGCCATAGCGGCGCAGGAACTCCCGCACCTGGCCCAGCATCGCCCGCGTTTCCTGGTTGCCCTCGCCGCCGCGCCGCGACAGCCACGCCTCGAAGCAGGTACGCGCCGCCGCCATGGCCGCACCCGCCGGCCAGCCCGTCACGCCGAATTTCGTCGCCAGCTCGCCGCCAGCGCCGACAAGGGCGAAGCGCCCCGCCACGCGCCGGGCCTGGCCGTGGGCGCCGTCGCTCAGACAAGCGGCCTCGAACTTCTTCACCACCTCGCGCACCGTTTCTGCCGCTGCCGACTGATGCCGCGCCAGGGCGTCGAGATAGGCCGCGAAGGCGCCGCCGTGGTTGCGCCGCGCGGCCTCGGTCAATGCCTTGGCGAACTCGCTGCCGCTGGCGTAGCCGTGCAAATCCTCGAAGATGCCCAGCCCGGCGCCGGCATCGGCCGGTATCTCCGCCAGCCGCAATTCCTGCCCGGCGCGCGGCGTCTTGCCGATCTCGCCCATGTGCTCGGCCAAGCCGATCTCTCCCGCCGACAGGAACAACACGCGCCAGGAAGCACGCTCCCGCGCCGCGCCCGTGCGGCCGGCGCGCGCCTTGCCGCCGCCGTTGGCGAGCATGTAGGCCACTTCGCCCGCCGCCTTGGGATCGATCTGCGCCAGCTCGTCGAGCAAAAGGAGCGCGTCGCAGTGCTGCGTCGCCAGGGCTTCGAGCCCGTTGTCGGTGGCGCGCCAGCGCTGCATATAGTCCGGCCCGCCGCACACGCTGGCGGCGATCCGTAGCGCCGTGGTCTTGCCATCGCTGCTGTTCGAGCGTAAGTGAAAGCCGCCGCTCTCGGCGCCGGCCAGGTACAGCAAGGGCGCGGCGAAGGCGGCGGATACCGCGAACATCAGCCGACTATTGCCGACGCACGGGGCCGCGACTTCCGCCTGCCAGCCCTTGAGCGTGCCGCGCGCCTTGAAGGTGTTGGCGGTCGCCGCCTCGCTCTCGAATATCCATTCGTCCGCGCCCATGCCGATGGCCTGGTCGGGCAGCACGAACACGGCGCCGTCCCCTTGCGCGTCGTGCCAGCCGGTACGGCCGGTCACGCGGGCGCGCTGGTCGGTGCGGGCGGTCTGCAGGTATTCCAGCAACAGGGGCTTACCCTTCGGCGCGATCTTCAAGCCGCGATCCAGCAGCAGGCCGGCGACCTCGACGCCATCGCCACGGAACAAGGCCATGGGCACGATGACGCGATGCGGCTTGCGGTCGGGGTCCGAGAATTCCACCAGCAGGCCCCAGCCGTGATTCTCGGGGCTGCGCACCAGCGCGACGACTTCGAGCGGCGCGCATATCCAGCGGGCGCCGCGCTCGGGATCGTTGAACATCACCCCGCGCTCGGTCAGCTCGAAGCGCTTGGCCGGGCCTTCGGCCGGCGCCGCGGCCTCTGCCACCGTCCCGCCAGCGCCGACTTTTGCCGGCTCGGCAGCGCAGGGAACCAGCGTATCCGATCGGTCCAGCAGCAGGCGCATATGCGCAGCCGTCCACCCGCGTTCGACCAGATCGGCGGCATCGTCGCCGGCTTGCAATGGATCCCCTGGCGTCAGCACGGCCGCGCCGTTCTCCATGCCGGCGGCGTGCGCGAACGCCTGCAGGTCGAAGCGCTTCAGCGGAGCGGAGCCGGCCTCCTGCAGGGCCTTTGCCGCCGCTTGCATGGCGCTCTCGCCGGCTTCGTCGTTGTCCGCCCACAGCCAGCACTCGCGGCCCACCAGGGGCGAGAAATCCGCCTTGCCGACGGCTTGCGCGCCGCCCTGCCAGTTCAGCACCGGATGATCCGGCAGCAGCAGCGCCGCCGCGTCGCGCGCCTTCTCGCCTTCGGTGAAGATCGCGGGCGCGGCCTTGGCCGCCAGCTCGGGCAAGCCCAGCAGCGAACGCGGCGCAGGCGGCGCCTTGTAACGCCATTCCAGCCGGCCGGCGGCGGTGCGCCACAGCGTCAAGGGTGCGAACTGCTTGCGCTCGCCCGCCGCCTTCGGCTCGAAACGGTCGTGATAGAAATTCACTCGCCCATCCGCCGCCACATAGGCCCAGCGTTTAGCGGGCTTGCCGTGCCGCGAGTGCGAAGCCGGCGGCGATGGCGCATCGTCCGGAACCGGCATCACACACACGGACCCGTCCGCCTGCGCTTTCGGCCCGCCCTGCAGCTTCTCTCGGGTCGGTGGCGCCTTGCTCTTGGCGGCATCATGTTCGCCGCTCCTGGCGCGATTCGCGGCGCCGCGTTGCGGCAGGCCATCGATGCCCAAGCGGGCGGCGATGCCGTTCGCCGCTTCGGGCATCGCGCAGCGGCGCACATGGGCCGCGAACGACACCCCAACGCCGCCGGCAGCGTTGCTGTTGAATTCCGCCCATGCGCCGGTCGTCGTGTTGATCTTCAGCGAGGGCGTTCGCTCGTCGGGATTGGCGAGACTCGGGAATGCCAGCTCGTCGCCCTCGCGCTTGCCGCTGCCGATCCCCAGCCAATCGAGGACGGTCGACAAATTCGACAGGGCGGCGGCGGCGATGCGCGCGTAATGAGGCTTCGTGTCCGTCATGGCTCAGCCCTCGAACCGCTCGGGCTTACCCTTGAATCGTGGCCCGAGCATCGCGTCGAGAATGGCTGTGGCACGCTTGACGGCCGCCGCCGCTTCCCTCAGTGCCTCGGCGATCTCGTGTGCCGCGTCGACTTGTCGTTCGGCCTGGTAGTAGAGGGCGCAGGCAATCATGCTGCCAGCAATACCGGCAGGGTAATCCTTCGTCCCCAGCCCCTCGTCGTTGCACGCGCATAGCGCTTCATGCAGCCAAAAACTTGCCGCGACCGGGGCCGCGCTCTCGATCTCGTCAAGGCTGGGATTTTGCTCGTAGTTGTGGGGGTTCATTGCTCACCCCCTTTTGCCTTCGTGGCCTCGGCGATGCGGTCGGCGATCCAGCGATCTACCGCTGTCGCTGGCACAGCCGAGGCACGCGGGCCAAGTTTCACAAGAGGCCGCAGGCGACCGGATTTGATTTCCCGGTAGGCTTGGGATACAGATACCCCCATGCGCTTGGCGGCGGCAGGGATTCGTTCAAGTCGATTCATTTTGATTCACTCCATGTCAGTTGATGGCAGGAGGAATCTTCGTGACGGCTATACCCTAGCCGTCAATATAGCCGGGTGAATATATCGCTCGGCCTTGCAGGGCCTACGTCTTAGAGACAGCCGCCTTTCTCTTGGGTGATGGTTTGGCTATACCTGCCTGCGGCCTATTCGTTGTAAATAGCTCCCAAGGCCCCTTCGGGTTGCCTTCATTGCCGCTTGGTGACGCTTCACCATCCTGCGTGCCCGCACGCCGCTTGCGTTCTGCTGCAAGTATGCGTTTTAAGTTATCTGGCTTGATCCCCTCGGCTTCCGCTTGGGCCTTGGTCATCGTGCCATCAAGAACGGCGGCGGCAACACGACGGTTTCTCTCGGCAGGTGCTTCGGCTTTCTC
>JANJVS010000062.1 GCA_024709955.1 Rhodocyclaceae bacterium
GGCGAATCCATCCAGGGAAAGGGAAGTCGTGGCGGGAGCGTTCATGTCAGGGTTCCTCTGCTGGGTCGTGCGGCGCGCGGCCGGACCACCCACCGCCGCGGGCGTGGGGGTGGGGGTGGGAGTGACTGGGGCCCCGCGCCCCGCGGGGGCCCCTGCGCCCTCTCCCCCCCCACCCAAAACCCCAAGCCCGCCGCGGGGGGTGGTACCGCGCCGGGGCGCACGACCCAGCAGAGGAACCCTGACATGAACGCTCCCGCCACGACTTCCCTTTCCCTGGATGGATTCGCCCGCGCCCTCGCCGAGGCCTGCGTGCAGGTGCCGGTGGCCCTGGGGCCCGCCGGCCTGGCGCGCGAGCTGGCGCGCATCGCGCCCCAATACGCCTTCCGCGAGGTGCTGGCGCGCGGCGGCTGGTATCGCCTCGGCGGCGTCGTCGATGCCCAGGGGCGGCATGTCGCCGACGACATCGAGCGCTGGGCGCAGGAAGCCCTGGCCGTCCGCGACGACGACCTCGCCGCGCTGGCGGCGGATTGCGCGGCGCGCGGGCTGCGCGCCACGCGCCTCACCGGCAAGACCCACTACTGGGTGGCGCGCGGCGGCGACGGTGCCGCCGACTTCGTCCAGCTGGAGATCGAGGAGCTGCAGGAGGTAGTCTGTCACGCGCTGTGCGCCGACGGCGAGGTGCCGGCGGGCATCGAGGACCTGATCGATCCGCGCGACGCCTGCCCCGGCAACCAGGCCGCCCTCGGGGTGCCCTTCTACACCCTGCGCCGCGTCACCGACATCGCCGACTTCCTCGCCGGCATGCGCGCGCAGAAGCCCGAGCCGCAGCCGATCCACCGCTTCCTCGAAGCCTGGGAGAAAAGCAGCGCCGGCCACGCCACCGAATTCAGCAACCACTGGGTGGTCGCCGTGCGCGAGCACCTCGACCGCTACCGCCAGCCGGTGCGCGGCGCCACGCCGGTGGCCGCCGTGAATGGCGAACCGCCGCGCTTCGCCGGCGGCCACGGTGCGCGCGGTCTCGACCTGGCCGGCGCGCTGCAGCGCTTCGACCGCCAGGTCGGCTATCCGCTCGCCTGGTTCTTCCACATGCTCACCACCAAGAGCGTGCCCCATGCCGTGGCGACCGCGGTCGTCGAGGACTACCAGGGCGGTTTCCGCTACCTGCCCGAGCGCGATGTCCAGGTGGTGCGCGACTGGCTGCACCGGCCCTACGGCTTCTGAGGCGCGGCACCGTCCCGCCGGCGCCGAGTTTTCAGGCGGCGGTAGCGAGGATGGCCGGGATCGCCGCGGCGGGCAGCGGGCGGCTGTAGAGGTAGCCCTGCACTTCGTCGCAGGCATGCCGGCGCAGGAAGTCGCACTGGCCCTCGGTTTCGACGCCCTCGGCGATCGCCTTGAGTTCGAGCTCCTTGGCGATGCCGATCACCATGCGCACGATGGCGGCGTCGTTGGGGTCGTGCTCCAGGTCGGTGACGAAGGAGCGGTCGATCTTGATCTTGTCGAGGGGGAAGCGCTTCAGATAGGCGAGGCTCGAATAGCCGGTGCCGAAGTCGTCGATCGAAAGCCGCACGCCGAGGGCCTTGAGCCGGCCGAGCAGGGCAACGACGTGCTCGGGGTCGTGCATGATGACGCTCTCGGTGATCTCCAGTTCGAGCCAGCGCGGATCGAGGCCGGAGAGCACCAGGGCTTCGCTCACCTGGTCCACGATGCTGCCGTCGTGGAACTGCAGCGCCGAGAGATTCACGGCGACGACGCCGGGCGGCAGGCCGGCGTCCTGCCAGGCGCGGTTCTGGCGGCAGGCCTCGATCAGCACCCAGCGGCCGATCGGCAGGATCAGGCGCGTCTCCTCGGCGAGGGGAATGAAGAGGTTGGGCGGCACGATGCCGAGCTCGGGATGGCGCCAGCGCAGCAGGCATTCGACACCGACCGGGCGCCGGGTCGCCAGCTCGTACTGCGGCTGGTAGTGCAGCAGCAGCTCGCGTCGGTCGAGGGCGCCGCGCAGGTCGCTTTCGAGGCGCAGGCGCTCGGCCATTTCCTCGTTCATGTTGAGGGCGAAGAAGCGGAACTGGTTGGCGCCGGCGGCCTTGGCCCGGTGCATCGCCGCGTCGGCGTTGCGCAGCAGCGCGGCGCTCTCGGTGCCGTCGGCGGGGAACAGGCAGATGCCGGCGCAGGCGGTGGATACCACCTCGCTGCCGCCGATGGGCATCGGGCGGGCGATGGCGTCGAGCAGCTTGCGCACCACGGTCTCGACGGCCTCCGCGTCGCTGCGGCCCGCCGTCAGCACGCCGAACTGGTCGCCGCCGAGGCGGCCGAGCACGTCGTCCTCGCGCAGCAGGCGGCGCAGGCGCTGGCCGGTGGCGCGCAGCATGCTGTCGCCGGCCTCGTGACCGAAGGCGTCGTTGACCCGGCCGAGATGGTCGAGGTCGAAGATCAGCAGCGCGCCGCCGCGGCCGGCGGCGAGCCAGGCGTCGAGCAAGCGCACGAAGCCCTGGCGGTTCGGCAGGCCGGTCATCTGGTCGCGCGTCGCCAGGGATTCGATGCGCGCCTCGGCGGCCTTGCGTTCGCTGAGATCGGCGGTCTGGACGATGTAGTTTTGCGGCTGGCCCTGCTCGTCGAGCATGACGCTGATGTTGCACCAGAGCGGCAGGTCGCGGCCCGACTTGGCGTTCAGCCAGATCTCGCCGCGCCAGTGGCCGGCGGTCAGGACCTCGCCCTGGATGCGCCGGTCGAAGCCTTCTTCGTGCTGCGCCGAGGCGAGAAAGGCGGGGTCGCGCCCGACCAGCTCGGCCAGCGCGTAGCCGCTGGTCCGCTCGAAGGCGCGGTTGCAGAGCACGACCCGGCGTTCCGCGTCGAGGATCAGCAATCCCTCGTTGCTGTTCTCGAACACCTGGGCGACGAGGCGCTGGCGTCGCTCGGCCTCGACGCGCAGCGAGATGTCCCAGGCGACGCCGGCGATGCCGCGCGGCTTGCCGTCCGCGCCATACACCGGCACGCGCAGGAACTCGTAGGGACGCCGCCCCTTGCCGGTATCGAACCAGAGCTCCTCGCGCACCGGGGCGTTCTCCGCATAGACGCGCAGTTGGGCGGCGCGCAGGCGCTCGGCGGTTTCGGCGGGGAACAGGTCGAAGGTGGTCTGGCCGATCAGGGCGTCCATCGGCTGGCCGACCATGCGGCCGAAGGCCTCGTTGACGGCGAGGAGGCGGGCGTCGGTATCGACCAGCCAGGCCGGATCGGGGATGGCGTCGATCAGCGCGCGGCCCTCCTGCTCCTTGGCGCGATAGGCCTCGGTCATGCGCCTGGCGAGTTCCGTGGCGCGGGCATGGCTCTGCACCCAGCCGCGACCGAGGGCGATCAGGGCCAGGGTGAGGATCATGCCGAGCAGGGTGTAGGTGATGGCGCGCCGGTACCACTCGGCGAGAAACTCCTTCTCGGCGAGACCCACGGTGATCACGAAGGGCAGGCCCGCCACCTTGCGGAAGGCGACCTGTCGGCGCAGCTGGTCGAACTGGCCGTTGCGGCTGAAGCTGCCCGTGAGCTCGCCGGCCGCGAGTAGCCGCGGGATGGGGGTGCCTTCGAGCTTCCTGCCGCGCCAGCCGTCCTGCCGCGGCCAGCGCGCGACCAGTTCCATGTCTTCGCTCCAGAGCGCGATGACGCCCCGGGCGCCGACATCGAGCCGGCCGTAGAACTGCTCGAAGAAACCGGTGCGCAGGGGGATCAGGAGCCCGCCGCCGAAGTTGCTGGCGGCATCGTCGATGCGGCGCGCGAGGACGATCACCCAGTCCTTCGTCAGGCGCGATTCGATCGGTTCGGAAATGACGAGCCCGGCGGCGGGGTCGTCGCGCAGCCTCTGGAAGAACGAGCGGTCCGCCACGTTGGCGCCGGACAGCGTGCCGGACGCGTCGTAGATGAAATCGCCCGCCGCGTCGACGACGCGGAAGCCCAGGGCCTCGGGAAACAGGGCGAGGAACTCGGCCAGCTCCGGCTCGACCTGGCGGCGCGGCGCCCGCCCCACGATGTCCCGGCTATGGTGGTCGAGGAATTCGGCGAGACGCAGGTCGATCTTCTGCACCGTGGACTGGAGATGGCTTTCCAGCACCCGCGCCAGGGTGCCGGCGACCTGGGCGGCGTTGGCCCGTTCGCGCAACAGCGAGTTGCGCAGATCGAAGCCGATCCACGCGACGAGACACAGCCACAGCAACAGGACGACGCTTCCGCCCGCCCGCAGCGACAACTTCATCGAACCTCCCCCAGCTCTACGGCCTTTGGCGCATGAATCTACGCATGTTTTGGTATTCAGTCTAGCACGTTGGAATTATCCTTTTGTAAGGTGTTGCGTGTAATCGATAGCAGTTAATGGCTAAATGCGAGGAATTCCCTCTTGCAGAGGCCGCGGCAGTCCGCAGGGGGGGGGCTTGCCGCGGCATTTCGCCGCGGCGGCTCAGCCTCGGTCCGCGCCCGCGGCGCCGAGTTCGGCCAGTTCCGCTTCGGTGAACAGGCGCGAACGCGTGTGGAAGGCCTTGCCTTCGGGGCCTTCGAGGGAGAAGGTCCCGCCGCCGTGGGCGTCGATGACGTCGATGATGAGCTGGGTGTGCTTCCAGGTCTCGTACTGGGCCTTGCCGATGTAGAAAGGGCAACCGCCGATGTCGCCGAGGCGGACGTCGCCGGCGCCGATCAGGATCTCGCCCGGCAGCAGGCAGTTGGCGGCGCTGTTGTCGCAGCAGCCGCCGGATTGGTGAAACATCAGCGCGCCGCCGTGCTTGCGCTTGAGGAACTCGATCAGTTCGAGCGCGGCGGGGGTGGCAACGACTCGTTCGACCATGTGCGTCTCCCTTGGAAAAACAGGGGCGCGGCCCTGGCGGGCCTGCCCCTGAACCCGCGTTGCGCGGAGGAGGAATCAGAAGAAGCCGAGCTTCTGTTCGGCGTAGCTGACCAGCAGGTTCTTGGTCTGCTGGTAGTGGTCGAGCATGACCTTGTGGGTCTCGCGCCCGATGCCGGACTCCTTGTAGCCGCCGAAGGCCGCGTGGGCCGGGTAGGCGTGGTAGCAGTTGGTCCACACGCGGCCGGCCTGGATGGCGCGCCCCATGCGGTAGGCGACGTTGCCGTCGCGGCTCCAGACGCCGGCGCCGAGGCCGTACAGCGTGTCGTTGGCGATGGCGAGCGCCTCGGCCTCGTCCTTGAAGGTGGTCACGGCGAGCACCGGGCCGAAGATCTCTTCCTGGAAGATGCGCATCTTGTTGTGGCCCTTGAACAGCGTGGGCTGCACGTAATAGCCGCCGGCCAGCTCGCCGTCCATTTGCGCCGGCGCGCCGCCGATCAGCACCTGCGCGCCTTCCTGCCTGCCGAGGTCGAGGTAGGAGGTGATCTTGGCGAGCTGCTCCTTCGAGGCCTGCGCGCCGATCATCGTCTCGGTGTCGAGCGGGTTGCCCTGCTTGATGGCGGCGACGCGCTTCAGGCAGCGCTCCATGAACTTGTCGTAGATCGATTCCTGGATCAGCGCGCGGCTCGGGCAGGTGCATACCTCGCCCTGGTTGAAGGCGAACAGCACGAGGCCTTCGATGGCCTTGTCGAGGAAGCCGTCGTCGGCATCCATGACATCCGCGAAGAAGATGTTGGGCGACTTGCCGCCGAGTTCCAGGGTGGCCGGGATCAGGTTGTTGGCCGCCGCCTGGGCGATGACGCGGCCCGTGGTGGTCGAGCCGGTGAAGGCGATCTTGGCGATGCGCTTGCTGGTGGCGAGCGGCATGCCGGCCTCGCGGCCGTAGCCGTTCACGATGTTGAGCACGCCCGGCGGCAGCAGGTCGGCGATCAGCTCGACCAGGACCAGGATCGAAATCGGCGTCGACTCGGCGGGCTTGAGCACCACGCAGTTGCCGGCGCCGAGCGCGGGCGCGAGCTTCCACGCCGCCATCAGGATCGGGAAGTTCCACGGGATGATCTGACCGACCACGCCGAGCGGTTCGTGGAAGTGGTAGGCGACGGTGGTGTGGTCGATCTCGCTGATGCCGCCTTCCTGGGCGCGCACGCAGCCGGCGAAGTAGCGGAAGTGGTCGACCGCCAGCGGGATGTCGGCGTTGAGCGTCTCGCGCATCGGCTTGCCGTTGTCCACCGTCTCGGCGTAGGCCAGCAGTTCGAGGCTGGCCTCGATGCGGTCGGCGATCCTGAGCAGGATGTTGGCGCGCTCGGCGGGCGCGGTCTTGCCCCAGGCATCCTTGGCGGCGTGGGCGGCGTCGAGCGCCAGTTCGATGTCCTCGGCGCCGGAGCGCGCCGCCTGCGTGTAGACCTTGCCGGTGATCGGCGTGACGACGTCGAAATACTGGCCCTTGACCGGCGGCGTCCACTTGCCGCCGATAAAGTTGTCGTAGCGGGCCTTGTAGTTGATCTTGGCGCCGGCGGCGCCGGGTGCGGCGTAAATCATGGAAATCTCCTCCTGTTAGTGTGCTGGCGCGGCAGGCCGCCGTGCCTGGCTCCCAAGGCGCAGGGACCGTGCCAGGTCCGGGTTTTGGCGCCAACTGCATGATTTTCTGGGTTTTGGTTCCGCGCGGCCCGCGCCGACGGACGCGCTGAGGGACGCGTCGTTTCGGCACACTGTCACGATTTGACACAGCCGCTGGCGGACCCGGCGCCGAAGTCTTGCACCCGCCGGCGCCGGGGCGTATGGTGGCAAGCCAAGGACGCCGGCCGCAGAGCGGGCGCCATTCCGGAGGAGAGACTCATGTTGTCCACGCCCAACGGCGCGGCCTTGCGGCAGGCGCGCCATCTGCTCATCGAACGCGGCGAGGCGCCGCCCGCCGAACTCGTCGGTCCCGCCGTGGCGCGCTCCTGGCGCCGCTGCCTCGCGGCCGGCCTCGCCCCCGTCGGCCGCCTGCCCGAGGCGCCCCAGCTCGACGGCTTCCAGTTCGCGCGCGCCGCCGAGCGTCAGCAAGAACTCGTCGCCCACGCGCGGCCGGTCATGGAATACCTGCATGCCCAGACGCGCGATTCCGGCAGCATGGTGATCCTCGCCGACGACCGCGGCGTGCTGCTGCAGACCCTCGGCGACGCGGATTTCCTCGGCCGCGCCGAGCGCGTCGCGCTGATGCGCGGCGCCTCCTGGCACGAGCGGCACCGCGGCACCAATGCCATCGGCACCGCGCTCGCCGAGGCCTGTCCGGTGGTCGTGCATGGCGCCGAGCACTATCTCGAACGCAACGGCTTCCTCACCTGCGCGGCCGCCACGGTGACGGCGCCGGACGGGCGCCTGCTCGGCGTGCTCGACATCTCCGGCGACCAGCGCGGCCGCCATCCGCACACCTTCGGCCTGGTGCGCGCGGCGGCGCAGATGATCGAGAACCGCCTGTTCGACGCGCGCCACGGCGAGGCCCTGCGCCTGCGTTTCCATCCGCTCGCCGAAGGCATCGGCACCGTCGCCGAAGGCGTGGTCGCCCTCTCGGACGACGGCTGGATCGTCGGCGCCAATCCGGCGGGCCTCGGCCTGCTCGGGCTGAGCCCGGCCGACCTCGGCGCGACGCCGATCGCCCGCGTGCTGCGGCTGCAGGCGGCCGAGCTCGTCGATTGGGACCGCCGGCGCGGCGGCGAGGCGATGCCGGCGCGGCATCGCGGCGGCGCGCGCCTGTTCGTGCGCGTCGAGCCGGGCCGCGCCGCGCGCCGCGTCGTCGTGCCGGCGACGACATCCGCCCCGCCGGCGCCGGCCGATGCGCTGGCGGCGCTCGACGGCGGCGATGCGCGCCTGCGGGCCGCCATCGACAAGGCGCGCCGCGTGCTCGACAAGCCCATCGCCCTGCTGCTGCTGGGCGAGACCGGCGCCGGCAAGGAACTCTTCGCCCAGGCCTGCCATGCTTCCGGTCCGCGGCGCGGCAAGCCCTTCGTCGCCGTGAACTGCGCGACCCTGCCCGAGCATCTGATCGAGGCCGAGCTGTTCGGCCACGCTCCCGGCGCCTTCACCGGCGCGCGCAAGGAGGGCAGCCCGGGCCGCATCCGCGCCGCCGACGGCGGCACCCTGTTCCTCGACGAGATCGGCGACATGCCGCCGGCGCAGCAGGCGCGCCTGCTGCGCGTGCTGCAGGAGCGCGAGGTGGTGCCGGTGGGCGGCGGTCGGCCGGTGCCGGTGGATTTCGTGCTGATCTGCGCGACGCACCGCGACCTCAAGGCCGAGATGGCGGCCGGCCGCTTCCGTGCCGACCTCTACTACCGCATCAACGGCCTGGCGCTGACGCTGCCGCCGCTGCGCGAACGCGGCGACTTCGCGGCGCTGACGGCGCGCCTGCTCGCCGACATCGCGCCGGGCCGGGACATCGGCCTCGACCCCGCCGTGGCCGCCGCCTTCGCCGCCCACGCCTGGCCGGGCAACCTGCGCCAGCTGGCCAACGCGCTGCGCACCGCCTGCGCGCTGCTCGACGCGGACGAGACGCGCATCGGCTGGCGGCACCTGCCCGACGATCTCGCCGCCGAGCTGCAACAGCCGGCGCCGCGCGCGCCGGTGGAGGCGGCGCCGGCGGGGGAGAACCTGCAGGCGCTGTCGGAAGCCGCCATGGCGCGCGCCATCGTCGCCAGCCGCGGCAACATGTCCGAGGCGGCGCGCCGCCTCGGCATCAGCCGCAACACGCTTTACCGGCGCATGCGGCGCGGCGCGGGCACCGTCCCGCCGGCGCCGACTTTGCCCGCCTGAATCAGCGGGCCGGCAGCGCCTGGCGCACGCCGTCCCAGAAGCCGATGCGCGCCCGCACCGCCTGGCGCGCGGCTTCATTGGCCTCGGCGAGTTTCGCCGCGTCGCCGCCGACGAGTTCATTGACCATGCGCAGCGCGAGGGGCGCGTGGAAGTCCTCGTCGAGGTGGATGTGGCGTTCGAGGTAGAAGTGGAAGGCCGGCGCGGCCTTGGCGTCGATGCCCATCCCGGCGAGCAGGGCGCGGAACATCGCCGGGATGATGTGTTCGCGGCCGAGGGCGAAGGCGGCGCCGACGACGTGGGGCTTGCCGCTGGCGATGAAGCCGAAGGTGGAGCGCATGAAGGCCGCGGCGGCGGGCGGCGCGAGGTTCAGCGCCAGCGCGGCCTCGAAGCCCGCGTCGGCGGCGACTTCGGCGAAGCGCATGGCCGGCGCGGGGTCGGCGCCGATTTCGCGCATGGCGTCGCAGTAGAGCTCGAAGTGGCTGGCGTGGGTCGGGTTGCCGGCGGCGTCGGGCAGGCCGTCGTCGCATTCCTCGCCGACGACGATCTGGTTGATGAAGAAGCGCACCTCGGCGCTGCCGCGCGGTTTCCAGGGGATCGCGGTGGGCGCGATGTGGCCCTGCAGGCACTTGAGCAGGGACATGAAATCCCACACCGAATAGACGTGGTGCGCCATGAAGGCGCGCAGGTCGTTGAGGCTGCGCACCTGGGCGTAGAGCGGGTGGGCGTTGAGTGCATCGCCGAGGTCGGCGACGATTTCGGGGCTGAAGGTCGGGGTGACGGACATGTTGTTTAGTCTAGTAAAAAAGATATATTTTACGCCGCCGCGGTTCTGTGGCGGCGCGGACCGTCTCGCCCACGCCTGATTCCCGCGTGTCGTGCCCGATCAAAGCTCGCGGCGCCGCACCACCATCGCCGAGGGCGAGAAGCCGAGCTGCTCGTAGAAGGCGAGGGCGGAGGCGTTGTCCCGGTCCGCCAGCAGCGTGACGCGGCTCATCCCCTGCGACCGCGCCCAGGCGCAGACATGCTCGACCAGCGCCCGGCCGCGGCCGCCGCCGCGCCAGGCGCGGCCGACGATGACGTCTTCCAGCAGCAGCACCGGCGTGCCCCGCGCGGTGCTGACGGTGATCAAGGCATTCGCCATGCCCGCTACCTGCCCATTCGCGCGCAGCACGAAGAGGCGGCCGAGGGCGGGGTTGGCGAGGATCAGCCGCAGGCCGGCGAGCTGCCTGTCGCGCTCGGGCCGGAAGTCGGCTTCGAGGGAGAACAACTCGTGCAGCAGGTCGGCCATGGCCGGCAGGTCGTCCGCGCTGGCGAAGTCGATGGCGATGTCGTGCATGTCGGGTTTCCCGCAAGGATTGTCGGAAGGCGTCAGCCGATCAGGGCGACGGCCTTGATCTGCGCCCAGACCGCCAGGCCCGGCGCGAGGCCGAGGGCGGCGGCGGAGCGGTGCGTCAGGCGCGCCAGCAGCGGCACGCCGCCGCAATCGAGGCGCACCAGGCAGAGGGCGGGATGGGCGTCGTCGCCCAGGGCCGTCACCGTGGCGGGCAGCGAGTTCACGATGCTGCTGCCTTCGATGCGTTCGCGGGCGAGGCTGACGTCGCGGGCGAGGATGCGCACGCGCACATGGCGGCCGACGGGGATGCCCTTGTCGCGCACCCAGAGCCCGCCGCCGGGGAAGTCGACGCGCGCCAGGTGCCATTGCGCATCGTGCGCCGCGACCGTGACGTCGAGCACCACGCCGGCGTCCTCGCCCAGGCGGATCGGCAGGTCGAGGCGCGCCAGGGTCTCGGTCAGCGGCCCGCTGGCGAGGGCGCGGCCGGCGTCGAGCACGACCAGGTGGTCGGCGAGCCGCGCCACCTCGTCCGGCGCGTGGCTGACGTAGAGCAGCGGGATATCCAGTTCCTCGTGCAGCTGTTCGAGGTAGGGCAGGATCTCCTCCTTGCGCGCCAGGTCTAGGGCGGCGAGGGGCTCGTCCATCAGCAGCAGGCGCGGCCGCGCCAGCAGGGCGCGGGCGATGGCGACGCGCTGGCGCTCGCCGCCCGAGAGGCGGTCGGGCTTGCGGTCGAGCAGGTGGCCGATGCCGAGCAGGTCGACGATGCGCTCGAGGCGCGCAAAGTCGGCGCCGGGCCGTCCCAAGCCGACGCCGCTCCCGTGGGGGGCAGCGAGCTGGTTTTGCGAGCGAGGGGGGCTCAAAATGTCGGCGCTGGCGGGACGGTGAGTCGCGCGCTTGCTGCCGTAGTCGAGGTTGCCCTGTACCGTGAGGTGCGGGAACAGGCTGGCTTCCTGGAACACGTAGCCGATCGGGCGCCGGTGGGTCGGCAGGAAGAAATCGCCCTCCTGCCAGGTCTCGCCGTCGCAGATCAGCCGGCCGCCGGGCACGCGCTCCAGCCCGGCGATGGCGCGCAAGAGCGTGGTCTTGCCCGAGCCGGAATGGCCGAACAGCGCGGTGATGCCCCGGCTCGGCAGAGACAGATCCACGTCGAGGGAGAAGCCCGGATAGTCGAGCTTGAAGCGGGCCTCGATCATGGCCGTTTCCCGGTTGGGTTGAGTGTGTAGAGCGCCGCCAGCACGAGGAATGAGAAGACCACCATGCCGGCGGACAGCCAGTGCGCCTGCGCGTATTCGAGCGCCTCGACGTGGTCGTAGATCTGCACCGAGACCACGCGCGTCTTGTCCGGGATGTTGCCGCCGATCATCAGCACCACGCCGAATTCGCCGACGGTGTGGGCGAAACCGAGCACGGTGGCGGTGAGGAAGCCGGGCTTGGCCAGCGGCACGGCGACCGTGAAGAAGGCGTCGAGCGGCTTGGCGCCGAGGGTGGCGGCGGCTTCCAGCGGCCGCTCGCCGACGGCCTCGAAGGCGTTCTGGATCGGCTGGACGACGAAGGGCAGCGAATAGAACACCGAAGCGACGACCAGGCCGGCGAAGCTGAATGGCAGCAGGCCGATGCCGGCCCACTGCGTGAATTGCCCGACCGGGCCGTGCGGCCCCATGACGATGAGCAGATAGAAGCCGAGCACCGTCGGCGGCAGCACGATGGGCAGCGCGACGACCGCGCCCACCGGCCCCTTCCACCAGGAGCGCGTGCGCGCCAGCCACCAGGCGATGGGCGTGCCCACCACGAGCAGGATCGCGGTGGTGAGGCCGGCGAGCTTGAGGGTCAGCCAGATGGCGGACCAGTCGGCAGGGCTCGGCATGGCCTACCTGCCCGTCGCCTCGCCCGGCAGCACGAAGCCGTAGCGCACCATGATGCGCCGCGCCTCCGGGCTGCCCATGTGGTCGGCAAACTGTCTTGCCAGTTTGCTGTCGGCGGCACGCCGGGTGACGACGAAGCCCTGCTCAAGCGGCTGATGCAGCTTGTCGGGAACCAATGCATGGCCACCCCGCGCGGCCAGTTCCTTGTTCAGCGCGAGCGCCTGCGCGATGATGCCGATGTCGGCGTTGCCGCTTTGCACATATTGCGCCGTCTGCGCGATGTTCTCGCCCATGACCAGGCGATCCTGCAGTCTGTCCCACAGGCCGGCGGCACGCAGCGCCTCTTCGGCGCGCTTGCCGTAGGGCGCGTGCTTCGGATTGGCGATGGCGATCTTGCGGATGGTCGGATCGGCCAGATCGGCCAGATCGGCCAGCGACATCTTGCTGGCGTCGCGCGTGGCGCTCCACAGCACCAGGCGGCCGAGGGCGTAAGGTTTGACCTCGGAAGCGGCAAGGCCTTCCCGGGCGAGGATCCGCGGGTACTGGATGTCGGCGGAGAAGAACAGGTCGTAGGGCGCGCCCTGCTGGATCTGGGCGTGGAACTTGCCCGACGAGCCGTAGACGGTATCCACCGCGTCGCCGGGATGGGCCTGCCTGAAGACGGCGACGATTTCCTCCAGCGCGAACTTGAGGTCGGCGGCGGCGGCGATGGTGATCTGTTCGGCAAGCGCCGGGTGCGCAGGCAGGCCGAGGCAGGCGGCGAGCAGCAGAAGGCGGATCAGAGTCTTCATGGGTGCGATATGTTCGAAAGAATATAGCGATTGGCGGGAACCGGCGGCATCCGCCCGTGCGTCTCAGGTAGCGAGCAGCTTGGTGAATTCGCGCATCTCGGCGGCCACCGCGGCGGCGGCGGTCAGTTCCATGGCGCGATAGCGCGACAGCACGTCCAGGCCGAATTCGGTGACGCGCGCGCCGCCGCCGCTGGTGCCGCCCTTGGCCGTTTCCACCAGCGGCGTGCGGAAAGAGCGGTTCATGGTATCCACCAGCAGCCAGGCACGCCGGTAGGACATGCCCATCTCCCGCGCCGCCGCCGCGATCGAGCCGCTGCGCGCCACCGCGTCGAGCAGGTCGGCCTTGCCCGGACCGATGGCGATGTCGGCGCCCAGCAGGATGCGCAGGCGCGGCTTGAGCTGTTTGTCCATGTTTTTCCGCTTGCCTCGTTATGTATGGGCGAATATAACGAGGCGGGCATGGGCAAGTCAATGCGCATCTAGGCATCCTCCGCGCCGAAGCAGAGGTGATGGTCGCAACAGGCGGCGCAGTGCGGGGACTTGCAGATCGGCACCTCGGCGCGTTCGCAGAGCTGGCGGTAGAAGAATTTCTTCCACTTCATGTCGTCGACGTTCTTCGCCACCAGCGCGGGGAAATGCTCGCGCATCAGGGCGGAAAGCTCCTTGCGGCTGGCGAAGCCCATGTCCTGCCAGAGATGGTTGTCGCCCAGCGCCGCCATGGCGATGGTGTGGCAGAGCAGCTCCGAATCCGCGTCGGCGCGGGCGCGGTGGTCGAGCAGCAACAGGACGATATCGTCGAATTCGTCGTCGACGCGGTTCGCGGGTTCCAGGCGTGCGTTCATCTCGGCATCTCCGTCGGGGGTGGCATGCCCCGGTGGTGCAAACCGCATGCCATCCCCGGTCTGGCGCGGATTCGCGCCGGGCCGCCCGGCCTTGCGGCCGTTCCGGCTCGCCGTTTTGTCGCAAACGCGACAAGCCGAGATGTCGTGGTTTGTCAATGCAATCATGGGGTTGTCTGGTGGCATGCGGCTTGCACAAGAAAGGGCATGAAAGCCGCCACCGAAATCGCCGCCCTGTTGAACGAACCCGCCTGCGCCCATAATCACATCGGCGCCAAGGAGAAATCCGGCTGTGCGCGTCCGAAACCCGGTGCGACCGCCGGAGGTTGCGCCTTCGACGGCGCGCAGATCGCCCTGCTGCCCATCGCCGACGTCGCCCATATCGTGCACGGCCCGATCGCCTGCGCCGGCAATTCCTGGGACAACCGGGGCACGCGCTCCTCCGGACCGACGCTCTACAAGATCGGCATGACCACCGACCTGTCGGAAACCGACGTGATCATGGGGCGCGGCGAGAAGCGCCTGTTCCTGGCGATCAAGCAGGCCGTCGAGACCTACCGGCCCGCGGCCGTCTTCGTCTATGCGACCTGCGTCACCGCGCTGATCGGCGACGACTTCGAGGCGCTCTGCAAGGCCGCGTCCGAGCAGTTCGGCCTGCCGGTGATCCCGGTGGATGCCGCCGGCTTCTACGGCACCAAGAACATGGGCAACCGCCTCGCTGGCGAGGCGATGTTCAAGCATGTGATCGGCACGCGCGAACCCGAGCCGGTGTCGGCCGCCGTGCGCGCCCAGTTTCCGCCCGGCACGCGCATCCACGACGTGAACCTCGTCGGCGAATACAACATCGCCGGCGAGTTCTGGCATGTCGCGCCGCTGTTCGACCGGCTCGGCCTGCGTATCGTCGGCAACCTCTCCGGCGACGCGCGCTTCCGCGAATTGCAGGCCATGCACCGGGCGGCGGCCACCATGGTGGTCTGCTCGAAGGCGCTGCTCAACGTCGCCAGAAAACTCGAAAGCCGATGGGGCGTGCCCTGGTTCGAAGGCAGCTTCTACGGCGTCGCCGACACCTCCCAGTCCCTGCGCGATTTCGCGCGCGTGCTGAACGACCCCGACCTCGCCGCCCGCGCCGAGGCGCTGATCGCCGAAGAAGAGGCCAAGGCCAACGCCGCGCTCGAACCCTGGCGCGCGCGTCTCAAGGGCCGTCGCGTGCTGCTCTACACCGGCGGCGTCAAGTCCTGGTCCATCGTCTCCGCGCTGCAGGACCTCGGCATGACCGTGGTCGCCACCGGCACCAAGAAATCCACCGAAGAGGACAAGGCGCGCATCCGCGAGATCATGGGGCCGGACGCGCTGATGATCGACGACGGCAGCCCGAAGGGCCTGCTCGGCGCCTACAAGGATCTCAAGGCGGACATCCTGATCGCCGGCGGCCGCAACCTCTACACGGCGCTCAAGGCGCGCATCCCCTTCCTCGACATCAACCAGGAACGCGAGTTCGGCTACGCCGGCTACGCCGGCATGGTCGAACTGGCCAGGCAGCTTGCCCTCTCCATCGAAAGCCCGGTCTGGCCGGCGGTCAGGAAGCCCGCGCCCTGGGCGACGCGGCAGGTCGGCGATGCGCTGAGCGCATAAAGTCGGCGCTCGTGGGACGGTGAATATCGCCAGGCCCGGCGCGCCCGCGCGAATGGTCGCGCCAGACTCTCAGCCGCGCGCCCGCGCCAGCCACTTCAGCAGTGTTTCGTAGAGCTGGTCGGGATCGACCGGCTTGCCGATGTGGTCGTTCATGCCGGCGGCGAGGCAGGCCTGGCGATCCTCGTCGAAGGCGTTCGCGGTCATGGCGAGAATCGGCGTGCCGGCATTGGGCCCGGCGGCGCCCATGCCGCGGATGGCGCGGGCGGCGTCGATGCCGTTGAGCTTCGGCATCTGCATGTCCATCAGGATCAGGTCGTAGCGGGTTTGCCGCGCCAGCTCGACGGCGCGCGCGCCATCCTCGGCCAGGTCGACGGCGAGGCCGGCCTCTTCCAGGAGACCGCGCGAAACTTCCTGGTTGATCGGCTCGTCCTCCGCCAGCAGGATGCGCGCGCCGGCATGCTCGTCGAGCAGGCGCTCGTCGGCCGGCCGCCGGCGGGACGTCGGCGCCGGCGCGACGGTGGCCGCGGCCGTCTGGGCGAGCCGCACGGTGAACCAGAAGGTGCTGCCCGCTCCCGGCGCGCTTTCCACGCCGATCTCGCCGCCCATCATGTGGACCAGGCGCTTGCTGATCGCCAGGCCGAGGCCGGTGCCGCCGTATTTTCGCGTCATCGAGCCGTCGGCCTGCTCGAAGGCGGTAAACAGCCGCGGCAGGTATTCGGCGGGGATGCCGATGCCGGTGTCCGCCACTTCCCAGCGCAGCAGCAGGTCCGCCGCCGTTTCCTCGACCGGCCTGACGCGCAGCGCGACGGAGCCGCGCTCGGTGAACTTGACGGCATTGCCGGCGAGATTGAGCAGGACCTGCCCGAGCCGCAGCGGATCGCCGATCAGCCACCGCTCCGCCAGGCCGGGAGGGAGATCGACGCGCAAGTCGAGGCCTTTTTCCCTGGCCTTGGCGCCGATCATGCTGAGCAGGTTCTCGACGATCTCGCCGAGCCGGAAGCCGGTCCGTTCGAGGGCGAGCCGGTCGGCCTCGATCTTGGAGATGTCGAGGATGTCGTTGATGACGTGCAGGAGATGCCGCGAGGCCTGATCGATCTTGCCGAGCTGGTCCTTGAGCCTGGGGTCCTCGGCATGGCGGAGGGCGAGGCCGGTCATGCCCATGATGGCGTTCATCGGCGTGCGCAGTTCGTGGCTCATGTTGGCGAGGAAGATGCTCTTGGCGCGGTTGGCCGCCTCGGCGCTTTCCTTGGCGGCCTCCAGCGCCCGCGTGCGCTCCGCCACCAGGTCTTCGAGGTGGCGCCGGTATTGTTCGAGTTCGAGTTCGGCCAGCTTGCGCTCGGTGATGTCCTGCACGGTACCCACCGAGCGCAGCGGACGGCCGTCGGCCGCGAACACGGTCTCGCATTCCTCATGCACATGCTTGATGCGGCCGTCGGGCATGAGCAGCCGGTGCGTGATGCCATAGGGCGCATGCGTTTTCAGCGACGCTGCGTAGGCGCTGGCGACCATTGCGCGGTCGTCGGGGTGGATGGCGGCGAGGAAGGCGTCGTAGTCGGCCGGGAAATGCGTCTTGTCGATCTCGAAGATGCGGAAGATTTCGTCCGACCAGACCAGCTTGTCGCCGACGAGGTCGAGCTCCCAGTGACCCACCTTGGCGATGCGCTGCGCCTCGTTCAGGTTCGCCTCGCTCTTGCGCAGGTCCTCCTCGGCCTGCCTGCGCGCGTCCTGCATGTGGTTGAACTGGTCCGCCAGACGGGCGATTTCCCGCAGACCCGCCACCGGCGCCCTGGCGTCGCGGTCGCCGCGCGCGGCGGCCTCGGCGGCCGCCCCCAGGTTTTCGAGCGCCTGGCGCACATGCCGGCCGAAAAACCAGGCCAGCAGCAGGCCGCCGCAGAGAAACGCCAGAACGGTCAGCCCGGCCATGGCCAGGGGGCGTCGCAGATTGGCGTACAGGACATCCTGCGTCATGCCGACCACGGTGGTCCAGCCGGTGGTGGCCGAGCGGCTGAAGGCGATGAACGAGGGGGTGCCTTCGAGCGTGCGGCTGTCCAGCGTGCCCTCGGCCTGGTGCCGCATGCGCTCCCGCAGGTCGGGCGTCGCCTGCTTGCCGACCATCTGTTCGGGATTCAGGTTGCGGGCAACCACGGTGGCCCGGGTATCCAGCACGGCGACGATCCAGCCCGACGGCAGATCCTGCTCAAGCAATAGCCTGTTGTAGTGCTCCGGCAGCTGTCCGATGCTCAGCACGTAGGCGATCCCGCCGTCCGCGACCACGGGCACGTCGATGCTGAAGAGCGGCCGTTTCAGCACCGCGCCGATATACAAATCCCCGATGGCGGGTCGCCCGCCCTGCAGGACGCGGTTCAGCAGTTCGGGATTGCCGTGCCGGGGTAAGGGATCGCCATGCGGCCGCGCCGTATTGACGACCTGCTGTCCGCTCGTGTCGCTGAGGACGAAATTGAGACCCGCCCGTGTCGCCTGGATCACCTCGCCGGCTTGACGGTAAAAGGCGGCGAGGTCTCCCGTCGCCAGATGATCCGAGCGGGCGAGCGTCTGCGCCGTCGCCTGGGCCTTGATCAACTCCGAATCGATCGCCTGTTGCAGGGCGCGCGCCGTCCGCAGGATGTCCTCTTCCGCGTGCCGCCGTTCGTTCTGCTGGATGTCATGGAACAGCACCGCGCCGGCGAGCATGCCCGGAATCAGCGCGCTGACGAACAGCAGGCGAAAACCGGGCCGCGCGGGCAGCGACATGAACCAGCGACGGAGGGCGCGGAGCATGGAGGGCATCGGACGACCGGATAGAGGAAGAACTCCTCAGCACTCATGATATTCCTAAATGCATAGATGGCAATGGCCGCCGTCCCGCCGCCCCGAAACATCCAGGCCGGTTGTCCGGAAACCCCCACAGGCCTGGGAGCAGGGCGCGGCGCGTGCGGACCGCCGGAGCTTCCCGGCAGGGGCTTCCGGGCGTGTCCGCCGGCGTTTCAGGGGGCGAGCAGCTGGCGCTCGTGGCGCCCGACGATGGCGGCCTGCGTGCCGTCCTGTTTCATCGCGTCGAGGGCGGCCTGCAGCTTGCGCGCGGTTTCCGCGTCGATGCCCGGATGGCAGGCCAGGTAGTTGTGCGAGGTCTGGAACACCCAGACCGGCTCGATGTCGGTGACACCGGTCTTTTTCGCGGCGTGCAGGCCGGTGTAGTAGCCGGTCACCCAGAGATCGATCTTGTCCGGCGCCATGCGGTCGAGGGTGAGCTTGCGCGCATTGGCGGCATCGTCGCTCTCGGGAACGCGGAAGGCGACGGCGAGATCCTGCAGGTAGCGCTCCTTGGCGTCGCCCTTGAGCACGCCGACGCGATAGGCCTTGAAGTCGGCCGGTTTTTCCAGCTTGCCGGCGAAGCCCTTCTTGGCGAAGGCTGCCCACTTGTTCTCGACGATCGGGCCGATCCACTTGAACAGGCGCTCGCGGTTCTCGGTGCGCGCGGTGCTGTAGACGCAGGTGTTCGGATAGAGCCGGGCGCGGTCGTAGGCGTCCTTCCACGACAGCATCTCGTCGTTGTGCGCGACGCCGGCGCGCTTGAACATCTCGGCGACCACCTCGACGGCCATGCCGCTGAGCTGGCGGTTCTCCAGGTACTGGAACGGGTAGGCGTCCTCCGTGACCAGCTGGATCGTCTGGGCGGCCGCGCCGGCGGTCGTCGCCAGGGCGCAGATGGAAAACAGCATCGTCCGGATACGCATGATCTTCCCCTTCTCGCAATGACGGAGCCGTGGCCGTCGGGCCGCGACTTGCATTACATCTTAGAGCTAAAGACGGGTGGGGATGGCGCGGGCCGGCTTCGTTTCCCTGGAAATGGCGATGCCGGCGGCGGGCATGGTTCAGCGCATCTGGTCTTCGATGTTGGCGAACAGATTGTCGTAGATCTCGATGAGCGCCTCGCGGTCGGCGCTGCCCTTGATCCAGTGACGTTCGCTGGCGAGGCTGAGGGCCTGGCGCTCCATGTCGGAGAGGCTTTCGTTGTCCACGGTATTGCCGTGCAGGATCGCGGTGACGTCGCGGCGCGCCTTCTGCGCCAGCGAGACGAGCTGCATCGAGGACTGCATCGCGGTGACGCCCTGGCCGATCGACACGGCCAGCTGGCCGACCAGCGCGGCCGAGTCGGCCGAGCCGGAAAGCCGCTGGCAGAAGTCGTCGGCCATGCCGCGCGACTCGCCCATCGAGCGGCCGATGGCCTCCATCTGGCCGAGCACGCCGTCCATGGCCGCCGTCATCGCGGCGATGGCGGCGGCGATTTCCTCGGCCGCCTTCTGCGACTGGTCGGCGAGCTTGCGCACCTCGTCGGCCACCACGGCGAAGCCGCGGCCGGCCTCGCCGGCGCGCGCCGCCTCGATGGCGGCGTTGAGGGCGAGCAGGTTGGTCTGCTTGGCGATGACGTCGATGTGGCCGGTAAGCTGCCGGATCGCGCCGGCCTTGACGTTGAGGTCGGCGAGCGCGTGGCTGCCGTTCTCGGTGGCCGTCAGGGCCTGGCCGAGGGCGCCGGACATGCGGTCGGCGGCGCCGGACATCGCCTTGGCCGATTCGGCGTAGCCGGCGGCGAGGGTCTCGGACTGGGACGAGTGGGCGGCCACCTCGGTGAGCGAGCTGCTGACGTGCTCGATGGCCAGCGACAGGCCGCGTTCCGAGCGCAGGAAGATGTGCGACAGCAGGGCCTCGCGCGCCACCGATTCCTGAGCGGCGTTGAGCTGGTCGAGCATGCCCTGCATGCGCCCCAGCACGTCCTTGAAGGCGCCGTGCAGGCCGGTGGTCTGCAGCCGGCGCCAGCTGCGACCGTCGGACGTGGCCTGCATGCCGCCGAGGATCTCGCGGAAGGCGGTCTCGGTCTGGTCGAGCACCGAGTTGAGGTTGATGCGGATCGTGTCGAGGGTGGCGTCCTCGACCTCGTGGGGCAGACGCGCCACCAGCACGCCGTCGCGGCCCTGGGTCAGCACGCGGTCGAGGTCGGCGAGCAGGGCGCTCTTGCCGTTGCCGCCGGTCAGCAGCAGCGGCAGCGCGAGCAGCAGCGGCGCGATGGGCGCCCAGGGCGCCCAGAAGCCGAGCGGCATCGCCAGCAGGATCAGGATCAGGCCGAAATGGCGGCGCTCAAAGCGAAAAGATGAGTTCTTCATAGCTCATGCCTGTTTTGTTCAGCAGATCGACGAGCACCTGGGTGCCCGCCGCGATGGCGTCGCGCGCGCCGGCGGCCTTTTCGGCCTGGACCATCTGGCGGTAGACCGGCTCGATCTTGGCGATCGCCTCGCGCTGCGGGCAGCGGCGCACCGAGGTGTAGCCGACGATCGCGCCGCCGGGGCCGAAGTCGGGCGCGACATGGGTGAACACCCAGTAGTAGCCGCCGTCCTTGGACATGTTCTTGACGTAGGCGAACACCTCCTTGCCGGCCTGGATCGTGTCCCAGACCAGCTTGAAGGCGGCGCGCGGCATGTCCGGATGGCGCACGATGTTGTGCTGCGAACCGAGCAGCTCTTCCTCCGTGTAGCCCGAGAACTCGATGAAGATCGGGTTGCAGTAGGTGATGACGCCCTTCGGGTCGGTCTTCGACACGATGAAGTCGTCTTCGCGCATCACGCGTTCGCGCTGCGTCGGAACGATGCTCTTGTCTTTCATTGCGGTTTCCCTCTCGGCTGCCGGCGCGACTCCGTCGCGCCCGCTTGCGCCCCATCCCTGATAGCGGCGAAGCAGGATAGGTCCTGGCCGGTATTCTGTCGATACATAACACCATGTATTTTTATGAGATTCGCCGGTTTGTCGGCCCTGTTCCCATCCCATCCGCCATTCCGGGCCTGGTGTCGCCGTCCTGGATAAGGTTTGTCTTATCCAGACGATAAGAAAAAGTCAGTGGTGCTTATCGTTGTGCGCCGCTACATTCCGCCTACCCCAACTGGACGAACTTTCCGCCGCGCGCGGCGGACGGTGCGTCGCATTTCGCGAAAAACAAGGAGAGGCTTCATGCAGGACGGACGTACCACTTTGACCCAGTTCATCATCGAGGAGCAGTCCCACGTCGCCGGCGCCACCGGCGATTTCACCGGCCTGCTCAACGACATCGGCACCGCCTGCAAGGTCATCAGCAACGCCGTCTCGAAGGGCGCGCTGATCGGCGTGCTCGGCAGCGCCGGCGAGGAGAACGTGCAGGGCGAGGTGCAGAAGAAGCTCGACGTGATTTCCAACGACGTGATGATCAAGTCGAACGAATGGGCCGGCCACCTCGCCGGCATGGCCTCGGAGGAGATGGACGACATCTACCCGATTCCGGCGGGCAAGAAGCGCGGCAAGTACCTGCTGGTGTTCGACCCGCTCGACGGCTCCTCGAACATCGACGTGAACATCACCGTCGGCACCATCTTTTCGATCCTGCGCACCGGCAAGCCCGGCGAGGACGCGACCATGGAAGATTTTTTGCAGCCCGGCACCCAGCAGGTCTGCGCCGGCTTCGCCCTCTACGGCCCTTCGACGCTGCTGATCATCACCACCGGGCATGGCGTGAACGGCTTCACCCTCGACCGCGAGGTCGGCGAGTTCATCCTCACCCACCCGGACATGAAGATTCCCGCCGACACGCAGGAATTCGCCATCAACGCCTCCAACGAGCGTTTCTGGGAATGGCCGGTCAAGCGCTACGTGGACGAATGCCTCGCCGGCAAGAACGGCCCCAGGGGCAAGGACTTCAACATGCGCTGGATCGCCTCGATGGTCGCCGAGGCCTACCGCATCCTGACGCGCGGCGGCGTGTTCATGTACCCGAAGGACACCAAGGACCCGAACAAACCCGGCCGCCTGCGCCTGCTCTACGAGGCGAATCCGGTCGGCTTCATCGTCGAGCAGGCCGGCGGCGTCTGCACCACCGGCCTGCAGCGCATGCTGGAAGTCCAGCCCACCGCCCTGCACCAGCGCGTGCCGCTGATCTTCGGTTCGCGCAACGAGGTGGAGCGCATCGAGCGCTACCACCGGGAGCTGCAGGGCGGCTAGGGCAAAAAGTCGGCGCTGATGAAACAACTGCGCTACAAGGCGGTCGAGCAAAAAACGCTCTGATGAAGCCCCTGCGCAGCAGGGCGGTCAAGCAAACTACGCTTTCCTCGCCGCTGCGGATCCTCGCCGTAGCGGATGATGGCACGGTGCGCGGCCGCAGACATCAGCCCGTGCCCTCGTGGGCGTAGGCCGTGATGAAGCTGTAGCAGGCGCGCGCGTCCTCGCCGAGCGCGGCGAAGTCGATGCGGCGCTTGCGCCAGGGCTCGAAGTCGGGCGCGCCCGCGTCGGCGGCGAGGTCGCGCAGCGCCATGCCCCAGTCGCGGAAGACGCGCCGCGGCGCCGGACCCTCGATGACCAGCCGGAGGTCGGCGTGGCGCGGGTCGGCCTTGATTCGGTCGAGCAGCGCGAGCAGGGCCTCGCGTCGGCCTTCGAGCATCTGCATGAACTCGCCGTCCTGGTGGATGAGACAGCCGGAGATGCCGGCGGCGCGGTTGGCCGCGCGCGACTTGCGCAGCAGTTCGCGCAGCGCCGCGGGCGTCATGGGCTGCGTCGCCCGGCTGACGTAGATGACGAAATGCAGCGGCGCCTGGGCGCCGGGCGCGTCGTCGCGCGGCTGGCCGGCCACGGTGGCGACGAAGGCTGCTTCATCCTGCGGCCGGTGGAAGTAGTAGCCCTGGATGAAGTCGCAGCCGTAGGCGCACAGCTCGCGATGCTGGGCGCCCGTCTCGACGCCTTCCGCCACCAGCTTCATGCCGAGGGCGCGGCCGAGGCCGATCACGGCGCGGATCACGGTGCGCGCTTCCTCGCTCTTGTCGAGGCCATCCACGAAGGCGCGGTCGATCTTGAGCACATCCACCGGCAGGCGCGTCAGTTGGGACAGGGATGAATAGCCGGTACCGAAGTCGTCCACCGCGACGCGCAGGCCGAGTTCGGCGAGGCGGCGCAGCACGCGCAGGTTGGCCTCGACGTCGGCCATCAGCGAGGTCTCGGTGATTTCCAGCAGTAGCCGCGCCGGATCGGCGCCGGTCGCGGCGAGAATGGCGGCGAACTCGTCGGCGAGACTTTCCTCGGAAAGCTGGCGCGTCGACAGGTTGACCGAGACGTAGGGTGCTTCCGCGCCCCAGCGCGCGCGCCACTCGGCCTCGGCGCGGCAGGCCTGGCGGAACACCCAGGCGCCGATGGGAACGATGGCGCCGGTCATCTCGGCGATCGGCACGAACACCGCCGGGGAGACTTCCCCCTGGGGCGGCTGCCAGCGCAGCAGCGCCTCGGCGCCGACGATGCGGCCGCTCTCGGCGGCGACGATGGGCTGGAAGCGCAGCGCGAGCTCGTCGCGCTCCACGGCCAGGCGCAGGCCGTTGGTGATGGCGAGGCGCTGGCGCGCCTGCTCCTGCAGGCCTTCGCTGAAGAAGGCCCAGCCGTCGCGGCCCTTCTCCTTCACCGCGTACATCGCCGTGTCGGCGAAGCGCAGCATGTCGTCGGCGGAATGGGTGCTGCCGCCGCCGATCGCCACTCCGATGCTGGCGCTGACGTAGAGGGACAGCGTGTCGCAGCAGGTCACCGGCTGGCGCAGGGTGTCGTTGAGGCGCTCGGCGAGCACCGACATCGCCGCCGGCTGTTCGACCTGCTCGCAGAGCACGACGAACTCGTCGCCGGCCAGGCGCGCCACGGTGTCGCCGGGGCGCACCTGTTCGAGGAGGCGGGCGGCGACGGCCTTGAGCAGGGCATCGCCGGCCTCGTGGCCGTGGGTGTCGTTGATCAGCTTGAAGCCGTCGAGATCGACGAACAGCAGCGCCACCGCCAGGCCGCTGCGGCGCGAGCGCTGCAGCGCGCTGGCGAGCCGCTCGCGGATCAGCGCGCGGTTGGGCAGGCCGGTGAGCGGGTCGTGGGTGGCGCGCCGCGTCAGCTCCTCCTCGGCCTTCTTGCGCTCGGTGATGTCGCGCATGGTGACCACCAGCAGCCAGTCGTCGCCGTTCCTGAACTTGGCGATCGAGGCTTCGAGGGGGAAGAAGCTGCCGTCCTTGCGGTAGCCGGACACCTCGTTGCGGCCGGCCATGCGCCGCTCGCTTTCCTCGCCGGCGACGAAGGCCGCCAGCAGCTCGGCGTGGCGCTGGCGGAAATGCGGCGGCACCAGCAGGTGGATGGACAGGCCGATCATCTCGTCCGCGCCGTAGCCGAAGACCTGGCGCGCGCCGCGATTGGCCTCGACGATGGTGCCGTTGGCGTCGGTGGCGATGATCGCCATGTCGGCGATCGAGAGTATCTGCTGGGCGGTGCCGATCTTGTGGCGCGCCTGGCCGAGCTCGGCGGCGAGCCGCGCCGTCAGTTCCGGCGTGGCCGGCGACTCGTGCAGGCGCGTCGCGCGCAGCTGCTCGCGGTAGCGCTCGGGAATCTCCGGCCGGTTGCAGCCGAAGCTCTCGACGATGGCGAAGCTGCCGTCGGCGTCGCACTGGGCCAGCCAGGTGTTGACGCTGGCGTGGTGGGTGGCCGCGTCCATCTCGACCACGCCCTGCGGGGCGACGACGCGCACGCGTTCGAGGGCATCCACCAGCGCCTCGGCCGCGACGCTGCCGGCGGTTTCGGCCGCGTTGGCGAAGGCATGCACGCAGACGTAGGTGCCCTCGCCGAAATTGGTCAGCACGCCGTTGCCCTGCGGCCAGATGCCGTCCACGCCCGGCTGGCGCGCGAGCCGCCGCAGTACCTGGCGGTTCGCCGCCGTCTCCAGCGACATGAAGTAGGTGTTGCTCGAATAGAAGCCCTCGCGCACTTGTGGCGGCAGCAGCCCCACCATCGCCTCGTCGTAGTGGCCCATCGCCACGGCGATGCGCCGTTTCAGCCCCATCTCGGTGAAGCGCGTCAGCAGGGTGATCTGGTCGCGGCCGGCGAAATAGGGGACGAAGACGTCGGCGCCGGAGCGCGCCACCTGGTCGAGCAGGCGCCGGATCTCGTCCGGGTGGACGCCGATGGGCAGGTATTCCTCCCCCACCACGTCGCCGTCGAGCCGGGCCAGGGCGCGCTTGGCGGCGTCGATCGAGCCGCGCGGCCATTCGTAGTTGTTGCCGGCGAAGAACATCTTGAGGCCGTGGCGCCGCGCCATGAAGGGGATCATCCGGTCGATCTGCTGGTTGGGCAGGGCGGCGAAATGGAAGAAGTAGCGGCCGGCGATGCTGCCTTCGTAGAACGAGAAATTGAGGTAGGGCACGCGGCGCGGCTCGGCCACCTGGGCGGCGACGGCGATGCGCGAGTTCGACAGCAGGTTGCCGATGAGCGCGACGCAGCCGTGCTCATCGATGAGCCGCTCGGCGGCCGGCACCGCCGTGTCGGGCAGGCTGCCGTCGTCCTCGACGACGAGCTCCAGCGGCCGGCCGAGCACGCCGCCCCGTTCGTTGATCTCCTCGCAGGCGATGCGCGCCGCCCGCACGATCTCGGGGCCGTAGAGTTCGACCAGGCCGGTGAGGGGCGGCATCAGGCCGAGGCGGATGGTGTCGGTCATGGGGGGCGGGCGGCTGGCGGTTAACGGCAGGCATTCTCCTACAGGCGGCGGGGAAGCGCACCTTGCGGTTTTCCACTGTGCGCCGGTGAGCGATTGTCGGGTTTGCGACAAGCGCGACAATACATAACACGATGATTTGATTGAGTTGCTGGCCTGGCATACCGCTTGCAGAAAAGGGGCGAACCCTTTCCTCCCGTACTGTCATGGCCGAAATCCTCCGTCGTCCCAAGCCCCTCGCGGTCAATCCGCTCAAGGCCTCGCAGCCGGTGGGCGCCGCGCTGGCCTTTCTGGGCCTCGACCGGGCGCTGCCGCTGATGCACGGCTCGCAGGGCTGCACGGCCTTCGCCAAGGTCTTCCTGGTGCGCCACTTCCGCGAGCCGATCCCGCTGCAGACGACGGCGATGGACCAGGTGGCGACCATCATGGGCGCCGACGAGAACGTCGTGCAGGCGCTGGCCACCATCGCCGAGAAGAACGCCCCGGCCGTGATCGGCCTGTGCACCACGGGCCTGTCCGAGACCCAGGGCACCGACATCCGCCGCTGCGTGCGCGAGTTCCGCGCCGCCCATCCCGAATACGCGCACGTCCACGTGGTGCCGGTGAACAGCACAGACACGGTGGGTTGCCTCGAAACCGGCTTCGCCCTCGCGGTGGAAGCGATGATCGAGACGCTGGTGCCGGAAAAGTCGGCGCTGGCGGGACGGTGCCAGGACGGGAATGTGGCGGGACGCCGCCACAAGCAGGTGAATGTGTTGGCCTCGTCCATGCTCACCCCCGGCGACATCGAGCAGATCAAGGACTGGATCGAGGCCTTCGGCCTGCGTCCGGTGGTGCTGCCGGACCTTGCCGATTCCCTCGACGGCCATCTCGTCGATGCCGAGTTCACCAGCCTGTCGGTGGGCGGCACGCCGGCGGCGGAGATCGTCACGCTGGGCGAGGCGGCGGCGACGCTGGTGATCGGTCCCTCGCTGTACCGCGCCGCCGACAGGCTCAAGGACAAGACCGGCGTGCCCGACCATCGCTTCGCCGGCCTGATGGGTCTGGAAGCCTGCGACGCCTTCACCCGGGTCCTCGCCGAAATCTCCGGCAAGCCGGTGCCGGCTCAGATCGAACGCCAGCGCGCCCAGCTGCAGGACGCGATGGTGGACGCGCACTTCATGCTCGGCTTCGCGCCCGTCGCGCTGGCCGGCGATCCGGACCTGCTCGGCAGCTTCGCCGATTTCCTCGTCGGCGTCGGCGCGGAGATTCCCGTCGCGGTCTCGCCGGTCAAGGCGGACCGGCTGGCCGAACTGCCCATCGCGGCCGTCACGGTCGGCGACCTCGAAGACCTGGAACGCGGCGCGGCCGGGCAGGCGCTCAAGCTCGTGATCGCCAACTCCCACGCCGCCCAGTCCGCCGCGCGCCTCGGCGTGCCGCTGCTGCGCGCCGGCTTTCCGCAGTACGACTGGGTCGGCGGTCACGCGCGCGCCTGGGTCGGCTATCGCGGCTCGCGCCAGGCCCTGTTCGACATCGCCAACCTCATCCTGGGGCAGCACCATGACATCGCACCCTACCGCTCCCTCTTCTGGCAAGACGGGCCGCGCCGGGAAGAAGCGCGCGGCGAATTCCACGCGCCGGCTGCAGCTGGTCTGGTCCACTGATTCGGGAGCGCCGCCCATGACGACGATCCGCGTAGCCTTCGCCAGCGACGACCGCGTGCGGGTGAACCAGCACTTCGGCGCGGCCGAGGGCTTCGTCATCCACGACGTCGGCCCGGACAAGACCGCCCTGGTCGCCGTCGGCGAATTCGTCGCCGCCGCGATGGACGGCAACGAGGACAAGCTCGCCGCCAAGATCGATTTCCTTGCCGGCTGCGCCGCGGTCTTCGTCATGGCCATCGGCGCCTCGGCGATCAAGCAGCTCGTCGCCGCCGACATCCAGCCGGTGCGCGTCGCCCCGGCCGAAGGCTGCGGGGACCGCATCGACGCCATCCTCGCCGACATCCAGGCCGGCATGCGCGCGGGCGGCGTGCCCTGGATCGACAAGGCGCTCGCCGCGCAAAAAAGCCCGGAGCGCTTTGCCCGGATGGCTGAAGAAGCATGGGAGGAATGACATGGAAAAGCTGATCCATCACCCCGGCAGCGTGCGGCGCATCGTGGCTGGCCAGGCGCTGGTCGCCGTCGCCGCGAGCGGCTGC
>JANJVS010000148.1 GCA_024709955.1 Rhodocyclaceae bacterium
GCCGGCGCGGCATGGATCAGCACCGCGAGTTCCGGCCCCGAGGGCAGCGCGGCGGCGACCACGCGGCCTTCCCGCGCGCCGGCGGCGCGCAGCAGCGCAGCGGCGGCGCCGGCGCGGCGGGCGAGGGCGCCGGAAAGGACGGCAAGAGGGGCGGAAACCATGGCAGGCGGGCATCATACCGGAGCCCGGCCAGCCGGCCGGCCGCCAATCCGCCGGCATGTGCCGATGGCATCAAGGCGATAAACCATGATAGATTGCCCCTCCTGTGAATAGGGGGGATTGCCCATCGGGGGGGGCAGACGGCATGGCAGACCAGGACCGCAGGCATTTCGCCCTGCTGCTGGAAATCCAGCGGCGGCTCAGCCAGGAGCGCAGCATGGCGCGCCTGCCCGGCGTGGTGATGCAGACCGTCGGCGAGCTGATGGACGCCGACCGCAGCACCCTGTTCCTGCTCGACGCCGAAACCATGGAATTGCGCGCCTGCTTCGCCCAGGGCGTCGCCGCCGACAAGGCCATCGTCGTGCCCTTGCGCATGGGCCTGATCGGCACCGCGATCCTGCAGCGGCGCACCCTCAACGTGCTCAACGCCTGGCAGCACCCGTTCTTCTTCGCCGACATCGACGGCGTCACCGGCTACCGCACCGACAGCCTGCTGGTGGTGCCCATCGTCCAGCCCGGCGACGGCCGCGTGCTCGGCGGGCTGGAACTGCTCAACAAGCGCTCCGGGCGCTTCACGCCCGAGGACGAGACCATCGCCGAGGACGCCGCCCACTGGCTCGCCGCCCGCCTGGGCGACGGCGACATCGACGCGCGGGCCATCGAGGACAAGCTGGAGGCGCTGCGCAAATGGATCGACTTCGACCGCGCCACGGTGTTCCGCGTGGACGCCGAGCACGGCCGGCTGGTGGCGGTGCATGCCGACGGCGCGGCCGGGCTCGACATCTCGATGAACATGCGTCTCGGCATCGCCGGCTTCGTCGCCATGACCGGCGAGCCGCTGCTGATCCCCGAGGCCCACGCCGATGCGCGTTTCGACGCCTCCCACGACCGGCGCACCGGCTACCACACGCGCAACCTGCTGTGCGTGCCGCTCAAGGATTCGGCCGGCGAGGTGCTCGGCGTGATCCAGGTCATCAACCGCCGCGACGGCACCTTCACGGCCGGGGATCTCGACCTGCTGAGCTGCGTCGCCGGCGCGGTGGCCATCGCCCTCGAAAACGCCATCCTGTTCGAGGAAAGCGAGCGCCAGTTCCGCAGCCTGCTCGACACGCTGGCCGCCTCGATCGACGCGCGCGACTGCCTGACGGCCGGCCACTCCCTGCGCGTCGCCCAGGTCGCGCGCGGCATCGCCGGCGTGCTCGAATTCATGGACCACGACATGGACCTGCTGGAAGTGGCGGCGATCCTGCACGACTACGGCAAGATCGGCGTGGACGACGCGGTGCTCAAGAAGGAAGGCAAGCTCGACGCCGAGGAGTTCGGCCACATGAAGACGCACGCCAGCATGAGCTTCGACATCCTCGACCGCATCCGCTTCTCGCGCAAATACCGCAGCGTGCCGCTGATCGCCGCCTCGCACCACGAGAACCTCGACGGCTCGGGCTACCCGCGCGGCCTGAAGGACCACGAGATTCCCTTCATGAGCAAGATCATCAGCGTCGCCGACGTCTTCGAGGCGCTCACCGCCGACCGCCACTACCGCCAGGGCATGCCCGTCGCCCAGGCGCTGGAGATCATCGACCGCGGCGTCGGCACCAAGTTCGACGCCCACATCGTCGCCGCCCTCAAGCGCTACCTCGGCAACGGCGGCCACGCCGAACTCGGGCTGAAGACGGAATAGGGGCGGACGGTTACCGTCCCGCCGGCGCCGAGATTTTCAAATCAGTCTGATCCCTATTGGCCGGTTCGCTCACGCAGCGAGTTCTTGCAGGATCTCGGGATGACGTTCTGCAACACGGAAGAGGGTTTTTGCCGCGCCAGATGGCTCGCGGCGACCTTGTTCCCAGTCTTGGAGAGTGCGTACGGAAACCCCAAGCAGCGTTGCGAAGGCGGTTTGAGACAGCCCCGATACCAGGCGAGCATGAGCGACTTCCGATATCTCGGGACGATGGACGCGAGCACGAATGCCGGCCTTCATCTCACGCACCGACGTCAGCAGTTCGGCGCCAAGGTCAATTTTCGACTGACGGCCGACGGGCTTCTGTTTCGCTTTAGGCATTCTCGATCTCCTCTTTGATCTGACGAAGTACATGCGCCGGTATGCTTTCGCGCACGGATTTTCCGTAGACCAGCAGCAACCAGATTTCTCCATTGGCGAGGCGATTGAAGTAAATGACTCGCACCCCGCCCCGTTTGCCACGACCAGCACTACCCCAACGGACTTTTCTTACGCCTCCGGACCCAGGCACGACATCTCCACCCTCTGGGTTTCCGGCGATGAAGGTGATAAAGCCGAGTCGATCCTCATCGTTCCAGCAGTCGCTGGCGAGGCGGACGAACGTCGGAGTTTCAATAACCGTGAGCATGGATTCCAATATACGGCTATGCCGTAGTTGCGTCAAATACTGATGCCGACTACCACTCCGACGCCAGCATCGAGAAGATGGCCGAACAACCGATGCCGGTCCTCATCGCCGACCAGCATGCGCAAACGGGATGGCTGATGGCTCGCAGACCTTGCGGCCCAAAACTGAAATGTCACTGACCCCTATCGGCTCTGAAGCAGGGCCGCAAAATGGTCGAGCGGATCAACACGCTGATCCGCGACGCAGCGCGAGCCTTTCGGCGGCGTGGGCAAGCCGGAGCCCCTGAAACACGCCCTCGCGGGCTTCTGGTCGCGCCGCATCACGGACGAGCACCGCATGGTGTATCGGGTCGAGGGCGACAGCCTGCAGATCGCCCAGCTGCGGTTTCACTATTGAGTGCCTGGCAAGCCGGCCAGCGTCTTGTCAGCGCCGAGATTTGTAAATCACCCTGACCCCTTTGGTTGGAATTCACCGGCCTTGCGCAGATTTATGCGCAAGGCCCGGTGGAATGATAAGTTGGGCGGCACTATGGCTTGGACACGAGCCACGATAGCCACCAGCAAAGAATAAAAATGGCGAGAACGATTGGTAGCGCCACAGCAACGCGCGTGACTGAAAAGGCGCGGCTTGAAATGGCCTTCCCGTGTTGGGGCGAGAACAGCCAAGCGAACAGCCCCTCACCAAGAACGTATAACGGAGGCCCCAACCCTACAAACAGAAACCACTGAGCTTTGGATTGTGGAACGTCCGGCCACAACTGAAGCAAGAGAAAGCAAGCAGTAATGAGCCAGACAACCGCAAGTACGGGGAGAAGTCGGGGTAGATCACGCAGACACGGAAGGGTCATGGTTGTGACGGCCAACGTGGAGGTGAGGGGCGGCGGGCCGGCATCGCCGGCACGGCGTCCCAGCGGCGAAGCCGCGACTCGACCGAAAGCTTAGGGGAGAAGCGGGCCATTGAACTCACGAAGCTTCCCCTCAACGAAGGACGCAATGCCCGGAGGAACCTCCGCAGCCAAAGCGAGGAACTGTTCGAGAACGCGGTCACGTTTGAATGGGCCGTTGGCGTACAGGAACGGAGTTTCATTCACACCAGCAAACGGTTCGCCATCGTCGACGACGTAATGCGTGAAACCACTGTCTCGGCTCCAAGCGAACGAATGTTCATTCCGATGCTTGTCGTAGGCCAATTGAAATCCGCAGACACCCACTTCGTCTTCGAAGATGACCAGGTCGATTTCGTGACAGAAGAACCACCGGCGTTTCGGTTCTCCAGGCACCTGTTTTACGTTGGGCAGTTCCCTAAGCAATTGCTCACCTAACGTGGGGCTAACAGGCGCACTACAGGAGTCAGAGACATTTCTGACATTTACCGTGTCGCCAGCGCCGAGATTGGCAAATCACTCTGACCCCTGTTGGTTTATTGGTCTTTGTCGGCATGACGCAATGTTCTCCGATCAAATTGAATCCGCTCGAGATCACCTTCGGTCAGTGGGGAGGTCAGCAAAGAAAATATGCCTACAAATATAAAGCTGACGATGCCGGCGACTAATACCAACTCCTTCGGTAAACACAATATCCACTTTGCAACAACCAAAGACACGATGGTCGCAATGACGCTTGTGCCACTGCCAAACCGAAAATATGCGCTGGTGTGGCAGTA
>JANJVS010000160.1 GCA_024709955.1 Rhodocyclaceae bacterium
CACCCGCTTGCCATTGACGGCCAGGATTTCCTCGTCTGCCGCCAGCCCCGCCTGTTCGGCAAGGCTACCTGCTTCTACCGCGCCGATGACGGGTCTCACCTGTTCACTGCCGAGCATTGCCAGCAGCCAGAAGAACACCAGAGCGAGTAGAAAATTGGCCAGAGGTCCGGCCGAAACGATAGCGAAGCGCTGACGCACGGACTTGCGATTGAACGCACCACCGAGCAATGCCTCCGGCACCTCGGCCTCCCGCTCGTCGAGCATCTTGACATAGCCGCCGAGCGGGAAGGCGGCGAGCGCCCACTCGGTGCCGTCGCGCCCGTGCCTGCGCAGCCAGAGCGGCCGGCCGAAGCCGATCGAGAAGCGCAGAATCTTGACGTCGCACAGGCGCGCCGCCCAGTAATGGCCGAGCTCGTGCACGACGATGAGCACGCCGAGCGCCAGCAGGAAGGCGCCGAGCATCCAGAGGAAGCCGCCGGGGCTCATGCCGGCCAGCGCGCCACCAGATCCTGGGCCACGGCGCGCGCGCGCGCGTCCGCGGCGAGGATCGCCCTCAGGTCGGGCACCGCCGCCACCGGCAGCGCGTCGAGCGTCGCCGCGATCACGTCGGCGATGGCGAGGAAGGGCAAGCCGCCTTCCAGGAAGGCCGCCACGGCGATCTCGTTGGCGGCGTTGAGCACCGTCGGGGCGTTGCCGCCGGCGCGCAGCGCGCGATAGGCGAGCGCCAGGCAGGGAAAGCGTTCGAGGTCGGGCTGCTCGAAATTGAGTTGCGCGACCGCCGCCAGGTCGAGGGGGGCCACGCCGGCGGCGATGCGTTCCGGCCAGGCCAGCGCATGGGCGATCGGCGTGCGCATGTCGGGATTGCCGAGTTCGGCAAGCACCGAGCCGTCCACGTACTGGACCAGCGAATGGATGACGCTCTGCGGATGGATGACCACCTGGATCTGGTCGGGCGCGACGTCGAACAGCCAGTGCGCCTCGATCACTTCGAGCCCCTTGTTCATCATGGTGGCCGAATCGACGGAAATCTTGCGTCCCATCGACCAGTTCGGGTGGGCGCAGGCCTCGTCCGGCGTCACCGCGCGCAGGCGCTCCAGCGGCGCGGCGCGGAAGGGGCCGCCGGAGGCGGTCAGCAGCAGATGGCTGACGCCGGCGCGTGCCGGATCGCCGGCGTAGTCGGCCGGCAACGACTGGAATACTGCGTTGTGTTCGCTGTCGATCGGCAGCAGCACGGCGCCATGGGCACGCACCTCGGCCATGAACAGCTCGCCCGCCATGACCAACGCCTCCTTGTTGGCGAGCAGCACGCGCTTGCCGGCACGCACGGCGGCGAGCGTCGGCTGCAGGCCGGCGGCACCGACGATGGCGGCCATCACCGCGTCCACCTCGGGCAGGGCGGCGACGAATTCGAGGGCCTGCGGGCCGGCCAGCACCTCGGTGGCGAGACCGGCGGCGCGCAGGCGCCGGGCCAGGTCCGTCGCATCCGCCTCCCGCCCGACGACGGCATAGCGCGGCCGATGTCGCAGGCACTGCTCTTGGAGCGCATCGATGCGGCTGTTGCCGGTCAGGGCGACGACCTCGTAGCGGTCGGGATGGCGCCCGACCACGTCGAGCGTGCTGACGCCGATCGAGCCGGTCGCCCCGAGGATGGTCAATTTTTGGCGTGTCGTCTTCATCCGAGCAGATGCAGGGTCAGGGCCACCAGCGGCAGCGTGGAAGTCTGGCTGTCGATGCGATCGAGGACGCCGCCATGGCCCGGCAGCAGCTGGCTGCTGTCCTTGACGCCCGCCTGGCGCTTGATCATCGATTCGAACAGGTCGCCGATGATACTGAAAGCCGTCAGCAACAGCAGGAAGGCCGCCAGCGGCAGGAGCGCGAGGCCCCGCAGGGCAGGCAACGCGCCGGCGACCGCGATGCCGTAGGCGAGGACGCCGACCACCGCGCCGGCGACGCCCTCCCAGGTCTTGCCCGGACTGATCGCGGGGGCGAGCTTGTGGCGGCCGCAGGCGCGGCCGCTGAAATAGGCAGCGATGTCGGCGACCCAGACCAGCGCCATCACCGCCAGGAGCAGGATCGGCCCGCGCGCATGCAGGCCGGCGAGCGCCGCCCAGGTCGGCACCAGCAGCAGCCAGCCGACCGCGTAGCCGGCGCGGCCGGGACGCCAGCCGCGCGCCAGCCAGAAGGGCATCACCGCGAGCCAGAACAGCGCCGCCGCCCCCCACAGCAGCGGAAAGGCGACATCCGGACGCGACCATGCCAGCAGGCAGGAAACTCCGACTACGGCGGCGAAGATGGCGCGGCCCCGGTCGCCGGCCCGCATCAGTCCGGCCCATTCCCAGGCGCCCAGGACGGCGACCAGGACGAACGCGACGGTCGCGCCGGACGCGGGCAACAGGAAGAGGACGGCAAGGAATCCGGCGACCAGGAACAGCGCGGTGATGACCCGCGCTTTAAGCATTGGTCTCGGACGGCGTGGTGGGCAGCGCGGGCATGGCGGGTTCCAGCAGTTGCTCGCTGGTGCGGCCGAAGCGCCGCTCGCGCCGGCGGAAACTGGCGATCGCCGTGTCCAGCATGGCCGTGTCGAAATCCGGCCAGAAGGTGTCGGTGAAGAACAGCTCGCAATAGGCCAGTTGCCAGAGGAGGAAATTGCTGATGCGCTGCTCGCCGCCGGTACGGATGAACAGGTCGGGCTCGGGCGCGTAGCTCATCGCCAGGAAGGGTTCGAGGTCGGCCTCGGTATAGGCGCCGGCCTTCTCGGGATGGGCGAGGGCCAGGCCGTTGAAGGCCTGCATCAGGTCCCAACGGCCACCGTAGTTGGCGGCGATGGTGAGCGTCAGCTTGTCGTTGCCGGCGGTCAGGCTCTCGCCGCGGCGAATCAGTTCGATCAGGCGCGGCTCGAAGGCGGACAGGTCGCCGACGACGCGCAGGCGCACGCCGTTCTTGTGCAGGCGGCCGACCTCGCGCTGCAGCGCGGCGACGAACAGGTTCATCAGGAAGCCGACCTCTTCCGCCGGGCGGCGCCAGTTCTCCGAGCTGAAGGCGAACAGGGTCAGGTATTCGATGCCGCGCTCGATGCAGGCCTTGACCACCGCGCGCACCGTCTCGACGCCCTGCTGGTGGCCGGCGACGCGCGGCAGGAAGCGCTTCTTCGCCCAGCGGCCGTTGCCGTCCATGATGATCGCCAGATGGCGCGGCGCCGCCCGGCTGTGCGGAATGGCGCGGGTGGTGCTGGCGAACAGCGTCATGATCGGCCGGCCGACGCGGATGGCCTCAGACGGCCATCAGGTCCTTTTCTTTTTCCGCCAGCAGCTTGTCGACCTCGGCGACGAACTTGTCGGTCAGCTTCTGGATGTCGTCCTGGGCGCGCCGCTCCTCGTCCTCGGGAATTTCGTGCTTCTTGAGGGCGTCCTTGAGATGGTTGTTGGCGTCGCGGCGCAGGTTGCGAATCGCGATCTTGGCGTTCTCGCCCTCGTGCTTGACGACCTTGATCAGGTCGCGGCGGCGCTCCTCGGTGAGCATCGGCATCGGGATGCGCAGCAGGTCGCCCTGGGTGGCGGGATTCAGACCGAGGTCGGATTCGCGGATCGCCTTCTCGACCTTGGCGAGCATGGGCTTTTCCCACGGCTGGACGCCGATGGTGCGCGCGTCGATCAAGGTGATGTTGGCGACTTGGTTGATCGGCATCGGCGCGCCGTAGTAGTCGACCATCACATGGTCGAGCAGGCCGGTGTGCGCCCGTCCGGTGCGCACCTTGGCGAGGTCGAGCTTGAGAGCCTCCAGGCTCTTCTGCATCTTGTGTTCCGCGGTTTTCTTGAGTTCGGCGACGATCATCGAAAAAACTCCAGACTAGGGTTCAGCAGTGCACCAAGGTGCCTTCGTCCTCGCCCAGCACGACGCGCTTGAGCGCGCCGGCCTTGAAGATCGAGAAGACGTTGATCGGCAGTTTCTGGTCACGACAGAGGGCGAAGGCCGTGGCGTCCATCACGGCCAGGTTGCGGCCGATGGCCTCGTCGAAGCTGATCCTGGCGTAGCGCGTCGCGGTCGGATCCTTCTTCGGATCGGCGGTATACACGCCATCGACCTTGGTGGCCTTGAGCACGATCTCGGCGCCGATCTCGGAACCGCGCAGCGCGGCGGCCGTGTCGGTGGTAAAGAACGGGTTGCCCGTGCCGCCCCCGAAGATGACGATCTTGCCTTCCTCGAGGTAGCGGATCGCCTTGCCGCGGATGTAGGGTTCGACGACCTGCTCGATGGACAGCGCGGACTGCACGCGGCCGTTGAGGCCGGCCTGGCGCATCGCGTCGGCGAGCGCCATGGCGTTCATCACCGTGGCCAGCATGCCCATGTAGTCCGCGGTGGCGCGATCCATGCCGGAAGAGGCGCCGGCCATGCCGCGAAAGATGTTGCCGCCGCCGATCACCACGCCGACCTCGACGCCGAGGTCGACCACCGTCTTGATCTCGTTGACGATGCGCCACAGCGTCTCGCGATTGATGCCGTAGGCATCATCGCCCATCAGGGCCTCGCCCGACAGCTTGAGCAGGATGCGCTTGTAGGACGGCGTGGCGGTCATCGGCGGCTCCCCCGCGAATTACTTCTTGGCGGCGGCGGCGGCAGCGGCCTGCTCGGCCACCTCGGCGGCGAAGTCGGACACCTTCTTCTCGATGCCTTCGCCGACGATGTAGAGCGTGAAGCCGTTGATCTTGGCGCCCTTGGCCTTGAGCAACTGCTCGATGGTCTGCTTGCCGTCCTCGGCCTTGACGAACACCTGGCCCAGCAGGGTGACGTCCTTGAGGTACTTCTGCACCGTGCCTTCGGCAATCTTCTCGAGCATCGCCTCGGGCTTGCCGGATTCGCGCGCCTTCTCGATGGCGATGCGGCGCTCGGTGTCGAGCAGCTCGGCGGGCACGCCGGAAGCATCGAGGGACTTCGGCTTGGAGGCGGCGATGTGCATCGCGATGTCCTTGGCCAACTGGTCGTCACCGCCGGTGACGTCGACCAGCACGCCGATCTTCGAGCCGCCATGCACGTAGGAAGCCAGCTTGCCCTCGGCGGCGATGCGCACGAAGCGGCGGATGGTCATGTTCTCGCCGATCTTGCCGACCAGCGCGGCGCGCGTCGACTCGACCGTGCCCTCGCCCATCGGCAGCGCCGCCAGGGCGGCCACGTCGGCGGGATTCTTGGTGGCGACCAGTTCGGCGCAGCCCTTGGCCAGCGCGATGAACTCGTCGTTCTTGGCGACGAAGTCGGTCTCGGAGTTGACCTCGACCACGGCGCCGAGCTTGCCGTCGGCGGCCAGGTACATGCCGACCACGCCTTCGGCGGCGACGCGCGTCGCGGCCTTGGTCGCCTTGTTGCCCAGCTTGACGCGGAGGATCTCCTCCGCCTTCGCCATGTCCCCGCCCGCCTCGGTCAGGGCCTTCTTGCATTCCATCATGGGCGCGTCGGTCTTCTCGCGCAGTTCCTTCACCATGCCCGCGGTAATTTCCGCCATTGCTCTACTCCAGATTCAAGGGTTCGTTGCGCCGCGGCGGCGAGCCGCCGCGACTGAGACAGATCGTTACTCGGCAGCTTCCTCGTCGACCTCGACGAATTCGTCGTCGCCGGCCATCTGCTGCACCATCTCGTTGATCGACTGGTTGCGCCCCTCAAGGATCGCATCGGCCATGCCGCGTGCGTAGAGACGGATGGCGCGGGAAGAGTCGTCGTTGCCCGGTATCACGTAATCGATGCCGGCGGGCGCATGGTTGGTATCGACCACGCCGACGACCGGGATGCCCAGCTTGTTGGCCTCGGTGACGGCGATCTTGTGATAGCCGACGTCGATGACGAAGATCGCGTCCGGCAGCGCGGACATGTCCTTGATGCCGCCGAGGCTCTTCTGCAGCTTGACGAGCTCGCGCTGCATCATCAGGGCCTCTTTCTTGTTCATCTTTTCGAAGCTGCCGTCCTCGACCATCTGCTCCATGTCGCGCAGGCGCTTGATCGAGCCCTTGACGGTCTTGAAGTTGGTCAGCATGCCGCCGAGCCAGCGCTCATCGACGTAGGGCATGCCGGCGCGCTGGGCTTCCTCGGCGAGAATCTCGCGGGCCTGGCGCTTGGTGCCGACGAAGAGCACGGTGCCCTTCTTGGCCGACATCTTCTTGACGAACTCCGTCGCCTCGTTGAACTTGGCGAGGGTCTTCTCGAGGTTGATGATGTGGATCTTGTTGCGATGGCCGAAGATGTAGGGGGCCATCTTGGGGTTCCAGAAACGGGTCTGGTGGCCGAAATGTACGCCGGCCTCCAGCATCTGACGCATGGTCGTGCTCATAAAGCGATCTCCGATATGGGTTGTCCGCCGCCCAGCCGGTCACCCCGCCAACCATTGGCGAGGCACCCATTCGGTGCCGGGCGTGTGAATTTTGCCCATGCGAACATGGACAAGCCGCGCATTATAGCGTTGCGACGCAACAAACTTCAAGGCCGCCGACACTCTCCGGAAGCTGCGGTTAGAATGGCCGGCAGAACCGGCAACGAGACTCATCCACACCGCCCGCCCCACCACATGAGCATCACGATCAAGACCCCGGAAGAAATAGAGCAAATGCGCGTCGCCTGCCGCCTGGCCGGCGAGGTGCTCGACCACATCCAGCCCTTCGTGGTGCCCGGGGTGACGACGGCCGAGCTCGACCGCCGCTGCCACGACTACATGACGAACCAGCAGGGCTGCATTCCCGCCCCGCTCAACTACGCCCCGCCAGGCTATCCGCCCTACCCCAAGTCGATCTGCGCCTCCGTGAACCACCAGGTCTGCCATGGCGTGCCGAACGACCGCCCCCTGAAGAAGGGCGACATCGTCAACCTCGACATCACCACCATCAAGGACGGCTGGCACGGCGACACCAGCCGCATGTTCGTCGTCGGCGACGCCTCGATCCTCGCCAAGCGCCTCGTCGCGATCACCCACGAGTGCCTCTGGCTGGGCATCGCCGCAGTCAAGCCGGGAGCGCATCTGGGCGACATCGGCGCCGCCATCCAGCGCCATGCGGAAAGCAACGGCTTCTCGGTGGTGCGCGAGTTCTGCGGTCACGGCATCGGCCGCAAATTCCACGAGGAGCCCCAGGTACTGCACTACGGCAAGCACGGTAGCGGCGTGCGCCTCGAACCGGGCATGGTGTTCACCATCGAACCGATGATCAACGCCGGCAAGGCCGCCGTTTCCGAGCTGCCCGACGGCTGGACCATCGTCACCAAGGACCGCAGCCTGTCCGCCCAGTGGGAGCACACCATCGCCATCACCGAGAGCGGCGTCGAGGTGCTGACCCTGTCCGCCGGCGCGCCGCCGAATCCCTTCCCCGCCTGAGCGGGAACCCGCCGATGGCGACCGCGAGCCCCGCGCCGGACGCTGACCTGGCCGCCCACTGCCGTCGCACGCTGAAGGAAGGCCGCGCCGCGCTGAAGGATGCCTATCTGGCCGGCGGCAGTCCGGCCGCCCTGCTGCACGGTTCGGCGCGCCTCGTGGATGAAGTGCTGCGGCACCTCTGGCGAACGCTCCGCCCCGATCCGGCCTTGGCCCTGGTGGCGGTCGGCGGCTACGGGCGCGGCGAACTCTATCCGGGCTCCGACGTGGACCTGCTGATCCTGCTGCCGGACGGCGACATCCGCGCGTACCGCCAGATGCTTGAGCGACTGGTCGGCCTGCTCTGGGACATCGGCCTGGACGTCGGTCACAGCGTGCGCACGGTGGATGAATGCGTCGCCGAGGCGGCGCACGACATCACGATCCAGACCGCGCTGCTGGAGGCGCGCTTCCTCGACGGCAACCGCACCCAGTTCCGGCGCTTCGATGCCCTGTTCCATGCGGCGCTCGATCCGCTGCTCTTCTTCAAGGCCAAGCGTCTCGAACAGGAGGAGCGCTACGCCAAGTACAACGACACGCCCTACGCCCTCGAACCCAACTGCAAGGAAAACCCCGGCGGCCTGCGCGACCTGCAGATCGTCCTCTGGGTCGCGCGCGCCGCGGCCCTCGCCAACACCTGGCACAAGCTCGCCGCCACCATCGTTGTCTCTCCCGCCGAGGCACGCCAACTGGCCCAGGCGGAGGAATTCCTGCGCCGCGTGCGCATCGGCCTGCACCTGCTGACCCAACGGCGCGAGGACCGCCTGCTGTTCGACCACCAGGAGGCGCTCGCCCAGGCCCTCGGCTTCGCCGCCACGCCCTCGCGGCGCGCCTCGGAAGTCCTGATGCAGCGCTACTACCGCAACGCCAAGCGCGTCACCCAGCTCAACACCCTGGTGCTGCTCGACCTCGCCGCGCGCCTCGAACACCGTCCGGCCGCCGCGCCGATCGTCATCGACGACGACTTCCAGATGGAACGCGAGCTGCTCGACATCCGCGCCGCCGACCTCTACGAACGCAAGCCGGCGGCGATCCTGCGAAGCTTCCTGCTGCTGTCGCAGCGCGCCGAGCTCAAGGGCATGACCCCGCGCACCCTGCGCGCCCTATGGCGCGCGCGCGGCCGCATCGACGCCGCCTTCCGCCGCGATCCCGCCAACCGGGCGAACTTCCTCGCCCTGTTCAAGGAAAAGCGCGGCCTGACGCACCAGCTGCGGCGCATGAACCAGTTCGACATCCTCGGCGCCTACCTGCCGGCCTTCGGCCGCATCGTCGGCCGCATGCAGCACGACCTCTTCCACGTCTACACCGTCGACCAGCACATCCTGCAGGTAGTGCGCAACCTGCGGCGCTTCTCGCTGTCCGAGTTCGCGCACGAGTATCCCAACTGCTCGCGCCTGATGGCGGCCTTTCCCGAGCGCTGGCGGCTGTTCGCCGCGGCGCTGTTTCACGACATCGCCAAGGGCCGCGGCGGCGACCATTCCCGGCTCGGCATGGGCGATGCGCGCCGCTTCTGTCGCGACCACGGCATTGGCGCGGCAGACGGCGCGCTGATCGTCTTCCTGGTCGAGCACCACCTGACGATGTCCACCTACGCCCAGAAGCACGACCTCGCCGACCCGGAAACGATCCGCCGTTTCGCCGACATCGTCAAGACCGAGGAACGCCTGACCGCGCTCTACCTGCTGACCGTCAGCGACATCCGCGGCACCAGCCCGAAGGTGTGGAACGCCTGGAAGGCCAAGCTGCTGGAGGATCTCTACCGCATGACGCGCCGCCTGCTCGCCGGCGAGAGCGTCGCGCCGCTGGCCGGCCTCGACGAGCGCATGGAGGACGCGCGCCGCCTGCTGCGCCTGCGCGGCCTGCGCCCCGGCGTGGAAAACGCGCTGTGGGAACGGCTCGACACGCCCTACTTCCTGCGCCACGACAGCGAGGAAATCTCCTGGCACACCCAGGCCCTCTACCATCGCCCCGCCGCCGCCGAACCGGTGGTGCGCGCGCGCCTCAACCCCGCCGGCGCCGGCCTGCAGGTGATGATCTACGCCGGCGACCAGCCCGAGCTGTTCGCGCGCATCTGCGGCTTCTTCGCCCGTCTCGGCTACTCGATCGTGGATGCCAAGGTGCATACCACGCGCCACGGCTACGCCCTCGACAGCTTCGTGCTGCTCGACCCGGGCAACCAGCTGCCCTACCGCGACATGCTCGGCCTGATCGAACACGACCTCGCCGAGCATCTCCGCCTGCAGCCGCCCCTGCCACCGCCCGCGCCGGGCCGCGTCTCGCGCCAGGTACGGCATGTCGCCCTGACGCCGGAGGTCGCGATCCGCGCCGACGAAAGCAGCAAGAACTACATCCTCTCGATCACCGCCGCCGACCGCTCCGGCCTGCTGTTCGCCATCGCGCTGGTGCTGGCGCGCCACGGCGTGCGCCTGTCCACCGCCAAGATCGCCACCCTCGGCGAGCGCGTCGAGGACACCTTCTTGATCAGCGGCGCGGAACTGGGTAAAACCGCGACATTGGTGCGGATCGAACAGGAATTGCTGGAGATTCTGCACGTCTGACAGGATGCCACCATGAGCTGGACTCGCGAACAACTTTCCTTCCAGGACCTGCAGCGCCTGCTGCTCAAGCTCGCCGAGCACGTCAAGGCCTTCCAGGGACTGACGCCCGCGGAGATCAGCGAACTACTGGCGCGCGCCGAGAAGTGTTCCTTCGAGGCCGGCGCGGTGATCGTCAAGGAGGGCAGCGTCGGCAATCACATGTACGTCATCCTCGACGGCGAGGCGATCGTCTCGAAGAAGGGGCGCGACGGCGAGGTCGAGCTGGCGCGCCTGTTCTCCGCCGACAGCTTCGGCGAGATGGCGCTGGCCGACAACGAGGCGCGCTGCGCCACCGTCTCGGCGGTGTCTCCCTGCGCGCTGGTGCGCCTGTCCGACCAGGTCATGAACAGCCGGCCCGAGATCGGCATGAAGGTCTACCGCAACATCGCCCGCGTCGTCTCGGCGCGGCTGCGCAACGCCGACGAGGCACTGGCCTGGCGGCTGTAAACTCGGCGCTGGCGAGACGGTGAGCCAGCCGGTTCAAACGGCGGCGCAGAGGTGCTCGATGACGCGGCGCACCTGGACCAGCGATTCCTGCAGCACCGCCTCGATGCGGTCGAAATGGATCGCCTCGGCCGAGTCGCCACGCCCCGCGCCCCAGTTGGCCACGGCGCAGATCGCCGCATAGGGGGTTTCCAGCTCGCGCGCCAGCGCCGCCTCGGGCATGCCGGTCATGCCGACGATGTCGGCGCCGTCGCGCTCCAGCTTGTTCACTTCCGCCGCGCTTTCCAGGCGCGGCCCCTGGGTGGTGGCATACACCGCCCCGTCGGCCAGGGGCACCGCCGCCGCCTCCCCGGCGCACAGCAGCCGCTCGCGCAGGGCACGGTCGTAGGGTTCCGTGAAGTCCACATGGACCACCGGCGCCTCGCCGCCGTCGAAAAAGGTATGCGGCCGGCCCCAGGTGTAGTCGAGAATCTGGTGCGGCACCACCAGGGCGCCGGGCTTGAGGTCGGCGCGGATGCCGCCGACCGAGGCCACCGAGACGATGCCCGCGGCGCCCGCCGCCTTGACCAGCGCCCAGATATTGGCGCGGTAATTGACGCGATGCGGCGGAATCGTGTGGTTGTGGCCGTGGCGCGCCAGGAAGACCACCTCCTGCTTGCCGATGCGGCCGTGGGTGAGCGCGCCCGAGGGCTCGCCGAAGGGGGTGCGCACCACCTCGCGCCGCGCGATTTCCAGGTAGGCCAACTGGGTGAGCCCGCTCCCGCCGATGATTGCCAACATCCATCCGTCTCCCGTCAATTCCGCATGAACACGCATTCAAGAGACGACAACAGGCCGCATGCTAGAATGCGCGCCCTTTTTTCGTCAGACCGCGCATTCAGCCGCGCCGCCCACTCCGATGTCCCGTCCCCTGCGCAATATCGCCATTATCGCCCACGTCGACCATGGCAAGACCACTCTCGTCGATCAACTGCTGCGTCAGTCCGGCACCTTCCGTGAAAACCAGCAGGTCGCCGAACGGGTCATGGACTCGAACGACATCGAGAAGGAGCGCGGCATCACGATTCTCGCCAAGAACTGCGCGATCGATTTCGAAGGCACCCACATCAACATCGTCGACACCCCGGGCCACGCCGACTTCGGCGGCGAGGTCGAGCGCGTGCTGTCGATGGTGGACGGCGTGCTGCTGCTGGTGGACGCCGTCGAGGGGCCGATGCCGCAGACGCGCTTCGTCACCAAGAAGGCGCTGGCGCTCGGACTCAAGCCCATCGTCGTCATCAACAAGATCGACCGCCCGGGCTCGCGTCCCGACTGGGTCATCAATCACACCTTCGACCTGTTCGACAAGCTCGGCGCCACCGAGGAGCAGCTCGACTTCCCGGTCGTCTACGCCTCCGCGCTCAACGGCTACGCCATGCTCGCTTCCGACAAGCCCGGCACCGACATGCGCCCGCTCTACGAGGCGATCCTGCGCCACGTGCCGCCGCCCGACGTCGATGCCGACGCGCCGCTGCAGCTGCAGATCTGCTCCCTCGACTACAACTCCTACGTCGGCCGCATCGGCATCGGCCGCATCAAGAAGGGCCACATCAAGCCCAACCAGCAGGTCACCGTGATGTACGGCGACGAGAACAAGGGCAATGCCAAGGTCGGCCAGGTGCAGGTCTTCAAGGGCCTCGACCGCGAACAGGCCACCGACGCCGAGGCCGGCGACATCGTGCTGGTCTCCGGCATCGAACAGGTCGGCATCGGCGTCACGCTGTGCGCCGTCGATGCGCCGGTCGGCCTGCCGCCGATCATGGTCGACGAGCCGACCCTGACCATCAACTTCCAGGTCAATACCTCGCCGCTCGCCGGCAAGGAAGGCAAGTTCGTCACCAGCCGCCAGATCCGCGACCGCCTCAACAAGGAACTGCTCTCCAACGTCGCGCTGCGCGTCAAGGACACCGAGAACGCCGACGTCTTCGAGGTTTCCGGACGCGGCGAACTGCACCTCACCATCCTGCTGGAAAACATGCGCCGCGAAGGCTACGAAATGGCCGTCGGCCGGCCGCGCGTCGTCATCCATGAACTGCCGGACGGCAGCAAGCAGGAACCCTACGAAATGCTCACGGTGGACGTCGAGGAAGGCCACCAGGGCGGCGTCATGGAAGAACTCGGCCGCCGCAAGGGCGAGCTGCAGGACATGCAGCCGGACGGTCGCGGCCGCGTGCGCCTCGAATACCGCATCCCGGCGCGCGGCCTGATCGGCTTCCAGGGCGAATTCCTGACCCTGACGCGCGGCACCGGCCTGGCCAGCCACGTCTTCGACGAATACGGTCCCTGGGCCGGCGCCATGGCCGAACGCCGCAACGGCGTGCTGGTCTCGGCCGAGAACGGCGCCGCCGTCGCCTATGCGCTGTGGAAGCTGCAGGATCGCGGCCGCATGTTCGTCAATCCCGGCGAAATGCTCTACGAGGGCATGATCATCGGCATCCACAGCCGCGAAAACGATCTCATCGTCAATCCGATCAAGGGCAAGCAGCTCACCAACGTGCGCGCCTCCGGCACCGACGAGGCCGTGCGTCTGATCCCGCCCATCCAGCTCACCCTGGAATCGGCCGTCGAATTCATCGCCGACGATGAACTGGTCGAGATCACGCCAAAGTCGATCCGCCTGCGCAAGCGCCACCTCGATCCGCACGAGAGAAAGCGCGCCAGCCGCGAGGAAGCCGCTGAGTAAGCTGCCGCCGGCGGCCCGCCGCTGGCTGATCCGGATCGCAGTCGCGGCGGCGATCCTGTCCCTGATCGGCCTGTTCTCCAGCCCGACGGTCAGCCCGCTGATGTGCAAGATCTACGGTTGAAGAGCGGGCTTTCGGCTTTACTTTCAAGGCGGTGAAGATTGAAACTTTTGCCGCGCCCCGTTAGTCTCAGCGTCTGTCCGCCCAACCAAGGAAAGGGAATGTCCATGCAACCGCTCCAGATCGCCCGCACTGGCGCCGCCGATTTCGCGGTGCGCCAGAACCGTGTGCTGCGCAACACCTACGCGCTGCTCGCGCTGTCCATGCTGCCGACCGTGGCCGGCGCCCTGCTCGGCATCCAGCTCAAGTTCTCCTTCTTCGCCGGCAGCCCGCTGCTCGGCTTCCTGGTCTTCCTCGGCATCGCCGTCGGCTTCATGTGGGGCATCCAGCGCACCAAGAACAGCGGCATGGGCGTCGTGCTGCTGCTCGGTTTCACCTTCTTCATGGGCCTGATGCTCTCGCGCATCCTGCAGGCGGCGCTCGGCTTCGCCAACGGCGGCAGCCTGGTCGCCATGGCCGCCGGCGGCACCGGCGCGATCTTCTTCGCCCTCGCCGGCGTCGCCAGCACGACCAAGCGCGACTTCTCGAACCTCGGCAAGTTCCTCTTCGCCGGCATGATCCTCGTACTGCTCGCGGCGCTCGCCAACGCCTTCTTCCAGATCCCCGCCCTGGCGCTGGCGATCTCCGCCCTCGCCGTGGTGATCTTCTCCGCCTACATCCTCTACGACATCAACCGCATCGTGCAGGGCGGCGAGGACAACTACATCGTCGCCACCCTCTCGGTCTACCTCGACATCTACAATGTCTTCGTCAGTCTGCTGCACCTGCTGATGGCCTTCTCGGGCGAGCGCGACTAAAAGTCGGCGCTGGCGGGACGGTGAATCCTCGCGTTGCAGCCCCGGCTTTCGTGGAGGCTAACCGGCTGCAGGCCGGTTAAGCACAGCGGCCGAAACAAAAGTCGGCGCTGGCGGGACGGTGAAACGGCGGCTGCGGCCGCCGTTTTTGTTTTCCTTACCGGGAGAACGGTATTGCTTTCCTAAGGGTTGCCCCAGTTATTGGCGGCAGATGCGCCCCGCTTGACGTAAATCAATGGTGCCGATGCATTACTTATTAGCATGCGCCACGTTCCCTGACTTTGGAGCGTCACCATGCCCACCAAACCAGCCATTTCCATTCTTTCGATGTCCGCGCTCTGCCTGATGAGCGGATTTGTCCAGGCCGGCTACAACACCTGCGGAAGCACCCTCTACCCGAGCTCCACGCGTACCTGTCCCGATGGCTCGCTCGCCATGTACCACTCCGGCGAGCCGGCCAGCTTCAGCGCCGCCAGCCTCGACTTCGGAAATGTCCTGGTCGGCAGCGCCAGCGAAGCGCAGAGCGTCACCATCAGCAACACCAGTGCGTACAGCCTCGCGCTGCCGAGCGCCATCACGCTCAGCGACGCCTTCTACCGGGGTTCGACCACCGACTGCGGCACGACCCTGGCTGCCGGCAGCAGTTGCACGCTGAACGTGGTATTCACCCCGAGCGCCACCGGCGCGGCCAGCGGCGAAGCCCTGGTCGCCACCGGTGTAGCGACCTACGCAATCACGCTGAGCGGCACCGGCATCGTGACGACTGGCAGCAATTCCTCCGGCGGCAACAGCTCGGGGGGCGATACCTCCGGCGGCAGCACCGGCTCGAACGGTGCGACCCACGCCACCAAGCCGGCACCGACCTCCTGCACCAGCTATCTCGGCGGCAGCACCCTCGGCATTCCTTACCTCAGCGTCGGCGGCATCCCCATGTGGGCCGAGCTGCAAAGCACCGGCTCGCTCCTGAACTACAAGGTCGTGGATTACGGCCCGCTCTCCGGCAGCGCGAGCTGCGCAGCGGACGGCGCCACCCTGGCGGGGCTGGAGAACCTCTCCCTCGGCAAGCTCTACTACGACGGCGGCTACTACACCGCTGCGTTGCGCTATGCGGGAACCGCCACCGACGGCAGTCTGCTGTTCAACGTCACCGGCGCTTCCGCCTACCAGAACGGCACGGGAGGCAGCTCCAGCGGCAGCCTCGACCACTCCATCCTGGTGGGCGAGTGGGCGCTGCACTACGGCGTCAGCACCGTCACCTTCCGCGACGACGGCACCTATTACGCGCCGAATGGCGGCACCGGCACCTATTCCTGGTCCGGCGACACCCTGAACATCGACGGCGCCCTGACCAGCGGCAATCCCGGCACCGCGATCTTCGAGGTCACCGCCAGCGCCACCTGGATGCAGATCTCCTGGCCCTCCTCCTATGGCGGCACGGCCAGCATGGTCTACTACAAGCGCGACTAGGCGTCCGGCACGCCGCCGGCGCGCTCGAACAGCGCGATCGACTCGACGTGCGAGGTGTGGGGGAACATGTTGGCGATGCCGGCCGCGACCAGCCGGTAGCCCTGCTCATGCACCAGCACGGCGGCGTCGCGCGCCAGCGTCGCCGGGTTGCAGGAGACGTAGACGATGCGCGCCGGCGCATCGGCGCCGAAGGCCTTGACCAGCTCGACCGCCCCCTCGCGCGGCGGGTCGATCAGCATCTTGTCGAAGCGTCCCCAGGCCGCGAGGCTTTCCGGCGTGACCGCGAACAGGTTGGCGACGTGGTACTCGATGCGCTCGGCCAGGCCGTTGAGATCGGCGTTTTCCTTCGCGCGCGCGATCAGCGGCGCGCTGCCCTCGACACCGACCACCCGCGCCCCCTGGCGCGCCAGCGGCAGCGTGAAGTTGCCGAGGCCGCAGAACATGTCGGCGACGCGCTCGCCCGGCCGCAGATCCAGCAGCCGCAGGGCACGGCGCACCAGCACGCGATTCACGTCGTGGTTGACCTGGGTGAAGTCGGTCGGCCGGAAGCGCAGCGTGACATCGAAATCCGGCAGGCGGTAGGCCGGCCGCGGCGCGGCGGTGGGATGGAAGATCGTCGCGGTATCCGGTCCGCCGGTCTGCAGGTAGATATGCACGCCGTGGCGGTCGGCGAAGGCGCGCAGCTTGTTTTCGTCGTCCGGCGTCAGCGCCTCGAGGATGCGGAACACCAGTGCCGGCGGCGTGTCGCCGACGGCCACCTCGATCTGCGGCAGGCGGTCGGGGATCGACAGCACGGCGACCAGTTCGCGCAATTTCGGCAGCAGGGCGGAAATCGCCGGCGGCAGCACGGCGCAGGAATCCATCACCGCCACGTAGCTGCTGCGCTTCTCGTGGAAGCCGACCAGCACGCCGCCCTTCTTCTCCACCTTGCGCACCGTCAGACGCGCGCGGCGGCGATAGCCCCAGCTCGGGCCGACGATGGGCGGCAGGATGGTCTCGGGTTTGAGGCGCGCGATATGCCAGAAGGCGTCTTCCAGAATGCGCTGCTTGGCCGCCGCCTGCGCCGCCGGCTCCAGGTGCTGCATGCTGCAGCCGCCGCAGACGCCGAAATGCGGGCAGCGCGGCGTGACGCGCTGGCTCGACGCCTTGAGGATCGCGTCGGCGCGCGCGTTCTCGAAGCTCGGCTTGCGGCGGAAGGAGGTGTAGGCAACCCGCTCGCCGGGCAGCGCGCCCTCGATGAAAATGGCCTTGCCCTCGACGTGGGCGACGCCGCGGCCCTCGTGGTCGAGGGATTCGATGCTTGCCTGGTTCATGGATGTCGCATAACGCATGTAAAGGGGCGCGATTATAATGGCCCGCGCCGGCAAGCCCGCCGGCATGACCGGAAAGGCCGCCGCCATGTCGCTCTCACGTCTGCTGCGCTGGATAGCCACCCTCGCCGTCGCCCTGTTCGTGCTCGACCTGCTCCACCTCAGCCCGGCCAGTCTCTGGCGCGCCGGCAAGGAGCGCCTGGAGGACTTCAAGAACGAGACGGCTGACCTCGCCAGCGGCAAGGCGGTGGAACAGGTGTCGCAGCGGGCCAGGACCGAGATGCAGGCCGCGCAGGCGGCCAATCCGGCCAGCGACCAGGAAATGCGCGAACTGCAGGCCGAACGCAACCGCCTCATCGAAGCCAAGTTCAACGCGCTGCAGAATCAGAAGCTCAGCCCGACCGAGCAGGGCAAGCTTTCCGAGCAGGTCCTGAAAAGCGCCCAGCAGGCGGCCGGCGGCAACTAGCCACCGTCCCGCCGGCGCCGAGATTTATCCCAGCGCGCGCCAGCCGCAGCCGCCGGCCTGATCGGCGACGCCGATCCAGTCGGGCGTGCAGCCGAGGGCGCCCGCCAGGGCGGCGCGCGCGAGTTCCGGCGTGTTGTTCTCCTCGGACAGGTGGGCGGCGACCACATGCGCGAGGCCCGCGCCGCCGATGCCGCGCAGCAGGTCGGCCGCCGCCCGGTTGTCCAGGTGGCCGTAGTCGCCGGCGATGCGCCGCTTCAGCGGCGGCGGGTAGCGGCCGTGCGCCAGCATCACCGCGTCGTGGTTGCATTCGAGCACCAGCGCCGCGCATCCGGTGAGCATGGCGAGGATGTGCGGCGTGACGCAGCCGGCGTCGGTCAGCACGCCCAGGCTGCGCGCGCCGTCGGAAAAGACGAACTGGGTCGGCTCGCGCGCGTCGTGAGGCACCGGATAGGGATGGATGGCGAGATCGCCGATGGCGAAGGTCGCATGGCTGTCGAAGCGGCGCACGGGGCAATCCGCCAGCTGGCGCGCCGCCGCGGCGGTGCCGTGGCTGGCATGCACCGCCCAGCCGAAGCGCGCGGCGCAGGCGGCGACGCCGCCGGCGTGGTCGGCATGCTCGTGGGTGACCAGCACCGCCGCGATCGATTGCGGCACGACGCCGAGCCGCTCCAGGCGCCGCGCCGCCTCGCGCGGGCCGAAGCCGCAATCCACAAGAACCCGCGTGGAACCGGCCTCCACCAGCAGCGCGTTGCCCTTGCTGCCGCTGCCGAGGGAGGCGAAGCGGATCACTTCAACTGTTCGTGGAGCAGGCAAATAACATCAGTATCGCCATGTTCCACAAGATATTTTTTGAAAAGCACAAATTCATGGCTACTCATTCAGCTACTCCAACACGGTGCGTACTGGGCATTTTAGCTGCCTGAAGTCAGGCGATACCCAATTCCACATCCGGAGCTCCGTCAATATCAAGTAGCCGCGAATCCGCTGCGACAGCCTCCGGTATCTGTCGCACCCAATGCCATACGCTGCCTGGCATGACCGAGGAACAGGAACAAGTTATTCGCGAACTCATCCGGGTTGCCCGCACAGCCTCCTTTACCGCGCTCGGGATATGGCAGATCACCGGCCGTGATTCAGCGGTTGAGGCCGCCTCAAAGACATCGAAACCAGGCTGTATGAGGCTGCTGAGAGGGCGAACAAAGTCCTGAACCCTATCCAACATGAAACTGCAGAAAGAAGCGCACTGCACTGAATGGGGAAAACATAGGAGCCCGACATGCCGACGATTCAAAATCCGTATGCGCCCGGCGGAGCGAAGGCCCCGGCCGCTCTTGACGGTTACGCGACTGGCGTCCGCAGCGCTGCAGAAAATGGCATCGGCGCCGGTCCGATTCCAACTGGCTCCGTGACGGGAACGATGACCAACGCGGCGAGTTCCAGCAAGGCGGCGCAGAACGCGGCGGCCGGCTATACCAGTTCGTCGTCATCCGGTTCCGCTGGATCCTCGTCCGGAAGCCAGCCGTCATCGCTGATCGATGCCGATCAGGCGCTGCAGATCCTGAACAACGCCGGGACGACCGCGGCGACATCGGACAACCCGAATTCGTCGCTGCCGTATTCGGCCAGCCCGGATTCCGGCCTGCTGCTGTCGCCGCCGAAGACTGAAGTTGGAACGCTCAACTCGCTGGCCGGCTCGCAGACCAGCGGGCTCGACATGTACGACAGCTACCGGAATTACTACGACACGAACGTCAAGGGCACCGCCGGCGCGCAGTCGTTCGCCGACTGGATGCAGAGCACGCTTTACAGCGACAACACCTACGCCCCCAGCCTGACGAAAACCCGCGACGCCGACAACACCTATGCCGGCACTGCCTATAAGACGCAGCAGGAAGAGCAGTCCGCCTGGGACGCCATGGTCTCGTCCCTCGGCCTGGCCGACGGTCAGTTCCAGGAAC
>JANJVS010000132.1 GCA_024709955.1 Rhodocyclaceae bacterium
CTGACGGAACGGTGGGACGGGTTCAGGCTTCCGCCAGCGGCGCAGGCCGATGCACGGCGTAGCCCTGGGCGAAGTCGACGCCGAGGGTGCGCACGATGTCGAGCAGCTCGGGCGAGGCGACGTATTCGGCGATCGCGTGCAGGCCGTGGGCGCGCGCGAGGCTGACCATGGCCTCGACGACGGCGCGGTCGGCGACATCCTGGTCGAGGTTCTTGACGAACTGGCCGTCGATCTTCAGATAGTCGACGCGGAAGCGCTTGAGGTAGCCGAAGGAGGAGAGGCCGCTGCCGAAGTCGTCGAGGGAGATGGCGGCGCCGAGGCCGCGCGCCATGTCGATGAAGGCGAAGGCGCGGTCGGGGTCGGCGATGGCGGCGGACTCGGTGATCTCGAAGCAGAGCTGGCGCGGGTCGACGGCGTGCTCGGCGAGCTTCTCGTTGAGGAAGCGCGGCAACTCGGCGTCGTCGAGGGTGGCGCCGGAGAGGTTCACCGCCAGGTGGTGGAAGGGTAGCGCGCGGCCGACGGCGCGCCAGGCGGCGATCTGCTTGAGCACGGCCTCCAGGATCCAGCGGTCGAGGTAGGGCATCAGGTTGTAGCGCTCGGCGACGCCGATGAAGCGGCCCGGCTCGACCAGGCCGCCGTCCGCGTCCAGCATGCGCACCAGCACCTCGGCATGGTCGCCGCGCGCACTGCGTAGCGGCCGGATGCGCTGGTGGTAGAGGACGAAGCGGCCGTCGGCGATGGCCTCGGTGACGAGCGGCAGCATGAGGAATTCCTCCTGCCGCTTCTGGTACCAGTCGTCCCCGGAACGGTAGATCTCGGCGCGGTGGCGGCCGCGCTCCTTGGCGGCGTAGCAGGCGCTGTCGGCGGCGATCAGGAGGCCGGTCACCGTGTCGAGCTCGTCCGAGGCCTGGGCGATGCCGACGCTGGCGCCGATGCCGAAGTTGCGGCCTTCCCAGACGAAGTCGAGCCGGCGGATGTCCTCGATGATGCGGCGCGCATGAGCGTGGGCGCCCGTCGCGTCGCCATCCTCCAGGATCAGCGCGAACTCGTCGCCGCCGAGGCGGGCGACGAAGCCGTGGGCGCGCTGCTGCATCAGGTAGGTGGCGACCTTCTGCAGCAGCAGGTCGCCGGTGGCGTGGCCGCAGGCGTCGTTCACCGCCTTGAACTGGTCGAGGTCGATGTAAAGGACGAACAGCGCCCGCGCGCCGCGCCGCGCCAGCGCGGCGGCGAGCTCCTCCTCGAAGGCGCGGCGGTTGTGCAGGCCGGTGAGCGAATCGTGGCGCGCCTGGAAGCGCAGCTCGTGCACGCGCGTCTCGACGGCGCGCGTCATGGCGTTGAAGTTGGCGGCCAGGGTGGCGACCTCGTCGTCGCCCCCGGCGGCGAGACGGATGTCATATTCGCCGGCGGCGACGCGCGAGCTGGCGTCGGCCAGCTCGACGAGGCGCCGCGTCAGCCAGAAGCCGATCACCGACAGCAGGAGGAAGGAGAGGGCAATCTCGCCAAGGGCGATCAGCAGCGACTGGGTGAACAGGTCGCGCCGCGCGCTTTCGAGGAAGCCCAGCGACAGGCCGTATTGCACGTGGCCGTAGACCTGGCCGAGGAATTCGGCGGGAAAGCGCACGTGGTGGATCTCGCCGGTGCGGAATGCGGCCGAGGGCGGCGGCAGGGGTTGGCCGGCCTGCCAGCCCGAGGCGGCCAGCACGCGTCCCTGCGGATCGGTGACGACGAGGTAGCTGACGTCCTCGGCCTTCTGCCAGCCGTCGAGGATGTCGCGCAGGGTGGCGTAGTCGCGCGCGGCGAGCGGTCCGGCGACGGCGGTCTTGTAGGCCAGCTCGATGGCGGCGATGCGGCTGCTGGCCTGGCCGACGAGGTGGTCCTGGATCAGCCGCAGGCCGTTGCCCACCAGCAGCGCCAGCATCAAGGCCTCGACCGCCAGGCTGGCGACCAGCAGGCGGAAGCGCAGGGTATGGGTCAGCTGCCGACGCATGCTCGCACGAGGATGGCGGGCGCCCTGGCGATCGGGTGCGCGCCTGCCAATTTCCTATTCTTAAAAAGTGGTCATTCTATCGCTTAAGCCAGAATGACGCGCGGCGGGCGCTCACTCGGACTTGTCGCCCTTGGCCGGCCGATGCAGCTTGACCACCGTGCTCTTGCGCGGCGCGTCGACGAAGTAGGGCTTCTCGTTGCGCGCGCCGTGGCCGGCCTCGTCCGCCAGCTCCGCCTCGCGCTCGGCGATCAGGCCGAACAGGTCGCGGATGTCGCGGCGCGTGTCCTCGGACAGCGGATGCAGCATGCCCGGCGGCGGCGTGGTGTCCTTGACGATGTTGGCCAATACCTTGCGCAGCACGCGCAGGATGCGTTGTTCCTTGGAAAGAGTTTGCTCGCTCACGGCTTCGGTCTCCGCTTCTGTCAGGTGACGATGGCCGGTCGGGCCGTCGGGGATGGGAGACGGAAGCTTACTGCAATCCGGCGCCATGCCGCGCCCCGGCTGGCGGCGTGGTCTTTGTCCCGGCCCGATCGGTTAGAATTTTCGCTTCGCAGCATCGCCTTGTCCGCCCATGACCGCGCGCCTCCGGGAAATCCCCTACAACACCACCTCGTTCTCCGACCGGGAAATCGTCATCCGCCTGCTCGGGGCCGAGATGTGGGCGGTGCTCGACGAACTGCGCGGCCAGCGCGTCACCGGCCGCTCGGCGCGCATGCTCTACGAGGTGCTCGGCGACATCTGGGTGGTGCGCCGCAATCCCTATCTGGAGGACGACCTGCTGACGAGCCGCGAGCGGCGCGGCGCGCTGATCGGCGCGCTCAAGCACCGCCTCGCCGAGATCGAGAAGCGCCGCGCCGGCAACCCGGCCGTGGCGCAGCTGCTCGCCGCCGCCGAGAAGGCGGTCGCCGACTTCGCGCGGTGGTTCGCCGACACGGCCGCCCTGCGCAAACAGGTGCTGCAGCGCCTGGCGCGCCACACGCGCAAGGACAACATCTGCTTCGACGGCCTGGCGCGCGTCGCCCACGTCACCGACGCCACCGACTGGCGCGTCGAGTATCCCTTCGTCGTGCTGGTGCCCGACACCGAGGCCGAGATCGCGCCGCTGGTGCGCGGCTGCATCGAGCTCGGCCTGACCATCATCCCGCGCGGCGGCGGCACCGGCTACACCGGCGGCGCCGTGCCGCTCTCGCCGCGCTCGGTGGTCATCAACACCGAGAAGCTCATCGACATGGGCCCGGTCGTCGAGACCGTGCTGCCCGGCCTGAGCAAACCCTACGCGACGGTGCACACCGGCGCCGGCGTGGTCACGCGCCGCGTCATGGAGCGCGCCGAGGAGGCCGGCCGCGTCTTCGCCTGCGACCCGACCTCGGCCGACGCCTCCTGCATCGGCGGCAACATCGCCATGAACGCCGGCGGCAAGAAGGCCGTGCTGTGGGGCACGGCGCTCGACAACCTCGCCTCCTGGACCATGGTGACGCCGGCGGGCAAGTGGCTGGAGGTCGAGCGCTTCGATCACAACCTCGGCAAGATCCACGAGCAGGAGCGGGTCACCTTCACGCTGCGCCATCTCGCCGACGACGGCCGCGTCGAGCGCGAGGAGACCCTCGTCATCCCCGGCGCCACCTTCCGCAAGGCCGGCCTCGGCAAGGACGTCACCGACAAGTTCCTCGCCGGCCTGCCCGGCGTGCAGAAGGAAGGCACGGACGGCATCATCACCTCGGCGGTGTGGATCCTGCACCGGATGCCGCCGGTGACGCGCACCGTCTGCCTCGAATTCTTCGGCCAGGTGCGCGACGCCGTGCCCTCGATCGTCGAGATCACCGACTACTTCAAGCCCGGCGGCGCCGGCCTCGCGGCGGGCGTGCAGCTGGCCGGCCTGGAGCACCTCGACGAGCGCTACGTCAAGGCGGTCGGCTACGCGACGAAAGCCAAGCGCCACGGCCGGCCGAAGATGGTGCTGATCGGCGACATCGTCGGCGACGACGAGGAGGCCGTGATGCGCGCCGCCTCGGAGGTGGTGAAGATGGCCAACGCGCGCGGCGGCGAGGGCTTCATCGCCGTCGGCGCCGAGGCGCGCAAGCAGTTCTGGCTCGACCGCGGCCGCACGGCGGCAATCTCGCGCCACACCAACGCCTTCAAGGTCAACGAGGACGTCGTCATCCCGCTGCCGCGCATGGGCGACTATTGCGACGGCATCGAGCGCTTCAACATCGAGCTGTCGATCCAGAACAAGCTCGCGCTGTGCGACGCCTTCGCCGAATTCCTCGCCGGCGAGCTGCCGCTGCACCTGGGCGACGCCGGGCTGTCCGGCCGCGCGCTGATCGGCGACCGGCGCGACCTGGCGGTGGCCGCCGTGGCCGAGGTGCGCGCGCGCTGGCAGGGCTACCTCGACGACCTCGACCGGCACTTCCCGCGGCTGCAGGACTATTCGCTGCGCGTCTCTTGGAAGAGCGAGCTCAAGCCGCTGCTCGACGAGATCTTCGCCGGCGACGCCTACCGGCCGACGCGCGAGCGCATCGCCGCGATCCACCAGGAAGTGCTCAAGGGCCGCGTCTTCGTCGCCCTGCACATGCACGCCGGCGACGGCAACGTGCATACCAACATCCCGGTGAACTCCGACAACTACGCGATGCTGCAGACGGCCTACCGCACCGTCGAGCGCATCATGGCGCTGGCGCGCTCCCTCGGCGGCGTGATCTCCGGCGAGCACGGCATCGGCATCACCAAGCTCGAATTCCTCTCCGCGGACGTGATCGCGCCCTTCCGCGCCTACAAGCAGAAGATCGACCCCGAGGGCCGCTTCAACAAGGGCAAGCTGATGGCCGGCGCCGACCTCGCCAACGCCTACACGCCCTCCTTCGCGCTGCTCGGCATCGAATCGCTGATCATGGAGCAGTCGGAAATCGGCAAGATTTCCGACTCGATCAAGGACTGCCTGCGCTGCGGCAAGTGCAAGCCCGTTTGCTCCACGCATGTGCCGCGCGCCAACCTGCTCTACAGCCCGCGCAACAAGATTCTCGGCGTCGGCCTGCTGGTCGAGGCCTTCCTCTACGAGGAGCAGACGCGGCGCGGCATCTCGCTCAAGCACTTCGAGGAGTTCTCCGACGTCGCCGACCACTGCACGGTCTGCCACAAGTGCGTGAAACCCTGCCCGGTGGACATCGACTTCGGCGACGTCTCGATCGCCATGCGCAACTTCCTGCGCAACCAGGGCAAGAAGAAGACCGTGCCCGGCACCTGGCTGGCGATGAAGTTCCTCACCATCACCGACCCGGCGACCATCAAGGCGATGAAGACCGGCATGATCGACCTCGGCTACCGCGCCCAGCGCCTCGGCCACGCGCTCGCCAAGTCCCTCGGCCTGACGCAGGAGAGCACCCGCCATCCGCCGGCGTCGCTGGGCCGGCCTGAGATCAAGGCCCAGGTGATCCACTTCCTCAACAAGCCAATGCCGGCCAACGTGCCGCGCCGCACCGCGCGCGCGCTGCTCGACATCGAGGACGGCGCGATGATCCCGGTGATCCGCGACCCCGCGCGCGCGAACGAGGATTCGGAAGCCGTCTTCTACTTCCCCGGCTGCGGCTCCGAGCGCCTGTTCTCGCAGGTGGGCCTCGCCACCCAGGCGATGCTCTGGCACGTCGGCGCCACCACGGTGCTGCCGCCGGGCTATCTGTGCTGCGGCTACCCGCAGACCGCCAGCGGCGACGCCGACAAGGGCGACGCCATCACCACGCAGAACCGCGTGCTGTTCCACCGCGTCGCCAACACGCTCAACTATCTCGACATCAAGACGGTGATCGTCAGCTGCGGCACCTGCATGGACCAGCTGCTCAAGTACGAATTCGAGCGCATCTTCCCCGGCTGCCGCCTGCTCGACATCCATGAGTATTTGATGGAGAAGGGCGTCAAGCTCGACGGCGTGCAAGGCGTTCAGTACCTCTACCACGACCCCTGCCACACGCCGATGAAGCAGCACAACCCGCTCAAGGTGGCGGGCACGCTGATGGGCAAGCCGGTGCTGCTCTCCGACCGCTGCTGCGGCGAATCCGGCACCCTGGCCGTGACGCGCCCCGACGTATCCACCCAGGTGCGCTTCCGCAAGCAGCAGGAGATCGAGGCCGGCGTCGCGCAACTGCAGAAAGTCGGCGCCGGCGACACGGTGAAACTGCTCACCAGCTGCCCGAGCTGCCTGCAGGGCCTGACGCGCTACCGCGAGGACGCCCCCATCGAGGCCGACTACATCGTCGTCGAGCTGGCGCGCCACATCCTCGGCCAGGACTGGCTGGACAAGTACGTCGACGCCGCCAACGCCGGCGGCATCGAGCGGGTTTTGCTCTAAATCAGCGTTGCCGTCGCCGCGGCCGCCCTCGTTGGATGGCGGTCGATGGCGACGCGCAGCTCGCAGTACTCGGGCTGCGCCTCCACCGGCGTCGGGTCGTCGGCGCAGTTGCAGCCGGCGACGATGCCGGCGTAGAACACGCCCACCTTAGCGACGATTTCTTCCGGCGTTTCTTCCGTGCCGAGCAGCATGACCTCGATGCGCGCGTCGAGCGCATAACCGGTCGCGGACAGGCCCTGCTGCAGCGGCAGTTGCGCGCCCGCGGCGGCGAGTTCGCGCTTGAGCGCCGCCGCGAAGTCTGGCGAACCCCAGGCGGCCAGGGATGCGGGCAAACGCAGCATCAGGTTTCCAGGCGCGCGCGGATGCCGGCGAGCGCCTGCGCCGCGCCGAGGCGCAGCCGATGATCGACGTAGGCGCTGACGCTGCTCTCGCCGGGATTGATCTCCACGGTCGGCACGCCGCCGCGCAGCGCCTCGACCACCGGGGCGGCGATGTAGGGGAACACGCTCGTCGTGCCAACGGAGAACACCAGGTCGAAACCCCGCTCCAGCGCGCGGATCAGGCGCGCGACGGCGGCGGGCGGCAGCGCCTCGCCGAACAGCACCACCTCGGGCCGCAGCAGCCCGCCGCATTCCGTGCAGACGGGCGGGATGGACAGGCCGGCATAGTCGGCCACCTCGCCGCGCCAGTCGCAGGCGGTACAGCGCAGCTTGTGCAGCGTGCCGTGGATCTCGATCGGGTCGCGCGTGCCGGCGGCGCGGTGCAGACCGTCGATGTTCTGCGTCAGCACGGTCACCTCGGCCCGCCCGGCGAGCCAGGCGATGGCCGCATGCGCCGCGTTCGGCCGGGCGCCGCGGCAATTGGCCTCGATCTGGGCGAGGTACTTCCAGGTGATCTCGGGACGCGCCGCCAGCATCCCGCCGGAGAGCGCCTCCTCGATCGCATGGCCCTCGTCGGTGACATTGCCGTCGTAGAGACCGCCGATGCCGCGATAGGTCGGCAACCCCGAATCCGCCGAAATGCCGGCGCCGGTGACGAACAGGATGCGCCGCGCCGCGCGGCAAAGATCGGCGGCGGCGTCGAGCTGGGAATCCGGGGAGGCGTGCGGCATGGCCGCATGCTGCGCAATCGCCACGCCGGCGTCAATAGCTGGGCTTGAGCAGATAGACCTCTACCCAGTGCCGCTGCGGGTCGCGCAGCAGGCCGTATTCGCCGCCGAAATTCGCCAGCAGGATGCGGCGCGGCGAAACGCCCAGCGCCAGCAGGCGCTCCCGCACCTTTTGCAGCATCTTGTCGCCGATCCCGATGCTGAGGGCCGGGCTGCCGCCGGTGGGCACGTAACCTTCAAGGCGCACGATGATGCGTTCGTCGCGGCCGGCCTGTTCGGCGACCTGGGCCAGCAGGGCGTCCATCCCGGCGCTGAAGCCGCCGGTGAACGGATCGAGCTTGATGACGGCGTCCGGCTCGGGGGCCGGCGGCACATCGATGCGCGGCGCGGCGCGCAGGGCCGGCGCCTTGAGGGCGGCCTCGCCGCCGGGCGGCACGGCCGCCTCGTCGCGCGCCGGCGGCCGGACATTGCCGGGGGCGACGGCGCCGGGAGCCGGCGCGCTCAGCCCCGGCTGGGTGGCCCCGGGCCGCGGCCCCGGCGCGGCGCAGCCGGCGAGCCAGAGGGCCGCGGCCACGATGCCTATCTTGTGGATGTCGTTCATTGCTGCGTCTTTACCTTGAATCCGCCCCCGAACATGTCGTGTTGGGCGATGCGGCAGATCGCCGCGATGACCGGATGGGTGAGCTTGCGCTCCGTGGTGATGGCGTAGATCTGCTCGCGCACCAGTTCGATACGACCGACCACCCGCACGTCGCGCTGACGCACGATATGCTCCTCGATGGCGGTCGGCGCGACGAAAAAGCCCGCGCCGGCCTGGCCGAAGGCCTCGATCAGCGCGCTGTCGTCGAACTCGCCGACGATGCGCGGATGCAGCCGCTGGGACTCGAACCAGCGCATCAGGCGCGCGTGCAGGGCGACGTCCACGCCGGGCAGCAGGAAGGGCGCGCCGTCGAGCAGCGCCGGGAACCCGCCCGGACAGCGCTCCACCAGCGGCCCGGCCCCGAAGACGCTGACACCGCTTTCGCCGAGGAAGTGGTCGTAGCCGCGCACGTTGAGGTTCTCGGGCATCGGCCGGTCGGCGATCACCATGTCTAGGCGGTGGATCGCCAGGTCGGCCAGCAGCGCGGTGAGCCGGCCCTCGCGGCACACCAGGCGGATCGGTTCCGCGCGTCCGAGGGAGGGTTCCACCAGGCGGTAGGCCACCATCTTCGGCACCGAATCGGCGATGCCGACGCGGAAGGGCACGCTCGGCGACTGGGCGGCGTCACGGATGGAATCGAGCATCTCGTCGCCGAGCGCGAAGATCTGTTCGGCGTAGCCGAGCAGGCGCTGGCCGGTCTCGGTCAGCTCCAGTCCGCGGCCGACGCGCCGGAACAGCTCGACGCCAAGCGTCTCCTCGAACTCGCCGAGCTGGCCGCTGATCGACTGGGGCGTCAGGTGCAGCTGCTCGCTGGCGCGGGCGATGCTGCCGGACTTGGCGACCATCCAGAAATAGCGCAAGTGCTTGTAATTGAGGCTGGGCACGGAAATCCGCCAGGGGCAAACAGTTCGTCAAAATCGATGTGTATTTAAATAATAATCGATTTGCACGATGTTTTGATGTCCTCTAGACTTCGAGGCGTCCGTATCCGTCCGCAAAAAAGGAGCCCCCTATGAAACGCATCCTACTGCTCGTCGGCACCAACCTGGCGATCATGGTGGTGCTGAGCATCGTCGCCAGCCTCACCGGCGCCAACCGCTTCCTGGCCGCCAACGGCCTCGATCTCGGCAGGCTGCTCGTCTTCGCCGCGATCATGGGCTTCGGCGGCGCCTTCCTCTCGCTGTGGATGTCGAAGACCATCGCCAAGTGGAGCACCGGCGCGCATGTGATCGAATCGCCGAACAGCTCCACCGAGCTCTGGCTGTTCGACACGGTACGCCGCTTCTCCGAGAAGGCCGGCCTGCCGATGCCCGAAGTCGCCATCTACGAGGGCGAGCCCAACGCCTTCGCCACTGGCGCGAGCCGCAACAACTCGCTGGTGGCCGTATCCACCGGCCTGCTGCAGACCATGTCGCGCGAGGAGGCCGAGGCGGTGATCGCCCACGAGGTCGCCCACATCGCCAACGGCGACATGGTGACCATGACGCTGATCCAGGGCGTGATGAACACCTTCGTGTTCTTCCTCGCCCGCGTCGTCGGCTATCTGGTCGATTCCTTCCTGCGCCGCGGCGATCAGGAGTCCTCCGGCCCCGGCGTCGGCTACATGGTCACCGTGGTCGTCTGCGACATCGTCTTCGGCATCCTCGCCAGCATCGTCGTGATGTGGTTCTCGCGCCAGCGCGAATTCCGCGCCGACGCCGGCGCCGCCAGCCTGATGAACTCGCCGCTGCCGATGATGGCCGCCCTGCGCCGCCTCGGCGGCATGGAGGCGGGCGAGCTGCCGCAGAACGTCGCCACCGCCGGCATCAACGGCCGTCCGGGCTGGATGGCGCTGTTCTCCAGCCACCCGCCGATCGAGGAACGCATCGCCGCCCTCGCCGCGCGCCGGTAATTCCCCTTCCCTTCAACGCAAGGAGATCCGCATGAACAAGCCCTACGCCATCCCCGTCCCCGCCCGCGCCGGCGCCGAGTCGGTGCTCGCCACCAACAAGGTGGTGCGCAACACCTACATGCTGCTGTCGATGACGCTGGCGTTCGCCGCCGTCGCGGCCGGCGCGGCGGTCGCCCTCAAGCTGCCCCACCCCGGCCTGCTCCTCACCCTGGTCGGCTATTTCGGCCTGCTGTTCGCCACCACCAGGCTGCGCAACAGCGGCTGGGGCATCGTCTCGGTATTCGCGCTGACCGGCTTCATGGGCTACACCCTCGGCCCGATCGTCAGCCACTATCTCGGCCTGCCCAACGGCCACCAGACGGTGATGACGGCCATGGGCGGCACGGCGGCGATCTTCCTCGGCCTCTCCGCCTACGCGCTGACGACCCGGAAGGACTTCAGCTTCATGGGCGGCTTCCTGATGGTCGGCGTGCTGGTCGCCTTCGTCGCCGGCCTCGCCGCGATCTTCTTCGCAATTCCGGCGCTGTCGCTGACCGTCTCCGCCGCCTTCGTGCTGCTGATGTCCGGCCTGATCCTGTACGAGACCTCGAACATCATCCACGGCGGCGAGACCAACTACATCATGGCCACCGTCTCGCTGTTCGTCTCCATCTTCAACCTGTTCACCAGCCTGCTGCAGCTGCTCGGCTTCATGGGCAGCAACGACTGATTTTCCCCTTGCGGCGGGCAGCCATCCCGCCGCATCTCCTCCGCCATCCGGTCCAAACTCCGCCTGGCGGTTTTTTTATTCCGGCCCGCCGACCATGATCGAACTCCTGCTCTCCCCCGAAGTCTGGATCGCCTTCTTCACGCTCACCGCGCTGGAGCTGGTGCTCGGCATCGACAACATCATCTTCATCTCGATCCTGGTGGACAAGCTGCCGCGCGAGCAGCAGGAACTCGCGCGCCGCATCGGCCTGTTCCTCGCCATGTTCATGCGCATCGGCCTGCTGCTGCTGCTATCCTGGATCATCGGCCTCACCGCGCCGGTGCTCACAGTGCTCGGCCATGAGATCTCCGGGCGCGACCTGATCCTCATCGGCGGCGGCCTGTTCCTGATCTGGAAGAGCACCGGCGAGGTGCACCAGCTGCTCGAAGGCGAGACGGGCGAGGCCTCGCGCCAGGTGGCGGCGAGCTTCGCCGGCGTGATCGCCCAGATCATGGTGATCGACCTGGTGTTCTCGCTGGACTCGATCATCACCGCCGTCGGCATGGTCAGCCAGGTCGAGGTGATGATCGCCGCGGTGGTCGCCTCGGTGGGTCTGATGATGGTGTTCGCCGCCTCGATCGGCCGCTTCGTCTCGAATCACCCGACCATCAAGATGCTGGCGCTGTCCTTCCTGGTCGTCGTCGGCGTGGTGCTGATCGCCGACGGCTTCGGCCACCACGTGCCGAAGGGTTACATCTACTTCGCCATGGCCTTCTCGGTCTGCGTCGAGATGCTCAACATCCGCCTGCGCAAGAAGGCGGCGAAGCCCGTCGAGCTGCACGAACCTTACGTGCGCGAACCGGGCTAACAAGTCGGCGCTGATGAAACAACTGCGCTACAGGGCGGTCGAGCAAACTACGCTCTCCTCGCCGTAGCGGACGGCGGGACGGTGCTTGCATCCGACCCGCCCATGCCGGCGATCGCGTAGCGGCTGAAGCGCTCGATGGTGGAGATCGCGGCCGCCGCCTCGTCCGCGCCAAGGCTGTCCGGCCAGCCGAGCCGGCGTTGCAGGCCGGCCCGGGCGACGAGAAAACCGATGAGCTGGCCGAGATAGGCATGGGCGAGCAGGATCGTCTCGGGCGCGTCGGCCGGCGCTTCCACCAGGGCGCCGACCAGCTCGCCGAGCATGCAGTGGAGCGGCCCGGAGACCTCCGTGTAGAGCCGCTCGAAGGCGGCGGAGGGCCGGAATTGTTCGCGCGCCAGCAGAATCAGCCAGACGCCGCGATGCGCCGGCTCGAAGGCGATGCGCGCCAGGGCCAGCGTGGTTTCGAGCAGCAGCGCGCCGGCCGCTGCCCGCCCCGGGATTTCCGCCAGCCGGGCGCGCACCGCCTCGCGGAGCGGCCCGACCCGCGCACCGGTCTGCGCGGCCACATGCTCGGCGACCGCGAGATAGACGCCCTGCTTGCCGCCGAAGTGATAGGGGATCGCCGCCTGGTTCACGCCGGCCGCCTCGGCGAGCCGGCGCGTCGTCACGGCCTCGTAGCCGAGGCGGCCGAACAGCTCCAGGCCGGCGGCGACGAGCCGGCGACGGGTTTCTTCGGAACGGGGATCGCTGGCGGACATGGCTTCAGACCTGCGTCAGGGTAATCGAGCGCCGGAAGCGCAGCAGCGCGAGGACGAAGAACAGCGCGCCGAGGCCGACCATGGCGAGGAAATCGGGCCAGACCACGTCGAGCCCGGCGCCGCGGTAGAGGATGCCCTGGGAGAGACGCACATAGTAGGTGGTCGGCGTCGCCAGCATGAGGTTCTGCACCAGCTCCGGCATGCTCTCGCGCGGCGTGATGCCACCGGAAAGCAGTTGCAGCGGGATGATGGTGAGGATGGTGAGCAGGCCGAACTGGGGCATCGAGCGCGCCAGCGTGCCGAGGAAGATGCCCATCGACGCCGCCGAATACAGATAAAAGGCGGTGCCGCAGAGGAACAGCGGGATCGAGCCGGCGATCGGCACCCGCAGCAGCTCGCGCACCATCACGATCACCGCGAAGCCGACGCCGAGGAACACGGCGAAGCCGTTGGCCCAAATCTTCGCCAGCATGACCTCGATCGGCTTGAGCGGCATCGCCAGCAGGTGTTCGAGGGTGCCGTGCTCGCGCTCGCGGATGTAGGCGGCGCCGACGAGGATGATGGCGAGCATGGTGACGTTGTTGACCGCCTCCATCACGCCACCGAACCACAGGCCGGTCAGGTTCGGGTTGAAGCGCGCGCGCGTCACCAGGCGCACCCGCGCCTCCTCGTCCTTGGGCCGGCCGGCGAGGAAGTCGTCCACCTCGGCCTGGGCGTGGTTGCGGATGTAGCCGGCGCCGATGAAGGCCTGGCTGACCAGGGTGGCATCGATGTGCAGCTGCAGCTCGGGGCGGCGGCCGGCGGCGAGATCGCGCTCGAAGTTCGGCGGGAAGACGAGGATGAAGGAATAGCGGCCCGCGTCCAGCGCCGCGTCGATGTCCGGGGCGGCGATAGCCTCGGGCGCGCGAAAGTAGGGCGGGCGCAGCGTCGCGGCGATGCGCTCGGACAGCGGCGAGCGGTCCGCGTCCGCCACCGCCACCGGCACGCGGTGCAGCTCCTGGGACTGGCCGGTGGCCGCCTCGAAGATCGCGCCGGTGAAGGCCCAGACGATCAGCAGCAGCAGCACCTTGTCGGCGAGCAGGCTGCGCAGCTCCTTGACGCCGAGGTGGAAGACATTGACGAGGCGGCGGCTCATGGCATCCTCCTAGTCCTCCTGCTTGCGCAGCAGGGCCACGCTCAGCAGGGTCAGCACGGGAATGAAGGCGGCGAGGGCGGCGAAGTCGCGCCAGAGGTCGGCGAAGTCGAGGGCCTTGGTGAACACGCCGCGGCAGATGGTGATGAAGTAGGCGGCCGGGAAGCCCTGGCCGATCCAATAGGCCGCCCCTTCGAGGGAACCGGTCGGCGTCATCAGCCCCGAGAACTGCACGGTGGGCAGCATGGTGAGGATCGCCGTGCCGAACAGGGCGGCGATCTGGCTGCGCGTGAAGGTGGACATGAACAGGCCGAGGCCGGTGGTGGCGGTGACGTAGAGCAGGGCCCCCGCCAGCAGCGCCGGGAGGCTGCCGCGCAGCGGCACCTCGAACATCAGCAGCGCCTGCAGCAGCAGGAGCAGGAAGCTCGCCATCGAGACCGCGATATAGGGCAGCTGCTTGCCGAGCAGGAATTCGAGCCGCGTCACCGGCGTGACGTAAAGATTGGTGATCGAGCCGAGTTCCTTCTCGCGCACCACGCCGAGGGCCATGAGGATCGCCGGGATCAGCATCAGCAGCAGCGGGATCACCGCCGGCACCATGGTGTTGACGCTCTTGAAGTCCTGGTTGTAGCGGTAGCGCGGCTCGAAGTCGTAGGCCTGGGCGGGATACTCGCCGCTCGTCTCCCGGGCCAGCTGCTGCTCGTAGGCGCGATGCATGCCGCTCACGTAGCCGCGGATGGTCTCGCCGCGATAGGGCAGCGCGCCGTCGATCCAGGCGCCCACCTCGGGCCGGCGGCCGAGGCGCAGGTCGCGCCCGAAGCCGGCGGGAATCTCGATGGCGAGCGATAGCTCGCCGCTGCGCATGCGCCGCTCCAGCTCCGCCGCGTCGGCGATCGGCGGCCGCTGACGGAAATAGCGCGAGCCGGCGATGTTCTCAATGTAGGCGCGGCTCTCCGGCGAACGGTCGCGGTCCAGCACGCCGAAGCGCAGGCCCTCGACGTCGAAGGACAGGCCGTGGCCGAGCACGAACATCAGCACCAGCGAACCCAGCAGCGCGAAGGCGAGGCGCAGCGCGTCGCGGCGTAGCTCCAGCGTCTCGCGGTAGGCGATGCCGAGCAGGCGGGAAAAACTGAATAAAGCCAGCGCTGGTGGCACTGGGCCGCCACGAAGATCAGACGCCACAGCCTTTCCGCCGGGCAGCCCCAAGGAAAGGCGGCCCGCGCCGGAGGCGCAATCCGCGCCCACCGTTGTATCGGAGCTGCCCGTAACAGACGAGCACAGCGAGCCGCTAGTCTCCCCTCCCGCGAGGGGCGGAGGCGGGGTTTCGCGGAGCACCGCTCCGCGCCGCTGAAGCCGGCCGGCTGTGCAAAGCCGGCCGTGGGCGGGGCTGGGGGAGGGCGGGCTTATTGTCACCGTCTCATCAGCACCGACTTTTCCGTCCGTCGCATCTGCCGCTTCTGCGGTTTCGAGATAGGCGATGAACGCGGCTTCGAGGCTGTCGGCGTTTTTTGTCGCGCGCAGGGCGGCGGGCGTGTCGCTGGCGAGCACGCGGCCGGCGTGCATCAGC
>JANJVS010000003.1 GCA_024709955.1 Rhodocyclaceae bacterium
ATGTGCGCCACCGCGTCCTTCTCGGGCAGCATTTCCTGCAGGCGCCGCCCCACTTCGATCAGCACCTGGTCGCCGAGGCCGTGGCCGAGGCTTTCGTTCACGGTCTTGAAATTGTCGAGGTCGATGAACAGCAGGGCGAACTGGCTCTGGGTCGTCTCGGCGTGCAGCAGCGCATGCTCCAGCATCTCGGCGAACAGCACGCGGTTGGGCAGCCCGGTCAACGCGTCGCGGTAGGTGAGGATGCGGTATTTCTCCTCGCTGACCTGCAGCATCGCGGTGCGCTGGGCGACCAGGTCCTCCAGGAAGCGCCGCAGGCGCGCCAGCTCCAGGTGGGTGCGGATGCGCGCGCGCACCTCGTCGATGTCGAAGGGCTTGGTGATGTAGTCGGCGGCGCCGGTCTCGAAGCCGCGCACCTTGTTCTGGGTCGCATCCACCACGGTGACGAACAGCACCGGAATGCGGTTGCCCTGAGGCAGGGCCTTGATCTTGCGGCACACCTCGTAGCCGTCCATCTCGGGCATCACGATGTCGAGCAGCACCAGGTCGGGCGGCGTGCCGCCCTGCACGATTTCGAGCGCCTTGGCGCCGCTGCAGGCGACCTGGATGCGGTAGTCGTCCCGCAGCGCGGCGATCAGGCCGTGGATGTTCTCCGGCACGTCGTCCACCACCAGCAGCGCCGGCTTGTAGGCCGGATCGGCGTGGGCGGCGATGTCGAACAGCACCGGGTTGCGGCGGTAGCGGCGCAGTTCGAGCTGGTTCCGGATGCGCGCGCGCAGCAGCTCGGGATTGACCGGCTTGGCGATGTAGTCGGCGACGCCGAGCGCCAGGCCGCGCGCCTCGTCGGCCGCCTCGGCCAGGGCGGTGACGAAGATCACCGGAATCTCGGCGGTGGCCGGATCGATCTTGAGCGCCGAGAGCACGGAGTAGCCGTCCATGCCGGGCATCTGGATGTCGAGCAGGATCAGGTCCGGCCGGGGCTCGCGGCGCGCCAGTTCGAGGGCCTTTTCGCCGTTGGTGGCGGCGCCGATCGCGTACTCGTCGCGCAGGATGTTGAGCAGCGCGTGCAGGTTCTCCTGCACGTCATCCACGATCAGGATGCGCGGGCGCTCGTCGCTCCGTTCGATGGCAAGTTCGTTCATGACATGGAGCCCGACAGGCCCGCCTCCAGTTCCTTCAGTTTTGTCTGCGCCGCGTCGATGTCGAAATTGTCGGCGAGCGCGCCCAGTTCGGCAAGCTCGGCCGCCAGCGGGGTGCCGGCCGTTCCGGCGCGCAGTTCCGCCAGCAGCGGCTCGACGGCGCCCAGATCGTACTCCAGCGCGTGCGCCAGGCGCGCCAGCAAGGCGCGCACCTCCCCGCTCGCCAGCGGCGCGGCGGCGGGCGGCGGCGGCGCCTTGGCCTCCGCCGCGGCGAGACCGTCGATTGCGCGCATCGTCCGCAGCAGCAGCGCGTCCACTTCGGCCAGCGTCTCCTCGGCGGGCAGGCCGCCCCGCTTCAGCTCCTCGTCGAGGGCGGCGATCCTGTCGTACAGCGCGCGCGCGCCGATGTTGCCGCTCACCCCCTTCAGGGCATGGCAGTACTCCTCGGCGCGCCTGGCGCCCTGCTCGGTCGCCAGGCGCCGCAGTTCGGCGACGGCGGCGGGGTAGTGCTCGCGGAAGCGCCGCAACTGCTTGCGATAGGCCTCGACGTTGCCGCCGATGCGGCGGATGCCTTCGTGGGCGTCGATGCCGGCGAGCGCCCGCAGGTCGGCGGGAATCTCCTCGGCCGGCGCCGCGCCCGCGGCGGCGAAGGCCGGCGCGCGCCGCGCGCGCTCCGCCGGCAGGCGCACCCATTTCGCCAGCGTCGCCATCAGCTGGTCCGGCGCGATGGGCTTGGTGACGTGGTCGTTCATGCCCGCCGCGTTGCTGCGCTCGGCGTCCTGGGCCATGGCCAGGGCGGTCATGGCGATGATCGGCAGCGCGGCGAAGCGGGCGCCGTCGGGAGTCTCGGCCAGCGCGCGGATGCGCCGCGTGGCCTCCAGGCCGTCCATCACCGGCATCTGCACGTCCATCAGCACCGCGTCGTAGTCCTGCCGCCGCACCATGTCGATGGCGACCTGGCCGTTCTCGGCCGCCTCGACCTCGATGCCCTCGCTGCGCAGCAGCTCGGTGGCGAATTCGCGGTTGATCTCGTTGTCCTCGACCAGCAGCAGGCGCGCGCCGGCGAGCTGGCCGCTGCCCGCCAGCTCGGCCTTGCCGCCCCGGTGCTGCTCGTCGGTGCCGAAGATGCGCGCGCGCCCCAGCACCGGCAGGATGGTGTCGAGCAGCGTCGACGGCGACACCGGCTTGATGAGGAAGCCATCCACGCCGGCCTGCTCGGCGAGCCGGATCACCTCCTCGCGGCCATAGGCGGTGACCATCACGATCTTCGGCTTGTACGGAATCTCCGGGTCGCGATGGATGCGCTGCGTCGCCTCGTCGCCGTTCATGCCCGGCATGCGCCAGTCCATCAGCACCAGGTCGTAGGGGGCGGCGGCGGCGGCCTGCAGCGCCGCCAGCGCCGCCGCCCCGCTGCTGGCGACGCCGACGTCGAGATGGAAGAAGCGCAGCAGTTCGGCGAGGATGTCGCGCGACACCTCGTTGTCGTCCACCACCAGCACGCGGATGCCCTTGAGCAGCGGCCCGGCCTGCTCGATCAGCACGCGGCGGTGCGCCTGCGCCTGGCGGGCGATCGGCAGGCGCACCGTGAAGCAGATCGTGGTGCCCTTGCCGGGCAGCGACTCCTCGACCCAGATGCGGCCGCCCATGAGTTCGGCGAGGCTCTTGCAGATCGCCAGGCCGAGGCCGGTGCCGCCGAAGCGGCGCGTGGTGCTCTGGTCGGCCTGGGTGAATTTTTCGAACAGCTTGCCCTGCACCTCCGGCGTCATGCCGATACCGGAATCGCGCACGCAGACCTGGATGGTGATCTCGCTGTCGCCGCCGTCGAGGCGGCGGAAGGCGAGCTCGACCTCGCCCTGCTCGGTGAACTTCACCGCGTTGCTGCACAGGTTGAGCAGCACCTGGCCGAGGCGCAGGGGATCGCCGACCAGGGGCGTCGGGATCGACGGATCGTAGCGAATCAGGAACTCGATGCCCTTTTTCTCGGCCTGGAAGCCGATGGCGTCGGTGAGCTGCTCCAGCACCGCGTCGAGGCGGAACTCGACCTGCTCGATGCTCAGCTTGCCCGCCTCGATCTTCGAGAAGTCGAGGATGTCGTTGATGATGCCGAGCAGCGAATGGGCCGCCCCCTGCGCCTTCGCCAGCTGGTTGCGCAACGCCGGCGGCAGCTCGTTCTTGAGGGCGAGATAGAGCATGCCGAGGATCGCGTTCATCGGCGTGCGGATCTCGTGGCTCATGTTGGCGAGGAAGTCGCTCTTCACCCGCGTCAGGCGCTCGGCCTCCTCCTTCGCCGCCATCAGCTCGGCGGTGCGCGCCGCGACGATGTGTTCGAGGTTGTCGCGCTGGATTTCCAGTTCCTCGGTGGTGTTCTGCAGCTCCCGCGTGCGCTGGGCCACCTGCCGGCGCAGCAGCAGGCTGACGCCGAGCAGCAGCAGGGCGCCGCCGCCGAGGCCGGCCAGCATCCACCCCACCCAGCGCGGCACCAGCACCTCGGGCGGCGCCGCCATCGCCCGGTGCAGGGCGTCGTAATAGATCGAGCCGGCGTCGTGGCGCCAGTCGATCAGGTGCGCGTCGATGCGTTCCAGCAGCTCTGGATCGCCGTCCTTGCCGGCGGCGAAATAGAGCGTCGATGGCAGGAAGACGATCGGCGTCTCCGTCAGCCGGTACTTGTGGCCGTTGCGCGCGGCGAAGAAGCTGTTGGTCACCACCACGTCCGCCTGGCCGTCGAGCACCGCCTGGTAGCCCTCGTCGAGGCTCTTCACCGTCACCAGCTGGTGGGAAATCCGGTTGCTTTCCAGCAACTGGCCGAAGAAGGATTCCTGGATACCGCCCCGCAGGATCGCCACGCGCATGCCGGCCAGGTCGTTGATCGACTGGATCACCAGATCGGGATGGGCGTACACCTGCGACCAGCTGTTGGCCACCGAAGCCCGGTGGAAGGCGAAGCGCTGGGCCCGCTCGGCGGAAAACGCCACGTCGGGCATCAGGTCGATCTCGCCCCGCTCCAGCCGCTCCAGGCAGTCGGCCCACTGGCAGGGCACGTAGCGCAGCCGCCAGCCTTCGAGGCGCGCGATCTCGTCGAGCAGCTCGACGAAGAGCCCGGCGGGCCGGCCGTTGCCGGCCGTGTAGACCTTCGGCGCGTTCTCGTAGAGTCCCACCGCGAACTCGCGCCGGCCGCCGCCGGCCGGATCGCCGAGCCACTTCCAGACGGCGAACGCCAGCGCGAGAAGGATCGCGGTCAGCGCAACGGATGGCAAAAGCTGGGAACGCTTCATGGCCGAAGGCCTCGGCTGGTGGACGGTTTCCGGCCAATATAGCGTCATTCCCGGACACACGGGCGTCATTTTCCGCCGACCGCCGACAACCACCGCCGATTCCAGCGATACGAATACCACGGCCGTATCGCCAACCGCCAGCCCACCGCCGCCGCGGACGGCGCTAAACTGCGTGCACGACGAGCAGCCGCCGGCATGGGTCCATGCGGGATCCGGACGGACGGCACGCAGAGAGATCCATGTCCCCGCCCGACCATGCCTACGTGCCGACCACCCGCCAATGGCTCGCCGCCATCCTCGGGCTGATCGCGCTTCTCGGCGCCGGGCTCCGCTACAGCCACGCGCTGCTCCACGAGCATGCGCGGGAGATGGCCGAGCAGCAGCTCAAGTCGGTGGCCGCGCTCAAGTCCGGGGAAATCCGCCGCTGGCTGGACGATCGGCTCGCATTCCTCGCCGAGCCGCCCGCCGGCTTCGTGGCCCGCCATCTTGCCGGCCTGCTCGGCGGCGGGGGCGACGCCCGGGCGCTGCGGGAACGCATCCGCCACATGCGCGCGACGCTCCCCGAGATCCGTTCGATCCAGCTTTTCGATGCGGCCGGCCATGCGGTCATCGGCAGCGACGCGGCGCACGCCGATCTGGACGACCGCCACCGCGCCGCCCTGGCGGGCATGGCCGGGCAGCGGCGCGCGGTGCTGCTGGATTTCCACGGCGGCGCGGACCCCGCCCATCCGGTCAGCCTCGACATCCTCGTGCCCCTGTTCGCCGTCGCCGACGAGGCCGCGCCGGCGGTCGGCCACGCGCTGCTGCAGCTCGACCCCTGGCGGGTGCTCTACCCGACGATCGGCCGCTGGCCGGTGCCGAGCGCGAGCGCCGAAGGCCTGCTGCTGCGCCGCGAGGGCGACGAGGTGGTGATGCTCGCGCCCCTGCGCCATGCCGCCGACGCGCCCCTCAGCCTGCGCCGGCGCCTCGACACGCCCGGCTACATCGCCGGCCAGGCCCTGCGCGACGAAGACACCCTGCTCGCCGGCGCGGACTATCGCGGCGTGCCGGTGCTCGCCGTCTCGACGCGGATTCCGGGAACGGACTGGCTGCTGGCCGTCAAGATCGACGCCGACGAGGTTTACCGGGAAGCGCGGCAGGACTTTTTCTGGATCGGCGCCGCCGGCCTGCTCCTGCTGGCGGCGCTGCTGGCCTTCGGCCGCCTGCTCCTCGCCGCGCTGCGGGCGCGGGCGCACGAGCAGCGCTACCGCCTGCTGGCGGAGAGCGGCAGCGACATGGTGTGGCTCTACGAACTGGCGACGCGGCGCTTCACCTACGTGAGCCCCTCGGTCGAGGAATTGCGCGGCTACACCGTGGCCGAAGCCCTGGACCAGGGCATGCGGGACGTGCTGACGCCCGAATCCCACCGCATGGTCGAGGCCGAGCTGCCGCGCTGGCTGGAGGCCTTCGCGCGGGCGGGCGAGGCCGAGCGCACCCGCAAGTACGAGATCGAGCAGACGCGCCGCGACGGCACGAGCTTTCCGACGGAGGCGGTGGTGACCCTGATCACCGACGCCGGGGGCCACGTCACCCACCTGCAGGGCATCTCGCGCGACATCGGCGAGCGCAAGCGCATCGCGGCCGCGCTGGCCGAAAGCGAGGCGAAGTTCCGCGGCATCTACGACACGATCAACGACGCGATCTTCGTGCATGACGCCGCCAGCGGCCGCATCCTCGACGTCAATGCCGGCGCCTGCCTGATGTACGGCTACGACCGCGCGCACCTGCTCGAACTCGACGTCGCCGCGATCAGCGCAAATGTGCCGCCCTACACCATGGCGGACGCCGGGGAGGTGATCGGCATCGCCCTGGAAAAGGGCTGGCACGCCTTCGAATGGCGCGCGCGCGACAGCGGCGGCCGGCTGTTCTGGGTCGCGGTCAATCTCAAGCCGCTGACCATCAGCGGCGCGCAATGCATCCTCGCCGTGGTGCGCGACATCGACAGCCGCAAGCTTGCCGAGGAGGAGCTGAAGCGGGCGCTGGCCGAGGCCAAGGCGCTCAACGCCAAGCTGGCGGAGGCGCAAAGCCAGCTGCTGCAGTCGGAGAAGATGGCCTCGATCGGCCAGCTCGCCGCCGGCGTCGCCCACGAGCTCAACAACCCGATCGGCTTCGTTTCCTCCAACCTCGGCTCGCTGGAAAGCTACCTCAAGGACATCTTCGCGATACTCGCCGCCTACGAGACGGCGGAAGCGGAAAGCGGGGCCGACTGTCCGCGACTCGAAGCCGCGCGCGCCCTCAAGCGCGACCGCGACTTCGACTTCCTCAAGACCGACATCGTCCAGCTGATGGCCGAATCGAAGGACGGCCTGGCGCGCGTCGCCAAGATCGTGCGCGATCTCAAGGACTTCTCGCGCGCCGGGGAAGCCGCCTACCAGTGGGCCGACCTGCATCAGGGCCTCGACTCGACCCTCAACATCGTCTGGAACGAGCTCAAGTACAAATGCACGGTGAGCAAGGAATACGGCGAGCTGCCGCCGGTCTGGTGCGTGCCCTCCCAGCTCAACCAGGTGTTCATGAACCTGCTGGTGAACGCCGCCCACGCGATTCCCGAGAAGGGCGAAATCGCCATCCGCACCCGCCGCCAAGGCGACGAGGTGTGCGTCGCCATCGCCGACACCGGCGGCGGCATCGCCCCCGAACACCTCGGCCGCATCTTCGAGCCCTTCTTCACCACCAAGCCGGTCGGCAAGGGCACCGGCCTGGGTCTCTCCCTCGCCTACAGCATCGTGCGGAAGCACCAGGGCCGCATCGAGGTGAGCAGCGAACTCGGCAAGGGAACCACCTTCAGCGTCTGGCTGCCGATCGAGGCCAAGGCCACCGTCCCGCCAGAGCCGACTTCCTGAGCCGACTTTCATGATGCGGGAAACATCGCCCCGCCTCATGAAAGCCGGCTCTTTTCAAACGCCTGCCCCCCTTCGCCCCCCCTCACGGGGGGTTCCTTATGGGCTCGCTTCGCTCGATATGGCCAAGCACACTCATCCGCATTTTTCACGTTAAACCCCTGGCCGCAACAGGGAAATCACGCCGCCTTCCCACCGGATTCAAGTACCGCCACGCGCCGCTTTATGGCTTAGGTTGCATACCAAATGCATCGCGACACGGTATAGTGGCGCCATGCTTCCCCATTGCAAACTGGTCCGCTTTCTCGAAGAGCTCCGCAGCAGCACCCAGGAACGGGGTGCGGTGGGTTTGTCCGTGGTCGCCAAGGCCGCGCTGGGCATCATCCGTGACGCCAACGAGGAATCGATGACGGCGCACGACGTCGCCTGCCTCGCCGACCTGGTGACGGAAATCTGCAACGAGGGCTACGCCGGCCTGCCGGTCTACCTCCAGGAAGACGCCCCCGACTGCGCGCTCTGCGCCGCGCTGGCCAAGCGCCTGCAACTGCCGAGCTGAGCGGCGTCCGCCGACAGGCCGGGCGGGCGGGGTATCCTGCCCGCCATGCGCCACCCGGTTTCCGTCATCGTCCTCGCCCAGCTGTTCGGCACCTCCCTCTGGTTCTCCGCCAACAGCGCGGCCGACGACCTCGCGCGCGCCTGGGGCATCGGCACCGCCGAGATCGGCACACTGACCAACGCGGTGCAGCTCGGCTTCATCGCCGGCACCCTGGCCTTCGCCATCACCGGTCTCGCCGACCGCTTTCCCGCCAGCCGCATCTTCGCCGTCTGCGCCCTGCTCGGCGCGCTGGGCAACGCCGCCTTCGCGCTGCTCGCCGCCGGCATGGACAGCGGCGTGCCGCTGCGCTTCGCCGTCGGTCTCTGCCTCGCCGGCGTCTACCCGCTGGGCATGAAGCTGGTGGTGAGCTGGGTGCCACGGCGCGCCGGCGCGGCCCTGGCCTGGCTGGTGGGCATGCTCACCCTCGGCACCGCCCTGCCCCACGGCATCCGCCTCGCCGGCGGCGGCGCGTCCTGGCAGGCGAGCGTGCTGATCTCTTCCGGCCTGGCCATCGCCGCCGCCGTGCTGATCCTGCGCCTCGGCGACGGCCCGCACCTCAAGCGCCGCCACGACGCGCCGCCACTGCGCCTCGGCCGCGTCTTCCTCACCTTCGGCATCCGCGACTTCCGCGCCTCGGCCCTCGGCTACTTCGGCCACCAGTGGGAGCTCTACGCCTTCTGGACCCTGGTGCCGGCCCTCGTCGTGCTGGCGGGGCTGGCCGAGCCAGGCAGCGCGCGGGTATCGGGCCTCGCCTTCGCCATCGTCGGCATCGGCGCGCTCGGCTGCGTCGCCGGCGGCTGGTGGAGCCAGCGCATCGGCGGCGCGCGCGTCGCCGCCACCGCCCTCGGCCTCTCCGCCTTGTGCTGTGCCCTCTTCCCGCTGTCCCTCGGCCTGCCGGACTGGGCCAGGCTCGCCCTGCTGCTGCTCTGGGGCGCCAGCGTGGTGGCCGATTCGCCCCACTTCTCGGCGCTGTCGGCGCGCGCCTGCCCGCCCGAGATCGTCGGCAGCGCGCTGGCCTTCCAGAACGCCCTCGGCTTCGCCATCACCATGGTCTCGATCCAGCTCGGCACGCGCTGGGTCGCCGACTGGGGCGGCCAGATCGCCTGGCTGCTGCTGCCCGGCCCGCTGCTCGGCCTGCTCGGGCTATGGCCGCTGTGGCGGCGGCCGGCGGCGCCCCACTGAAAACTCGGCGCCGGCGGGACGGTGAGCAGCGCCCTTCGGGCGCTTACTGCACCAGCCGCGGCGCCGCGCAGTCGAGGGAGAAGGCAGTGGCGTCGCCGCCGCCGAGCCGCACGCCGAGCAGGGAAAGCAAGGGGTCGAGCAGCAGGCCGTCGATCACCGGACCGAGCAGCGCGCCGAGCAGGCTGGTGATGCCGCCCAGAATGCCGCCCAAGGGCAGCGGCAGGCCGAGCAGCACCGGCGTCAGTTCGAGATCGGCGTTGAGCAGGCCGCCGAGCCCCAGGCCCGATCCCGCCGTCGCCAGCGTGTTGGCGCCGTCGTAGGGTCCGGCGAACTCCAGCGTCTGCGCCGGGTTCTCCAGTGGCACGCGCGCGTAGCCGTCGATGCGCACCAGCAGCAGGTTGAGCAGCGCCGCCGGCGCGACGCTCACCGGCGCGGCGTGGTTCTGCAGCGCCGCGTCGCCGACATGGCCGATATAGGCCGTCACCGCCTGCGGCTGGACCTGGATCGTGACGCGACTGTCGTCCGGCGGCTGGCGGCACTCGATGGCGGTCAGATCCGCGTCGGCCGCGCCGGCCTCGATGTAGAGCGGCAGGTTCACCACGCCGCCGCCGACGCTGCCGAGCAGCTGCAGTTCGAGGCGCAGGCGCAGCTGGCCGCTGTGGGCGCGCGTCAGCCAGTTGCCGGCGCCATCCTGGCGCGCCGGACCGATGGCGATGGCGGGCGGATCGACGAGGGTCAGCGCCAGGTTCACCGTCGCGACGCCCGGGATGGAGAGCGTCGGCGTCGTCTTGACCAGGCCGCTGCCACTCGCCACTTGGGCGCCGAGGCTGACGAGCTGGAGCACATTCACCCGCGCCGTGGCGGCCGTCCGCGCATCGCCGACGCCGAGCCGGATCAGGTCGCCGAGGCGCAGGCTGGCCGGACCGGCGCTCGCGCGCAAGACGGTCAGGACGCTCGCCGCCTGGACGCTGACCAGGTCGCCGCGCCGGTTCAGCGCGGCGATGCCGGCGTCGAGCCAGCCCGCCAGGGACAGGCTGCTGTCGAGCAGGGCCTCGACCGTGCCGACGCCGAGCGCCGTCTGCAGGTCGCCGAGGGACAGGCTGGCGGCGGCCAGCGCCTGGTAGCTCAGCAGGTCCAGGCCGACCGGCCCGCCGAGCAGCCCGCCGAGCAGGCTGTTGAGCAGCGGCGTGGCGGCGGGATCGAGGCGCGCGACGAAGGAACCGAGGGCGAAGCCGGCGAGCGGCTCGCGGCTGGCGACCGCGCTCGCGCCGACGCTGCGCGCGCCGGCGAAAAAGAAATAGGGCACGGACGCCGTGGCGACGACCTCGACCGCATTGTGACTGGCCGCCGCGCCGACGGCGGAGAAGCTGCGCGCCGCGTCGTCGTAGCGGCCCGTCGTCACCGTGAAACCGTGATCCGCCGCCGCCGGGTCGAAGCCGTTGGCCACCGCGATGCGCCGCGCGATGGCATCGGCATCCGCCAGGTGCGCCGCCGCCGACAGGCTCGCCAGGTCGGCGACGCGCTGCAGGTCGCGGCGCACCCAGAACAAGTGGCCGAGATCGACCGCGAGCGCGGCCAGGACGATGGCGACGCCGAGCATGACGGCGGCGCTCACCGCCACGGTCCCCCGCTGGCGCGCGGGCAGGCTCGGTCTCATGGCGTGGCTGCTAGCGTCCGGTGCCCGCTCCCGGCATCGAGGAGGCGGCGGGGTACTGGTCGGGGATCGGATGACTGAAGCTCTGCTGATAGCGGCGGCGCGCCGCCTCGGCCTGCGGGCCGCGCAAGGGCTGGCTGCGTCCCGCCTGCCGCCCGTCGCGCTGCAATTCGAGCAGGGCCGCGGTGCGCTCGCCGACGCGCGGCGTCTCAGGGCGCGGCGCCGGCTCCTCGGCGCCGCGCGCCGGCAGGGCGAACAGACAGGCGCACAACAGGAGGCGGGCCTTCATTTGGCCTCTCCAGCGCGCGCGGCCGCCAGGGCGCGAATGTCCGCGCGCGCCTTGTCCGAGAGCTGATACCGCCGCATCACGCCGTCGGCCGCGTCCTCCCGGCCCTCCAGCAGCAGCAGCAGCGCCAGGTTGGCGCCGACGCGCTTGCTGCCGGCATCGAGTTCCGCCGCCCGGTAGAGGCTCTGGCGCGCGCCGGCGAGGTCGCCGGCGAGCAGCCGCGCATAGCCGAGGTCGTTGAGCAGCGCGGTGCTGGTGGGCGCGAGCCGGACCGCGCGCGCGAGCGCCGCTAGGCCATCGTCCTGCCGCCGTTCGCGCATGGCGATCAGGCCGAGACCGTGGCTGGCCTCGGCGGCGAAGGAACCGGATTCGAGGCGCCGATAGATTTCCGCCGCCGCCTGGTTCGCGCCGGTCTCGCGCAAGGCATGGGCGCGCAGCAGCTGCGCCTCGCCCCGATCGGGCCAGCGCGCGTCGAAGGCGTCCAGGTGGGCCAGCGAGGCGTAGTAGAGCGCCTTCTGCTGCATGCCGCGGATCAGTTGCAGGTAGAGCGCCGGGTCCGCCGCCGCCTCCTGGCCCTCGCGCTCCACGGCGGCCTGACTTTCCTGGCTCGCCGCCGCCGCGGGGCCGGCCAGCGCCACGCATGCCGCGAGCAGCCATCGATTGCACAGTTTTCTCATGACATCGCTCCTCAATGTTTCAACGCCTTCATGATCGCCAGGAAGCCCGGCCCGGCGGTCACCGCCAGCAGCGCCGGCAGCAGGCACAGCACCATCACCACGGCCATCTTGGCCGAGACCTTGCCCACCTGGGCCTGCACCTCGAAGCGCCGCCGCTCGACGAGCTGGCGCGACAGGTGGGTCAGCGGTTCCTGCAGCGGCGTGCCGTAGCGGTCGGCCTGGATGATGATGGCCACCAGTTCGTGCAGCTCGGCCACGCCCAGCTCGCCGGCGAGTTTTTCGAAGGCCGCGCTGCGCTGCCGGCCGCTGGTGATCTGGCGCATGGTTTCGCGCATTTCCTCGGCGAGCACCGGCAGGACGGCAGCCTGGGTGTCGGTGACCACGAGCAGGCTCTGCTCCAGGTTGAGGCCGACGCCCTGCAGCATGCGCAGGAAATCGACGAACAGCGGCAGCTCCTCGGCGATGCGTGCCAGGCGCCGCCGCGCCAGCCATTGCACGGCCCATTTCGGCGCCAGATAGCCGAGGGCGACGACGGTGAACACGTTGATGGCGAACCGCGCGCCGATAGGGGCGTTGATCCAGGACAGCGACAGCAGCACGAGGCCGGCGATCGGCAGGCCGACGCGCAGGGCGGAGAACACCATCAGGGCGCGGCTGCCGCGCAGGCCGGCCTGCACCAGCAGGCGGCGTTCCTCGTCGAAGGGGTGCTCGCTCACGCCTTCCTCCAGCACCAGCCGCGCCAGCTGCCGCACCACGCGGTCGAGCCAGCTGTCGCTCTCGCCGAGCAGCTCGCTGATCTCGCCCTTGAAGGAGAGGCGCTCGCTGTGGCGCATGATGTGGAAGGTGCTGCCGCGCGCGCGGCGCATGCGCTGCGCCGCCAGCAGCATCAGCCAGAGCATGCCCAGGCTGAACAGCATCACGCTCAGCGCCAACAGGACGGGGAAGGAGAACAGCGCGTCCATCACAGCCGCGACATGCGGAACAGCAGGGCCGCGCCGGCCACTTCCAGCAGCAGCGCGCCGAGCAGCACCCAGCGGCCGGCCGGGTCCTGCCACATGCCCTGCAGATAGGCGGGATTGGCGCCGCTCATCAGCGCCGCCACCACCGGCGGCAGCAGCGACAGCAGCCAGGCGGAGAAGCGCGTCTCGGCGGTGAGGGCGAACAGCTCGCGGCGCGCGCGGTCGGCCTCGCGGATGGTGGTGGCGATGTTGCCCAGCACCGGCTCGACCTTGCCGCCCCAGCGGCTGTTCACGCTGACCACCGAGGCCAGCATCGACAGTTCGCGGATGCCGTAGCTGCGCGCCACCTGGGCCAGCGCGTCCTCGATCGAGGCGCCCAGTTCGTGACGGCGCAGCACGCGGGCGAACACCCGGCGCACCGGGTCCTGGCTCTTTTCGATCGACAGCTGGATCGCCACCATCATGGTGTTGCCCACCGCCAGCGAGCGCGCCACGGCGTCGAGGAAACCGGGCAGCTGCTCGACCAGCGCGCGGCGGAAGCGCGCGATCTTCCACAGCAGCACGCCGTAGAGCAGCAGCGGATAGAGCAGCATGACGGCAAGCGTGGCGGCCAGCGGCAGCGCGAGGGCGAGAATCGGAAAGGCCGCCAGCGGGGCCACCATGAGGGCGGTCTGCGTCTGCGGCGCGAGGCTGATGCCGGCGCGGTGCAGGGCACGGCCGACGAAGCGCAGGCGCGCGATGCCGATGCGCGCCTTCTGGCGCTGCTCCGGCTGGCGCGGCAGGCGGCCCGCGAGGGACTCGACGCGCGCCGCCGCCGCGCCGCTCCATTCGCTCCGCTGCGCCGAGCGCCACAGCAGCCAGCCGCCGCAGGCCAGCAGCAGCGCGGCGAGCAGGAGCAGCAGGGCCGCCATGTTCATCCGTGCAGCCAGCCGGCGCGGAAGCCGGCGAGCTTGGGCGTCTGCGGCGCCAGCCGGTTGCAGACGAAGCGGCCGTCCTCCTGGCCGCCCGTCTCGTGGCGGAACAACTCCTGCATGGCGATCATCTCGTCGGCGATGCCGGTGATCTCGGTGATCGAGGTGATGCGCCGCCTGCCGTTCGCCAGCCGCGAGATCTGCACGACGAAGTCGATGGCGCCGGCGATCTGGCGGTTGAGGTTCTGCTCGCTGCCCTGGAAGCCGCCGAAATTGAGCAGCAGCTGCAGACGGTAGAGGGAATCACGCGGCGAGTTGGCGTGGATGGTGCTCATCGAGCCATCGTGGCCGGTGTTCATCGCCTGCAGCAGCTCGATGGCCTCGCCGCCGCGCACCTCGCCGAGGATGATGCGGTCGGGCCGCATGCGCAGCGAATTGTGCATCAGGTCGCGCGCCGCCACCTCGATCTGGTTGTCGATGCCGGGACGGGTTTCCAGGCGCACCACGTGCTCGTGCAGCAGCCGCAGCTCGGCGGCGTCCTCGATGGTGACGACGCGCTCGCCCTCGCCGATGTACTGGGCGAGCACGTTGAGCAGCGTGGTCTTGCCGGCGCCGGTGCCGCCGCTGATGAGGATGTTGCAGCGCGCCTGCACGGCGGCGCGCAGGAAGTCGAGCATGTCCTGGGTCAGGGTGCCATAGGCGATCAGGTCGCCGGCCTGCAGCGGATCGGCGCGGAACTTGCGGATCGACACCGCCGGACCGTCGAGCGCCAGGGGCGGGATGATGGCATTGACGCGGCTGCCGTCGGGCAGGCGCGCATCCACCATCGGGCTGCTCTCGTCGAGGCGCCGCCCGAGCGGCGCGAGGATGCGATGCACGATGCGGATCACGTGGCGGTCGTCCACGAAGCGCACGTTGGTCTTCTGCAGGCGGCCGTCGCGGGTGACGAACACCTCGTTGTAGCGGTTGATGAAGATGTCCTCGATGGCGTCGTCGGCGAGCAGTTCCTCCAGCGGCCCGAGCCCGGTCAGCTCGTGGGTGATGTCGAGGACGATGCGCTCGATCTCGGCGGAGTTGATCGGCACCGGCTGCTTCCGCAGGTAATCGTCCATCTCATGGGAGATGTACTGCTGCACGGTGTCCCGGCTCAGGCGGCTGTAGTCGATGCCGCTGCTGCCGAGGCGGTCCACCAGGTATTCGTGGAAGCGCGCCTTGAAGTTCTGGAACTCGTCGCTGGCATGGAAGGGCGTTTCCGCCATCAGGCCGAAGCCGTAGTCGTTGGCGCTCATCGGACCCCTTCCCCCCGCCCCCCTTCCCAAGGAAGGGGGTGACGGATGTTCGCCGCCGCGCGGCTCCGTGTTGAAGACTGCGCCGCTCTAGGGACGGCCCGGCGACCGGCGCTCATCGCTCCCCTTCCCTGCCGAGCAAGGCATGCAGGCCGCGGCGCAGGCCTGCCAGGGCGCCGCCCTCGCGCGCCAGCATGCGGTCCGCCGCCCCGCCCGTGAAGGGGCCCAGCAGCGCGGCCATGGCGCGCAGGTAGGGATCGTCCGGATGACGGTCGAGCAGGGACTTGCCCTCGTTGACGCAGTCGACCATGACGTAGGGACGAGTGGGCAGCTGGCCGCGCAGTTCGAGATCCAGCAGCTTGGCCACCTGGCGCGTCGGCATGCCCATGCGCGCATCGTGCTTGCCGATCACCAGGCCGATGCGCTGATGATCGTAACCCTTGTCCTCCAGGCGCTTGAGCAGTTGGGCCGCCGAATGGCAGGCGGGCACGTTCTGTTCGCACACCAGCAGCGTGGCGTCGGCCATGCCCAGCACATGGAGCATGAAGTCGATGCCGAGGAAGCCGCCGAGGTCGGCGACGATGTAGCGGAAATAGAACTTCAGCAGGGCCAGCAGGTTGAGCAGCTCGGAGGGCGCGACGCCCTGCAGCTCGGCGAGGTTCTGCGGCAACGGCAGCACGGCCAGCCCGCTCGGATGGCGCACGAAGGCGGTCTTGATCAGGGCGTGGTCGAAGCGGCGCGCGCTGCGCAGCGCGTCGGCGAAGCTGTAGAACTGCTTGGTGTCGAGATAGAGCGAGGCGTCGCCCTGCGGGAAGCCGCAGTCGAGCAGCAGCACTTCGTCGCCGGTGGTGGCCTTGAGCATCAGCGCCGCATGCACGGCCGCCGCCGTCGTGCCGACGCCGGGTCGCGCGCCGAGCATGGCGAGCAGCCGGCCGCGCGGCACCGCCGGCAGCGGCGGCGCCTTTTCCACGCGGCGCCGCACCGTGGCGCGAATCTCTTCCGCCGGGCTGTCGGCGCGGATGAACTCGCGGCAGCCGACGCGCATCGCGGCCAGCACGCCCGCCCCGCCCTCGTCGGCGCCGACGCCGACCAGCCAGAGGCTGGGAAACACCCGCAGCAGCTCCTCGGCCAGCGCGGCGGAGTCTTCCGCGGCGTCGCGATTGAAGTCGAGGAAGACCACGCGCACGCCGATCGAGCCGATCAGCTGCAGCAACGTGTCCTTCTCCCCCTTGTCCCAGATGGTCGCGCCGCTGCCGGCGAGCGCCTCGCTGAGCCAGAGAAAGCGTTCCTCGCTGCGGGTGACGAAGACGAAGCGGTTGTCCACGGCGGCCTCGCTAGCGGGAGAAACCGGCGGTTTCGACCTCGAAGGGGTCGCGCTGGTAGAACAGCGCGCGCAGCCAGGAGGGGTCGTAGCGGTCGTATTCGGCGCCGGGCAGCGGCGGCAGCGCCGCGTCGGCGGCGAGCGGCCGCACCAGGCGCGGCGTGGCGATGATCACCAGCTCGCGGTCCTGGCGCGCATAGCGCATGCTCTTGAAGAAGGCGCCGAGCACCGGGATGTCGCCCAGCAGCGGCACCTTGTCCACGTTGTCGCTGAGGTTCTGGCTGACCAGGCCGCCGATGACGATGCTCTCGCCGTCGGCCAGCTCGATGGTGGTATCGGCGCGCCGCGTCAGCACGCCGGGCACGCTGACGCCGCCCGAGGTGACCGTCGTCTGCAGGTCGATCTCGCTGACCTCGGGGGCGAGCTTGACGGCGATGCGCTCGCGGCTGAACACGGTCGGCGTCATCTGCAGGCGGATACCGTAGGGCTTGAAACTGACCGTCACCTGCCCCAGGCTCTGGGCGATCGGGATGGGAAACTCGCCGCCGGCCATGAAGCTCGCGCTCTGGCCGCTGACCACCACCATCGACGGCCGCGCCAGGGTGCGCGCCATCCCGTTCTTCTCCAGCACGCTCAGCATGCGCAGCATGCCGTGGGCGCCGGAGCCGCCCACCAGCTGGAAGGCGTCGGCCATCGGCTGGCTGTATTCGCCGCCGATGGCCGCGCCGACGACGAGGTCGAGCTTCTTAAGCGAGGACGGCGCGAACAGGCCGATGGTGAAGTTGTCGCGCGTGTTGAGCAGGTTGAGGCCGAAGGACTTGAGCACGCGCCGGCTCATTTCGACGATCTGCACATCCACCTGCACCTGGCCTTCGGCGGCGATGGTGCTGCGGTCATCCACCGGCGGCGCCTTCTCGCCGCCGCCGGCCTGGCGCGCGGCGGCGAGGGCGGCTTGATGGGCCTCGTCGTCGGGGAAGCTGCCCTGCACGCTCACCTGCTCGCCGCTCGCCGTGACCTGCGCGGACTTGCCGGCGGCGGCCGGCGGCAGCGGCCGGTCCACCTGGATGAAGTAGTTCTTCACCGGTCCGCCGGTTTTCCTCTCCCAGACCAGCAGGCTGGTGAAGCCGGGGCGCTTGCCCTGGATCAGCAACTGGGTCGGCGCCAGCACGCGGATGTCGGCGACCGCACGGTCGCCCACCGCCACGCGGCTGACCGGGAAGGGCGGGACGAACGGCTGCTGGCTGCCGCTGGCAAGGCGGATGACGTCCTGGGACGGCGGCGCGGCGATCTCGGCGGCGACGACGACGCCCGCGCAGAGGCAGGCCAGGGCCAGGAGCCCAAGGCGTGTTTTCATTTCTCATCTCCTTGGATCGTGCCGCGGATGATTTCGACCGCCGGCGCCGGACGAGGCGCGGGCACGGCGCGGGAGCCGGCCGGCGCCGGGCCCGCGGCCGCCGCGCCGCCGCCGGAAAGGGCGCGCAGCGTGGTGCGGCTGGATTCGGACAGGTTCGCGAGCCAGCGCGGTCTTTCGTTTTCGGTGAGGGTCGCGGCCCCGGTTTCGCCGGCGCCACGCAGGGCCAGCAGCAGGCGTCCGGTCTCGGCGGCGACCAGCAGGCGGCTGACGTCGTCGCCATGCACCGCGAGCACGACGGTACGCGGCGGCTCGTTGCCGCTGGCGCGCGCCGCCTGGCCTTCCTCGCGGCCCGCCGCGCCGCGCGCGCCGACCGCCAGCACCTGCACGTCGGGCAGCAGCAGGCGTGCCTGGGTCTCGCCGACTTCCTCGGGCGTGCGTCGCAGCACGACGAAGACGTCCACGCGGTTGCGCGGCTGCAGGCGATTGGCGACGCCACTCACCTCATCCACGCGCACCGCCACCGCGCGCTCGCCGCGCCTCACTTCGAAAGACGCTCCCTCGCCCAGCAGGCGCTTGGCCAGCACCGGCTCGCCGGGCACCAGGGCCTCCGCCGGCACCTTGCCGACCACGGCCGCCGCCTGATCGAAGGCCCCCTCCGGACGCTGGGCCATGGTTTCGCTGCGCAGTCCGTCGGCGCCGATCGGCACCCCCGCCGGCAACGCCTTCGCGGCCACCACCACCGTTGCCCCCGCTGGCTTGGCCGCCTGCGGCTTGACGGCGCGCTGGCCGAGCACCCAGGCATACCAGCCGAGGGCCAGGGAGATGAGCACCACGAGCACCGCGATCACTTGCTGAATTCTGGCCATGGTTCGATTCCCGGATATTTACAACTGGACGCTGGCCGTCGCCGCGAAGCGGCCCGGCATGCCCTCAAGCCCCGGCAGGCCCAGGGGGGGGACGAGCGCGTCGTGGGCCACGGAAACCGTGGCACAGGTGGCGCTCGCGTCGCCGGGACAGGGGGCGAAATCGACCTGCGGCGCCAGCGTGGCCGCGTCGGGCAGCCAGGACAGGGTGTTGACGACCATGGCCTGGGCGCGGCTGCGCCGGGTCGCGTCGTCCGCGGCGTCGCGCACCGCCGCGCGCGCGCCCTCCTCCGCCGCCAGGGTCAGCGACTGCAGCAACAGGAAGGCGAGGCCGTACTGGACGACAGCGTAGAAAATGGCGAAGAAGGCCATGAACACCAGCGCGAACTCGATGGCGACCGCTCCGCCCTGGGCACTTGCACGTCGGCGCTTCCGGCTCACGCCCCCCCCACGCTGAGGATGAAGCCCAGGGCCAGGCCCACGCCGAAGGGCAGGCGGCGTCCCCGCTGATGCCCTTCGCGCAGGAGAATCACCAATGCGCCGATGCCGGCGACGATGCAGGCCGTCAGCAAGGTGGGCCCCAGCACGGCGCTTCCGCCAAGGAAACCCATGGCCGCATAGAGTTTGACGTCGCCGGCACCCAGCCAGCCGGCCAGATAGGGAAACAGCAGGGCCAACGACGCCATGCCGGCGGCCACGCCGTTGCGGACCAGTTCCCCCGCCGGAACCGCGTCGCCCGCCAGCGAGGCCCATGCCACGCCGAGGACAAGTCCCCCGAGGGTGAGCCAGTTGGGCAGGCGCCGCCAGCGCCAGTCGTAGAGGGCGGCGGTTGCCGCCCAGGCGATCATTAACGAAGTACGCACCAGAACTGGGTACGGCGTGAATCGTCCCGGTCAGCCTCCGCTTAGTGCGGTTGTGATCGTCGTGTTGATGCTCTCGAATATGTTTGTCAGATCCAGCGCTTCCAGGGCACCGACGATGGCCGCGGCCATCAGTCCGGCGATCAGGGCGTATTCGATGGCGGAAGCGCCTTCCTCATCATGCAAAAACCGCAGCAGACCAGACATGGGGAATCTCCTGAAGAACGACAAGGGCAGTGTGAAACCTACGGTTAACCTGTTACTTAAGATCAAGTAAATCAATATTACCACAATGGTTTTATGGATACCAATTGACTGGTATGCGAACTACCAAGATGTCTATATCCACTTCCGATGAAGCGGACATCATGCTGTTTTAAAACGATAACCCCCCGGATTCGGGTGCGGGACGCCAAACTATTCCGTGAAGGACAGAATCGCCACCTGATTGCGCCCGCCGCGCTTGGCCTGGTAGAGGGCGTCATCGGCGGCCTTGTAGAGCGCTTCCGCCTCGCAGGGCACGTGGAGATAGTGGCAAACGCCGATGCTGAGGGTGACGGGGATGCGCGCGGCGCCATAGAAAAATTCGTGGGCCACCACCATGGCCAGGAGGCTGTCGGCCAGTGCGCGCGCTTCTTCCGCGCCGGTGCGCGGGAGGATGAAGGCGAATTCGTCGCCGCCGAGACGCGCCGAGATGTCGCTGGCCCGAGCCCGGGACTTGAAGATTTCCCCGAGGCCAACCAGTACCGCGTCACCGGCCCCATGGCCGAGGGTGTCGTTGATTTCCTTGAACTTATCCACGTCGATGAGGATCATCGCGGTCGGCTCGTCGTAGCGCTGCGCGCGCGCGAGCATCTCGGCCAGGCGTTCGTCGAAATGACGCCGGTTGTGCAGTCCCGTCAGGCTGTCGGTGGTGGCGATGCGCCTGATGGTATCCAGAGCCTGTTCCAGATCCACGGTGCGCTGGTTGAGCTCGGCGCTGCGATGCTGCAACTGCTCGACGGTGGCGACGAGCGCCGCATTGGCAAGGTTGACCTTCTCTTCGAGCTGGCGGCGGCTTGCGAAATGATCGCTGCCCATCCGGTTGATGATGGCCGCGAGACTCTCGGTTTCCCGCAGGCCGCCACCCGACACCTTGAACGGCTCGGCCGCCGCATGGCCGGCGCGCGCCTGCTCGGCGTCCGCCAGCAAGCCGCCGAGGGGCCGCGCCAGCGCGGCGACCAACCCGCGCTGGAGCGCAACCACGACGATGGCCACGGCACCGGCAACCCAGGGGAAGGCGCAGCCGCCGGCCAGGAACTCGCAGGCGGCGAGCAGGCCGATCAGGACGGCCGCGCTCCCGGCCAGCCAGAAGCTCAGCACGGCGAGGATGGAACGAGGAGATTCGCGGGGAGGCATGGACGGCACGGCGGAAAAGTAGCGTTGACAACATGGATTATGGCCGAGGTCGGGCAAAAGTCGGCGCTGACGGGACGGCGCTTGCGCGAAAGTTGTCCCATGCCTGATGGAAATGCTAGAAAGCAGGCGTTGGCTGTCGCGACCGAGACCGACCCACCAAGCCGGGAGGAAATCATGGACAAAAATGCGGACGTAACCATCGACGTGTCGGGCCTGCCCTGCCCGGCGCCGCTGCTCGGCGCCAAGCAGATCATCGACGACCTGATGTCGGGGCAGAGCCTGTGCCTGATCTCGGACTGTTCCGCCACCCGCGACGACCTGGAGGCCTGGTGCCGCTATACCGGCAACATGCTGCTTGCCGCGACCCGGCGCGACGACGGCAAGACCGCCTACCTGCTTTACAAGTCCGGCGGCGAGCGCACCACGCCGGTGCCCCACGCCACCCTCGACATGCGCGGCGTGGCCTGTCCGGGACCTGTGGTGCAGGCAAGGAAACTGCTCGAAGCCATGCGGGAGGGCGAGGTGTTGCACCTGATCACCGACTGCACCGCCGCCATCGACGATATCTCGGCCTGGAGCCGGGCGACCACCATCGAATTCCTGCTGGCCCTGGAGCAGCCCAACGGCGTGCAGGAGTTTTATCTCAGGAAGCGCTGAACCGCCGGAAAGGGGAAGTCGTCGTGCTGATCGGCGTGCCGAAGGAAATCAAGAACAACGAGTACCGCGTCGGCCTGGTGCCGGCGAGCGTGCGCGAGCTGACCGCGCTGGGCCGGCGCGTGCTGGTGCAAAGCGGCGCCGGCGCGGCCATCGGCCTCGGCGACGCGCTCTACCGCGCGGCGGGCGCCGAGATCGTCGCCGACGCGGCGGAGGTCTTCGCGCGCGCCGAACTGATCGTCAAGGTGAAGGAACCGCAGCCGGCCGAATGCCGGCAGCTGCGTCCGGGGCAGGTGCTGTTCACCTACCTGCACCTGGCGCCGGACCCGGAGCAGGCACGCCTGCTGCTCGCCAGCGGCGCCACCGCGATCGCCTACGAGACGGTGACCGACGCCCGCGGCGGCCTGCCGCTCTTGGCGCCGATGAGCGAGGTGGCCGGGCGCATGGCGATCCAGGCCGGCGCCCATTGCCTGGAAAAATCCCGGGGCGGCGCCGGCCTGCTGCTCGGCGGCGTGCCCGGCGTGGCGCCGGCCGAGGTGGCGGTGCTCGGCGGCGGCGTGGTGGGCTACAACGCGGCGCTGATCGCCGCCGGCATGGGCGCGCGCGTCACCGTGCTCGACCGCTCCCTCGACCGCCTGGCCTGGCTCGACGCCATGTTCGGCAACCGCGTGCGCACCCTGCACGCGACGGCGGAGGCCATCGAGAACTGCGTGCTCGGCGCCGACCTCGTCGTCGGCGCCCGGCGGCGGCCCCGCGCCCCCCCCCCCCCACAGGGGAGCCCCCCACAGCACCCGCGCCCCCGCCCCCCCCCCCGGGGCGGGGGCGCTGGCGCGCGAGCAGTGCGCGGCTTACCCGTTGGGGCGGCGCGGCCCCGGGCACCACCCCGGCGCCCACGACGAGGTCGGCGCCGAGCACGCAGTTCTCGATGGCCTCCGCCGTC
>JANJVS010000135.1 GCA_024709955.1 Rhodocyclaceae bacterium
GGCAAAGCCGATGCCGAGACGGATGCCAATTTTCAAATTATTCAACATGATGCGGTCTCCCGTTCGTTGATGCTGGTGTTCAAGGTTTTCGTGTGGGCAAGTGTTGCGTCCGCGATGGGCGGCGCAGCGCGGCGAGGAGGAAAACTCGGCGCTGATGAAGCCACTGCGCTACAAGGCGATCGAGCAAAAGACGCTCTGACGAAGCTCCTGCGCAGCGGGGCGGTCGAGCAAAGTACGCTCTCCTCGCCGCTGCGGATCCTCGCCGTAGCGGATGGCGGGACGGTGTCATCCATGTTCAGCGGGCCTCCAGCATTGGTGTGCCCGGGTTGTGGTAGCGGGCGCGCTGCTCTTCCTGGGCGGCGCAGCGCGAGACGAGCGCCTGGACGTCGAGGATCAGCGCCACCTCGCCGCTGCCGAGGATGGTCGAGCCGCCGATGCCGCGCACGTGGCGGAACAGCACGCCGAGCGGCTTGATGACGGTCTGGAACTCGCCGAGCAGCTGGTCGACGACGATGCCGGCCTTCTGGCCCGAGTACTGCACGACGACGACGTTTTCGCGCACCGGCTGCTTGCCGGGAATTTCGAACATTTCGCGCAGGCGCACGAAGGGCAGCACCTCGCCGCGCAGGTTGAGCATGTGGCCGCGCGTGTCGTCGTCCTTGAGTTCGAGGCATTCGACCACGCTGTCGAGCGGGATGACGTAGGCGGCGTCGCCCACCGAGGTGAGGAAGCCGTCGATGATCGCCAGCGTGAGCGGCAGGCGGATGATGAAGCGCGAACCGACGCCGAGCTCGGTCTTGACCTCGACCGTGCCGCGCAGCGCCTGGATGTTGCGCTTGACCACGTCCATGCCGACGCCGCGCCCCGAGAGGTTGCTGACCTTGTCGGCGGTCGAGAAGCCGGCCTCGAAGATGAGGTTGCAGATCTCCTGTTCGCTCAGGGTCTGGCCCGGCTGGATGATGCCCTTCTCGATCGCCTTGGCCTGGATCTTGTCGGCGTTGAGGCCGCCGCCGTCATCCACCACCTCGATGACGATGCTGCCGGAGTCGTGATAGGCGTTGAGCTCGACGCGGCCCCTGACGGGCTTGCCGGCGGCCTCGCGCGCGCTGGCGGACTCGATGCCGTGGTCCATGGCGTTCCGGACCAGGTGCATCAGCGGGTCGCCGATCTTTTCCACCACCGACTTGTCGAGTTCGGTCTCGGCGCCGGTGATGACGAGTTCGATGTCCTTGTTGAGTTCCTTGGCGGTGTCGCGCACCACGCGGTTGAAGCGGTTGAAGGTCTCGCCGATCTGCACCATGCGCAGCTGCAGCGCGGAATCGCGGATGTTCTCGACCAGGCGCGAAAGCACCGAGGTGGCCTCGACGAGATTGCCCTGGCCGCTCTTCTGGGCGAGCAGGTTGGCGCTGGCGCCGGCGATCACCAGTTCGCCGACGAGGTCGATGAGCTGGTCGAGCTTGTCGGCCTGCACGCGGATCAGGCGTGCCTCGGCGGTTTTCTTTTCGGCGACCTGCTTCTGCTTGGCGGCGGCGGCCTCGACGATCTCGGGCTGCACCATCTTCTTCTCGACGAGGATTTCGCCGAGCTGCGGGGCGGGCTGCTCGGTGGCCTCGGCGATCCTCGCGGCCGCCTTCTGGCGGCGCAGGCCCTGGTCGAGTTCCTCCTGGGTCAGCGCACCCGAGCGCACCAGGATTTCGCCGAGGCGCAGGGTTTCCTCGGGCAGGTGCTCGATCAGGCTGAGGAAGTCGCCCACTTTGCTGTGGGGTGGCAGGATGTAGAGGTCGCACTCGTCGCGGCAGAAGGCGAAGACGTTCTCGATTTGGTCCTTGCTGGCATGGCTGCGCAAGGTGATCTCGAAGCCGAGATAACAGGCCTCCGGGTCCATCTCCTCGGCGTTCGGCATGGCGTCGCAGAGGGTGGTCAGGTGAACGATCTCGCCGAGGTTGAGCAGGTAGCGCAGGAAGGCGAGCGGTTCCATGCCCATCCTGAGCACGTCGCGGCCGAAGCGGATCGAGATGTGCCAGCAGTCGCTGATCGCGGTGTCGCCGCCGGTGCGCTCGACGGTGCCGACGCTGGCCTCGGGCACCATCCGGTTCGGCTCGGCTCCCGCCGCGGTGCCGGTGAAGGCGCGCAGCCGTTCGGCGGTGACCTCGCCGGCCTGTTGCAGGGCCTCGTCGGCATCCATCTGTCCCTGGTCCACCCGGTCGAGCAGGGCGCCGATGTGGTCGCAGCCCTTCAGCAGGGCGGTGATGAGTTCGCCGCTGACCTGGATCTCGCCGTTGCGCAGCCGGTCGAGCAGGTTTTCCAGGACATGGGTGAATTTTTCGATGTGGTGCAGTTCCACCACACCCGAGGCACCCTTGATGGTGTGGGCGGCGCGAAAGATGGCGTTGATGGTTTCGGCTTCGTGGTCGCCCTGTTCCATGGCGAGCAGGCCATCTTCCATGGCGGTGAGCTGCTCGCGGGCCTCCTGGGCAAAGACGCTATAGAGTTCTTCCATGGGGGATATCCTCGATGGTCTGGCGGTCAGTGATCGGCGGGGATCACCATGGGATCGCCGAAAAAGGCATCCATGTTGTAGAAGTCGATCACCTCGCGCACGGCCGGGCTGTGCGCGATGATGCGCAGGGTGTGGCCCTGGCGCTGGCTTTCGCGCTTGGCCATCACCAGCAACTGGAAGCCCGCGGTGTCCATTTCATTGACGTGCGAGAGGTCGAGCTCGACGATGGGGGCGGCCTGCAGGCCGTTCATCAGCTGGGCCTTGATCTCGTTGGCGTTGTAGATGGTCATCGGGCCGTCGAGGATCAGATGCACGGCACCGTCCGTGGTGGTTTGAGTCGCGAACTCGGTCATGCGGTCTCCTTTCGCGGGGAGAGGGCTGGGAATCAGAACAACTCGACCTTGGGGCCGCCCTTGTCGCTCGGGGCGGCGGATTCGTGCAGCGCGCCGTGGTGGGAGTCGCGCTGCGAGGACATGACGTAGCTGCTGTAGATTTCGTCGAGATGCGCCGCGAGCGGCCGCAAGACGAACTGCGGGTCCTCGAATTGCTCCAGCCGGTCGGCGAGCAGGGCCGCATGGCCATCGAGACGGTCGAGGGCGTTGATGACCTGCTCGATCTGCTGGCGCGTCACGTCCTGGAACTGCACGCTGGCGAGCGCGTCCATGAACATGGCGGACAGTTGCTGGCTGGATTCCCGCACGCGGGCCATGACCTCGGTGTCGTGCTGGGTCATTTCCTGGTAGTTCTGGCCCAGGGCGTTGAGCTGTCCCGAGAAGCCCTGCAGCGCCTCGCGCTCGGCCTGGATGTTGCCGGTTTTCAGCTTGTCCTGGAATTGCGCCTCGATGGAGGAGGCGACGGCCTGGATGCCCTGGTTGATCTGGCCGACCGCCTTGTCGGTCTCGGCGGAGAGCTTGCGCACCTCGTCGGCGACGACGGCGAAGCCGCGGCCCGCCTCGCCGGCGCGCGCCGCCTCGATGGCGGCGTTCAGCGCCAGCAGGTTGGTCTGCCCGGAAATGCTCTTGATGAGGTCCACCAGCTTGATCAGCGAGCGGGCCTCCTCGACGACCAGCCCGATGCGCTGCTGGTCGGCCTCGGCTTCGGCGACGCGCTGGACGATGTAGCTGTCCAGCTTCTCGATCAGGGCACGGTTCTGGGTGATGCGGGCCTCGGAGGCGGCGATCAGGTCGTTGGTCTCCTGGGTGCTGGAATCGACGAAGTGGCTGAGGTCGCCGATGATGTTGTCGATGCCCTGCAGGCGCGAGGTGATGTCGTAGGCGGCTTTTTCCGTTTCCTCGACGATGGTGTTGAGCTGTGCGCGCACGACGTCGTTGAAGGTCTTGACCTGCTTGAGTTCGCCGCCGACCTGATCGGCGGCGGCGATGTAGGTGTCGGCGCGGTTGGCTTGCTCGGCCTCGCGTTTCGAAAGCCCGAGCATCCAGTCGCGGAACAAGGCCACCGAAACGAAGCGCTGCGCCAGAAAAGCCGTGATGACGATGAGGAAGGTGCCCAGCGCGTCGCCCATCGGCGACGGCAGGCCGAGCATCGCCAGGAATTCGCTATGGAACCAGCCGTTGAAGAAGTAGACGATAATGCTCGCCCCGATGCCGATGATCAGGGAAACCAGGGTTGCGCGCTGCAACAGCTGCAGGATGTCCACGCCGGATTACCTCAGCACGAGCTTTATGGTGTTGAGCAGTTCGTCGGCGGTGGCCGGCTTGACCAGCCAGCCGGAGGCGCCGGCGGCCTTGGCCTCGGCGCGTTTCGATTGTTGCGATTCGGTGGTGAGGAAGAGGATGGGCATGAACTTGTAGCTCGGCAGCTTGCGCACTTCCTTGATGAACTCAATGCCGTTCATGCCGGGCATGTTGAGGTCGGTGATCAGGAGATCGACCTTGGTGCCGGCCTTGAACTTGTTGAGTCCCTCGTTGGCGTTGGCGGCTTTTTCGACTGCGTAGCCGGCCTTGCCGAGAATGTTGGATATGGACAGGAGAATGGTGGCGGAATCGTCCACCAGCATGATGGTCTTCACGGTTGCTTCCCTCTTGAATCTGTCTGGTTCGTGGCTAATTGTTCTGGGCGATTATGCCCGCATTCGTCGGCGCATTCTTATTGATGTGCGACAATTTTAATTAAAACCACTTGAGAATCTTAAAGTTAACCCTGATAATAGGGATATGGTCGTAATTCCGGCAAACCGGAAACGTTTCGGACGGCGGTTCGATTCCGCCCACCTCCACCACTGGGGGGGTGCACTGGCTTCGACGGGGCGGTAGAAGGCTAGCAGGCGACTCGAAAGGCGACGGACGTAATCCGCGCAAAACCACAAACGCCAACGATGAGCGTTACGCACTGGCCGCTTAAGGCCTGCTGAGGAACATCGCCTTCCAACAAACAGAACGGCGATCGGAGGGGCGCGGCGCAAGTCACGCCCCTCCGTCATTTTTACCCCGAGCCGCCGTGATTTCATGCCTTCGGATGCCTCTAGCGACGGCGGGTCCTATGGGCTAGGCCATTTAAAAATGGCCCTTTGGAGCAGGTTTGTAGGGGATCGGCTGGAAAGATCGCAAAAAACCGCAACAGCGCCATTGGTTTTTAGTGTCGCGGAAATGAAAATGGGCACTTCCGAGGAAGTGCCCATTCGTGTTTGGCGCGCCCGAAGAGATTCGAACTCCTGACCCCTTGGTTCGTAGCCAAGTACTCTATCCAGCTGAGCTACGGGCGCGTGCTTGATGCGAGAGGCGCGCACTATAGCGGAAAGCTTCCCGCCAGTAAACACCCTCGCGCAAGAAAAGCGTCGCTCAGACCACCGCGAGCGCCTGTTCGAGGTCGGCCTTGATATCGTCGATATGTTCCAGGCCGATCGACAGGCGCACCATGTCCTCGGAGACGCCGGCCTTCTTGAGCTCGTCCGGTCCCAGCTGGCGGTGCGTCGTGCTGGCCGGGTGGCAGGCGAGGGACTTGGCGTCGCCGATGTTCACCAGTCGCGTGATGAGCTTGAGCGCGTCCTGGAAGCGTCCGCCGGCCTCGCGGCCGCCCTTGACCCCGAAGGAGAGGATGCCGGAGGCGCGGCCGCCCATGTATTTCTTCGTCAGGGCATGCTCGGGATGGTCGGGCAGGCCGGCGTAGCGCACCCAGCTCGCCTTCGGATGCCCCTTGAGGAATTCCGCCACGGCCTGCGTGTTCGCGCAGATGCGGTCCATGCGCACGGCCAGCGTCTCGATGCCCTGCAGGATCAGGAAGCTGTTGAAGGGCGAGATCGCCGCGCCCATGTTGCGCAGGGGCACGACGCGCGCGCGGCCGATGTAGGCGGCCGGGCCGAGGGCTTCGGTATAGACCACGCCGTGGTAGGAGACGTCGGGCGTGTTAAGGCGCTTGAAGCGCTCCTTGTGCTCGGCCCAGGGGAACTTGCCGGAATCGACGATGGCGCCGCCGATGCTGGTGCCGTGGCCGCCGAGGTACTTGGTCAGCGCATGGACGACGATGTCGGCGCCGTGCTCGAAGGGCCGGCACAGATAGGGCGTCGGCACGGTATTGTCGACGATCAGCGGCACGCCGGCGGCGTGGGCGACTTCGGCCAGGGCGGCGAGGTCGACAACGTTGCCGAGCGGGTTGCCGACCGACTCGCAGAACACGGCCTTGGTCTTGCCGTCGATGAGCGGCTTGAAGCTCGCGGGATCGCGGTAGTCGGCGAAGCGCACCTCGATGCCGTACTGGGGCAGGGTGTGGGCGAACAGGTTGTAGGTGCCGCCGTAGAGCGTGCCGACCGAGACGATGTTGTCGCCGGCCTCGGCGATGGTCTGGATCGCGTAGGTGATCGCCGCCATGCCCGAGGCGAGGCCCAGGGCGCCGACGCCGCCTTCCATGGCCGCGAGGCGCTTTTCCAGCACGTCGGTGGTCGGATTCATGATGCGGGTGTAGATGTTGCCGGCGACCTTCAGGTCGAACAGGTCGGCGCCGTGCTGGGTGTCGTCGAAGGCGTAGGAGGTCGTCTGGTAGATCGGCACGGCGACGGCCTTGGTGGTGGGATCGGGGCTGAAGCCGCCATGGACGGCCAGTGTTTCGAGTTTCATGGGTGGTGACCTCCGTGTAAGTATTAGAAAAATTTTTCGGAGTATAACGAGCAACGTCCTGGCTTGGGAGGCCGCGCCGGCAGGCCATGCTAGGATGCGCCGCCCCATGTCCGCCCGACCGAACACCCCCGATCTCGACCGCATCTTCGCCGCCGACGGCCCGCTGGCGCGGGCGATTCCCGGCTACCGCCTGCGCGGCCAGCAGCTCGAACTGGCGCAGAGCGTGCTGGCGGCGATCAAGGGCAACCGGC
>JANJVS010000030.1 GCA_024709955.1 Rhodocyclaceae bacterium
GGAGAAGCACGAGGCGTTCGCCGCGAAGGGCGACTGGGAGAACGCGTCGCTGTGGGCTGAGCAGATCTGGCAATACCAGGTCAAGACCGCCGACCTCGGCCTGCGCGCCAAGACCTACCTCGAACAAAACGGCGCCAAGAAGGTCAAGTGATTCTTGACTAAATTGATCTGATTCAAGGAACTAAGCGAGGGGGCCGCGTAAGCTCGCGGCTCCCCGCCAACCAAGCTAAAGGAATATGAACATGAAGAAAGTACTCGTGCTGGCCGCCGCGATCGCTGTCTCCGCCCCGGCCCTGGCCCTCGACGGCGCCAAGCTGTATCAGGAGAAAACCTGCTGGTCCTGCCATGGCAAGGATGCCAAGAAGACCCTGATGCCGGTTTACCCGAAGCTCGCGGGCCAGAATGCCGCCTATGCCGAGCAGCAGATGAAGGACATCAAGAGCGGCGCGCGCAACAACGGCCAGACCGCCGCGATGAAGGGCGTCATGGGTCTCGTCAACGACGAGGAAATCAAGGCGATCGCCGATTACCTGTCGAAGCTGAAGTAAATAACTCGCCGGTCAGTTGAGGAGTATCAATGTTTGCTGATATGCCCCGGCGCTATAGTTGCAACGTCACTCCAACAGTTGCTCCAACAATTTAGAGGATACTGAAATGAAAAAAATCATGGCACTGGCCGTAGCGGCCATCCTGCTTCCCGCCACCACCGTGTTTGCCGGTCCGCCCGCTCCGCATGCGGCCGGCATCGAGTCCAAGGACTACCAGTGGGCGAAGATGGAAGGCGAATTCAAGGCCGCCCTCGACGCCAAGGGCGAACCCAAAAAGGGTGAGGAAGGCTACGAGATCTGCGGCGCTTGCCACCTGCCTTCCGGCGCGGGCCGTCCCGACGGCACCTTCCCGCAGCTGGCCGGCCAGCACACCACCGTGCTGATCAAGCAGATGGCCGACATCCGCATGGGCCTGCGCGACAACCCGACCATGTATCCGTTCGCCAAGGAGCTCGTCGATCCGCAGGAACTGGCCCACGTCGCCGCCTACATCGAGAGCCTGTGCATCCCGGTCGATCACGGCAAGTACGAGGGTCCGGACGCCGCCCAGCAGATCGCCAAGGGCAAGGAGCTGTACGAAAAGCAGTGCGTCGAATGCCACAAGAAGAACGGCGAGGGCGACAAGGCGAAGTTCTACCCCGTGATTGCCGGCCAACACTACAAATACTTGCTGCGCCAGATGACCGAGATTCGCGACGGCCATCGTCGCAACGCCAACCCGGACATGGTCAAGGTCATCAAGCCCTACACCAACGAGCAGCTGGTGGCGATTTCCGCCTATCAGTCCAGCCTCTCGATGCCGGGCTCGATGTGCAAGCCCAAGGCCGGCGCCAAGAAAAAATAATACGCCGCCCCACACGGCGCCCCTGGGGGGAGGGGCGAGCCTTAGTATCATGCTGAACCACCCCGTCCGCCTGCCGCGGACGGGGCCCTCACACCACAGAGAATCGACATGCAAGCACAAAACAAACTTGTGACCGGCTTGACGCTTATCGCCCTGGTGGCGATCGTCGCGGCCTATTTCTCCCCGATCTGGTGGGTTTCCCTCACTGCCCCGAACTATCCGCCCGATGCCTTCCCCGACGGCATCCGCATCCACTTCCATTTCGACGGCGTTTACAACGGCTGCAAGGCGGCGCGCAAGGGTAGCCAGCAGGCCGCCGAAATCATCGAGAAGGATCTCGGCCACGAGGACGAGCGCTTCAACCCGATCCTCGACAAGCAGCGGGATCTCAACAAGGGCGCCGAGGGCCTCGACTGCGTCCACGAGATGAACACCATCAACCACTACGTCGGCATGTTCCCGATCGCGACCGGCGCGCCGGTGGAGAAGCCGCTCGCCAAGTTCTTCTTCGGCTTCTTCGCGGTGATGCTGCTCGGTTTCGCCTGCACGCGTCCGAAGCTGCGCCTGGCCATCCTCGCCGGTGGCTTCGCCGCCGTCGCGGGCTGGGCCGTGGTGGACCAGTACGTGATGGGCAACCTCGCCACTCATGTGAAGGCCTACATGGACGAGACCGGTACCTTCTTCAACGAGCCGGAGAAGATCAAGGTCTGGGGCGACAACGTCAAGATGATCAGCAACATCGTCATCGCCGGCCTGATCGCGGCGATGGCCGTCGTCGTGCTGGGGGTCTGGAAGATCCGCCAGTTCGAGCTGCTGCTGGCGCTGGTGCCCGGCCTGCTGCCGCTGTTCTTCGTCATCGAATACGCGGCCTGGCTGTGGTTCTTCGGCCACAACCTGCACCCCTGGGGCGCCTTCACCGTCAAGCCCTTCATGCCGACCGTGTTCGGCGAGGGCAAGGTCGCGCAGTTCTCCACCTTCTCCTATCCCTACTGGGGCTTCGGCCTGCTGATGCTCGCCTTCGTCTGCCTGATGCTCGCGCTGTTGATGCGGCGCAAGCAGCTGCGCGAACAGGCGGAGGGCTGAAATGGCGCGCTGGCGCACGATCGTGCCGGGCCTCGCGCTCGGCGCGTTCTCCCTGCTCGTGACGGCGCAGGGGGTGGGCGAGATCGTCGGCATCGGCGAGACCTCGGGCATCCAGGGTTCCACCCCCGACCTGTCCACCGCGCCGCGCGTCTCGGTGGACCGGCCCAAGCCGGTCTTCCCGCTCTACATGCGGGACAAGCGCATCCACGGCTACAGGCCGTTCCAGGAGCTGGTCGATGCCGCGCCGGCCGGTTCGGTGCTGAAGGTGCCGCCCGGCAACTACTCGGGCCCCGTGGTGGTGACCAAGCCGCTGACCATCGAGGGCGGCGGCCAGGTCGTCATCGACGGCGGCGACAGGGGAACGGTGTTCTCGCTGGAGGCGGACAATTCCGTCCTCCGCGGCATCCGGCTCACCGGCTCGGGCGACAATCACGACACCGACGACTCCTGCCTCGACGTGCGCGGCCACGACAACGTGATCGAGAACCTCGTCATCGACAACTGCCTGTTCGGCATCGACTTGAAGCAATCGAGCAACAGCATCGTGCGCGGCAACAAGGTCTCCTCCAAGCCCTTCGACCTCGGCGTGCGCGGCGACGGCATCCGTCTCTGGTACAGCAACAACAACCTGATCGAGAACAACCTGGTCACCGACACGCGCGACATGGTGGCCTGGTACTCGCACCGCAACATCTACCGCGGCAACGAGGGGCGGCGCAGCCGCTACTCGATCCACTTCATGTTCGCCAACAACAACATCGTCGAGAACAACAAGTTCATCGACAACGCCGTGGGCATCTACTTCATGTACATGGAGGGCGGCGGCGCGCGCAACAACGTGATCTCCCACGCCACCGGCGCCACCGGCATGGCGCTCGGCTTCAAGGAGGCCTCGGACATCTTCATCGAGGACAACGAGATCATCTACAGCGCCGTCGGCGTCGGCTCGGACCTTTCCCCCTTCCAGCCGGACACGACGATCCGCTTCAAGGGCAACCGCTTCGCCTACAACGGCATCGCCGTGCAACTCACCAGCGAGCTGGGCGGCAACCAGCTCGACGACAACATCTTCGAAGGCAATCTGACCGACGTCTACCAGGGCGGCAGAGGTTCTGGCGACAAAAACAAATGGACCGGCAATTACTTCGACACCTATCAGGGCTTCGACAAGGATGGCGACGGCTACGGCGACACGCCGCACGAGGACTACGCCTTCGCCGACCAGATCTGGATGGAAATCCCGCCCGCCCGCTTCTTCAAGACCTCGCCGGTGCTGGAACTGCTCGACTTCCTTGAGCGTCTGGCGCCGATCACGTCTCCGGAGCTGCAGGCGCGCGACCCCAGACCGCGCCATCTCAAACCGCAAAGGAACGCAGGATGAGCGAGAAAACGCCCGAAAAACTCGGCGCTGGCGCGACGGTGGAAACCGCCGCCCCCGCCGCCAGGACGCCCCCCCCCAAGCCGCCCCTTTCCAAGGAACGCCGCCAGCAGGCGCGCCGCCGCGTGCTGCGCACCATCCTGCTCACCGGCGGCGTCCTCGGCGCCGCGGTGTCCGGCTTCCTGCCGCTCGCCTATGCCCAGAAGCAGCGCCTGCGCCCGCCCGGCGCCCTCGACGAGAAGGACTTCCTCGCCAGCTGCATCAAGTGCGGCCAGTGCGTGCAGGTCTGCCCGGTGGACGCCATCAAGCTGGCCGACCTGTCGGACGGCTTCGGCGTCGGCACGCCCTTCATCGACGCGCGCGCGCAGGCCTGCGACTTCTCCTGCGACGCCGTGCAGTGCATCCTCGCCTGCCCGACCGGCTCGCTGACCTACCACAAGCCGGATTTCCTCGCCGTGCGGCCCGGCGCGAAGCTCGCCTCCAAGCCGGTGCTGCTCGCCAAGGAAAAGGACGCCGAGCCGACCCTCAACCTCGCCGAGCGCATCGGCGTGGCGCGCCTGACGCGCCCGGAATCCTGCCTGGCGGTGCAGGGCAAGGGCTTCAAGGGCCAGGCGCGTGGCGCCGACTTCGACGGTGAGCTGCGCTACATGAAGGTGGACCGCTGGAAGCCGATCAAAGTCGCCGACCATCCCTACGACGTCGAGCTGTGCGACCTGTGCGTGCAGGCCTGCCCGATCAAGGGCGCCATCACGCTGGAAACCGGCCCGGCCAAGGACGGCAGCGGCAAGACCGTCGGCATTCCCGTCGTCCATGAGCCCTGCGTCGGCTGCGGCGTCTGCGAGATGATCTGTCCCACCGAGCCGGCCAGCATCGAAATCATTCCGGGCGAGGGGTGGCGCGCATGAACAAGATCCTGCAACGTCGCTTCGTCGACCAGATTCTCGTCATGTTCGGCCGCGAGTCGAAGAAGCCCGAACAGATCACCGAGCGGGCGCAGAAGGTCCACGAACTCAAGCGCATGACCAACAAGGCCGAGCTGCAGGCCGCCAAGGACGCCCACCGCGCCCACCAGGAAAAGTCCCACAAGTGGCGCAACCGCCGCTGGGCGACGCTGATCTTCGCCAACCTGCTGTTCGTCGTCTCCTTCGCCCTCGACATCCAGATCCTCGAAGGCGCCCTGACGGCCTCGCGCTTCATCGGTTTCCACCTCATCGACCTCAACTCGGCGCTGCAGGTGATGCTCGCCCACAAGCACATCATCACCAACCTGTTCATCGGCACCGGCACGGTGCTGGTGCTGTGGATCCTGCTCGGCGGACGCACCTTCTGCTCCTGGGTCTGCCCCTACCACCTGCTCGCCGAATGGGCCGAGAAGATCCACCTCTGGCTGGCCCAGAAGAAGCTGGTGACCGACCAGCCGATCGACCGCCGCCTGCGCACGGTGTTCTGGCTGGTGTTCGCGCTGCTCGCCGTCGTCACCGGCTACACGGTGTATGAGGCGATCTCGCCGACCGGCATCGTCTCGCGCGCGCTGATCTACGGCGGCAGCGTCCTCGCCATGCTCTGGGTGCTGGCGCTGCTGGTGTTCGAGGTCTTCTTCGTGCGCCGCGCCTGGTGCCGCTACGCCTGCCCGATCGGCCTCACCTACGGCGTCGTCGGTATCGTCTCGCCGCTGCGCGTCAAGTACCGCCTGGAAAGCTGCTTCCACGAGGGCGACTGCCGCAAGGTCTGTCTGGTGCCGCACGTGCTCGACACCGTCATCAAGGGCCGCGCCGTCGATACCGAGGTGCCGATCGGTCCGGACTGCACGCGCTGCGGCCTGTGCGTGGATGCCTGTCCGACCGGCTCGCTGAAGTTCGAAGTCAAGGGCCTGTCGAAACTGATGTGAACTTTTCGGGGGAGCCGGCGTCACAGTCGCTCCCCCTGTAAAATCCATTCCCATGATCCGCTGCGAAAACCTCTCGAAATCGTTCCGGCGCGCGCGCGTGCTCGACGGCATCAACCTCGACATCGCGCTCGGCGAACGCATCGCCCTGATCGGCTCCAACGGCGCCGGCAAGACCACCCTGATCCGCTGCCTGCTGGGCGAATACGTCCATGACGGCCTGGTGACCATCGACGGCCGCTCGCCGCGCCAGGAACGCACCAAGGTGCTCGGCGCGATCGGCTTCGTGCCGCAGCTGCCGCCGCCGCTGAAGATGCCGGTGGGCCAGCTCATCGAATTCTCGGCCTCGCTCTCGGGCGCCGACCCGCGGCAGATCGACGCCATCGCCGGACGTCTCGGCCTCGCCGTGGACGACATCCGCGCGCGTCCCTTCATCAAGCTTTCCGGCGGCATGAAGCAGAAGCTGCTGATCGCCATCGCCCTCGGCCGCGACGCCAAGCTGCTGATCATGGACGAACCGGCCGCCAACCTCGACCCCGAGGCGCGCAAGATCTTCTTCGACCTGCTCGCCGAGCGTCAGGAAAGCGCGACCATGATCATCTCCAGCCACCGCATCGACGAGGTCGCCGCGCTGGTGAACCGCGTCATCGAAATGGACCTGGGCAAGGTGGTGCTCGACGACAAGGTGGCCGACGACGTCTCCCTGTCCGGCCGCTTCGCCTGCCGCCTGGTGGCGCGCCGCGCCGACGCCGCGCTGGCCAAGGCGCTTACCGCCTGGCAGTTCACCGCCGACACCGCCGGCCTGGTCTGGCAGGGCGAGGTCGCCGGTCCGGACCGCCTGCGCTTCATCGGCATGATCTCGCGCTATGTCGCCCTCATCAGCGACCTCAACCTGGCCGAAATTCTCGGCGCTGATGAAGCTGCTGCGCTACAAGGCGGTCGAGCAAAAGACGCTCTCCTCGCCGTAGCGGATGGCGAGACGGTGCAATGAGCTGTCGCGGGCATTCCCCGGCCCGCCGCGCCTGGCTGCGCGACGCGGCCGGGACGCTGGCCGCCGGCGCCGGCTTCCGTCTCGCGCCGCTGGCCGCCGCCATCGGCGCGCTGTCCGGCTGCGGCCAGGACGAGGGCTGGCCCGAGGGCATGCAGCCGATCAAGTGGGACCGCGACACCTGCGTGGTCTGCAACATGGTCATCTCCGACCGCCGCTTCGCCGGCGAGATGCGCGGCGGACCGAAGAACACCGTGTTCAAGTTCGACGATCCGGGCTGTATCGCCCTCTGGCTTTACGACAAGGCGGAAAAATTCCCCTGGATCAAGGAGGCGGCGACGAAGATCTGGGTCGCCGATTCCAACGTGCGCGGCAACGAGATGCGCTGGCTCGACGCCCGCGGCGCCCAGTACGCCGCCAAGTTCTCGCCGATGGGCTACAACTTCGGCGCCGTCGCCTACGCCCAGCCCGGCTCGGTCGATTTCAACACCATGTGCGAGCACGTGGTCAGCAAAGTCAGGAAAAAGTAATGGCCCCCCACGCTCGTAAAACCACCTCGCTGCCCCCCATGGGGGGGTGCATGCCCCCTTGGGGCGGCCCTACGGAGGCATGTGCATGAAACAACTCTGGCTCACCGCCCGTCTCGACATCGTCGAATCCCTGCGCGCGCGCTGGTTCATGATCTACACCGGCGTGTTCGGCGGCATCGTCGCGCTGCTGTTCCTGTTCGGCCTCACCGAATCCCGCGTGCTCGGCTTCATCGGCCTCTCGCGCCTGCTGGTCACCTACATCCAGCTCACCATGGCGATCCTGCCGATCTTCGTGCTCATCACCACGGTGCGCTCCGTCGCCGGCGACCGCGAGGCCGGCGTGTTCGAATACCTGTTGTCGCTGCCGGTTTCCCTCGGCGCCTGGTTCTGGGGCAAGATCCTCGGCCGCTACCTGGTGGTCTTCGCGCCGGTGTTCGTCGCCATGCTCGCCGCCGTCGGCATCGCCATGGTCAAGGGCATCGAGATTCCCTGGGACATGTTCGGCTACTACACCGCGCTGCTCGCGGCGATGGCCGCCTGCTTCCTCGGCCTCGGCATGCTGATCTCCGCCGTCGCGCGTTCGACCGACATGGCCCAGGGCGCCGCCTTCATGACCTGGCTGGTGCTGCTGCTGTTCCTCGACCTGATCCTGCTCGGCGTCATGATCCAGGGCCGCGTCGCGCCCGAGATCGCCGTCGGCGTCGCGCTGGTGAATCCGCTGCAGGTGTTCCGCACCGCCGCGCTGGCGCTGTTCGATCCCCAGCTCATCGTGCTCGGCCCCGCCGCCTTCGTGATCCTCGACACCTTCGGCGTGCTCGGCTACAAGCTGTTCGCCATCGCCTACCCGACGCTCCTGGGCCTGCTCGCCGCCGGCCTCGGCTACTTCATCTTCCGCCGGGGCGACCTGCCGTGAAGCGCCTCCTGCTCGGGCTTGCCTTTCTGCTCTGCGCGCGCCTGGCGGCCGCCGAGGCGCCGTCCGCCGACGCCCTGTTCGCCGCCACGCTCGCCGGCAGCGACGACCGGCCCGTCGCCCTCGCGCAATGGCGGGGCACGCCGCTCATCGTCAACTTCTGGGCGCGCTGGTGCGGTCCCTGCCGCACCGAGATTCCCGAGCTCATCAAGCTGCGCCAGCAATACCGCGCCAAGGGCCTCGAAGTCCTCGGCATCGCCATCGAGGACAAGGTCGAGGGCGTGCGCGACTTCGCCAAGGCCTACGAGATGGACTATCCGATCCTGGTGGCCAAGGACAAGGGCCTGCCGCTGATGCAGGCGCTCGGCAACGCCAAGATGGGCCTGCCCTTCACCGTGGCCGTGGACCGCCAGGGCAAGCTCGTCGTGATCAAGATGGGCGGCATCAAGGGCGACGAGCTCGTCGCCGCCGCCGAGGCCGCGCTCAAGTGAGTATGGCCCCCCACGCTCACCCCATCGGTCGATGGGATTCGCTGCCCCCCACAGGGGGGCGCAGCCGCTCTTGGGGCGGCCCGGCGAGAGGCTGATGTCGGCCGAGCCGCCCGCCATCGACCAGAGCTTCGGCCGTCAGCGGGTGGCGCCGGACGAGCGCCGCGCGCTGATCCGTCGCGTCTTCGAGGCCGTCGCGCCGCGCTACGACCTCATGAACGACCTCATGAGCTTCGGCATCCACCGCCTCTGGAAGCGCACCCTGCGCCGCCGCTGCGCCGACGTCGCCGGCCAGGTCGTCGACCTCGCCGGCGGCACCGGCGACATCGCGCGGCTCCTGGCCCATCCGCAGCGCAGCGTGACCGTCGTCGATCCCAGCCTGGGCATGATGCAGGCGGGCCGCGCGACGAAAACCGGAAAAGTCGGCGCCGGCGGCACGGTGAATGCGGAACCGATCCGCTGGCTCGCCGGCGAGGCCGAGGCGCTGCCGCTGGCGACGGACAGCGTGGACCTGCTGACCATCTCCTTCGGCATCCGCAACGTCACCCAGCTTTCCGTCGCCCTCGCCGAGATTCATCGCGTGCTCAAGCCCGGCGGTCGCTTCGTCTGTCTCGAATTCTCGCGGCCGCACTGGTGGTTCGCGCCCTTCTACGATCTCTATTCCTGGCTGGTGATCCCGCGCCTCGGCGCGGCTGTGGCGCGCCAGCCGATCGCCTACCAGTACCTGGTCGAATCGATCCGCCGCTTTCCCGACCAGCGCGAATTCGCGGCCATGATCGCCGCCGCGGGCTTCGCCGCCACGCGCTGGGAGAACCTTTCCTTCGGCATCGCGTGCCTGCACTTCGGCGAGAAGCCGGCGCCCCGGGCGTCCGCTTTTGAAGGAAAATCGGCGCCATGAAGCCCGAGTTGCCCACCGCCGTCATCGAGGCGCCGCCCCACGGCTGGCGCGTCTGGTGGACCGCCGCCCGGCCGCGCACCCTGACGCTCGCCACCGCGCCGGTGCTCGCCGGCACCGCGCTGGCCTGGGCCGAGGGCGCGCCCTTCGTCTGGGGCGCCGCGCTGGCCGCGCTGCTCGCCGCGCTGCTGATCCAGATCGGCACCAACCTGCATAACGACGCCGCCGACTTCGAGCGCGGCAACGACCGTCCCGACCGGCTCGGCCCGCTGCGCGTCACCGCCGCCGGCTGGGCCAGCGCCGCCCAGGTGCGCGCGGCGGCGCGCGGCGTCTTCGCCCTCGCGCTGCTGCTCGGCTGCTACCTCGTCGCCGTCGGCGGCTGGCCGATCCTCGCCATCGGCTGCGCCTCCCTCGTCGCCGCCCAGGCCTATTCCGGCGGCCGCCACCCGATTTCCCACTCGCCCTACGGCGAACTTTTCGTCTGGGTCTTCTTCGGCCTGCTCGCCGTCGTCGGCAGCCACTGGCTGCAGGCGGCGGTCCTCTCGCCGCTCGCCTTCCTCGTCGGCGCCGCCGTCGGCCTGCCCGCGGCGGCGGTGCTGCTGGTGAACAACCTGCGCGACCTCGACGCCGACGTCCGCGCCGGCCGGCGCACCCTCGCCGCGGTGCTCGGCGACCGCGGCGCGCGGCGCGCCTATGCGGTCATGATGCTCGCGCCCTATGCGGTGCTGCCGCCGCTGGCGGAGGCCGGCCTCGGCGGCGCCTGGCTCGCCGCGCTCTCGCTGCCGGCCGCGATCGCCCTGGCGCGGCAACTGCGCGGCGGCATCGCCGGCCCGGCGCTCAACCTGGTCCTGGCCCGCACCGCCCAGTGCGCCCTGGCCTTCGCCGCGCTGCTCGCGGTCGGCGTGCTGCTCGCGACCGGCGTGCTGCTCGCGGCCGGCGTGCCGATCTGAGGCAGCGCGGACGCGCATCCGGAAGTTCGGCGGCGAAATGGACATGATGGTGCATGCGGCGGCGCACGTGCCCGAAACCGGCAAGGCCGCCATCCTCCTTTCGCGCGCGCGCGCGGCGACGGCGGCGGTTCTGCCGCGACTCGCGGGCATCGAGCCAGACCGGCTCGTCAGCCTCGCCGTCGAGCTGCCGGAAGCGCTGGAGGAGACCGCCTGCGCCGGCGACACCCGCTGGCGCGCCCCTGGCGGCGAACTGCGGCTCGACGCCCTCGGCGGCGCGGTCGAGTTTTCCGGCGCGGACGCGGCGGAGCGCTTTCGCGCCGCACGCGAGCGCTGGCTCTGCCTCGGCGACGAACGGGCGGCACCGCTCGCCTTCTTCACCCTGCCGCCGGCCACCGAGACCCCCGCGCCGCGCCTGCGGGTGCCGGGCGTGCTGCTGCGGCGCGACGCCGGCGGCACCCATCTCGTGCTCAGTGCGCGGCGCGGCGTGGAGACGCCGGCCGCGCTGGCGGAAACCTGGCTCGGCATGCTGGCCGCCTTCCTCGCGCCGGCCGGCGTCGCGGCCGGGCCGAGCCGCATCCTCGCCTGCGCGGCGGAACCGGCCGCCGAAGCCTGGTGCGCGCGGGTCGAGCGCACGCGCCAGGCCATCGCCGCCGGCCGCTTCGCCAAGGCCGTGCTGGCGCGGCGCCTGCGCGCCAGCCTGTCGCGCCGGGCGGACATTCCGGCGCTGACGCGGCGCCTCGCCGCCATGCATCCGGACTGCCACGTCATCGCGCTGCCCCACGGCAAGGCGCGCGTCGTCGCCGCCACGCCCGAACGGCTCGCGATCAAGCAGGGCGAGGCCATCGTCTGCCATGCCCTGGCCGGCACCGCGCGTCGCCACGGCGGCGCGGCCGACGACGCGCGCGCCGCCGCCGCGCTGCTCGCCTCGGCCAAGGAGCGGCGCGAGCATGCCCTGGTGGTGGACGCCATCGCCGCGCGCATGGCCGGCTTCTGCGCAGCGGTCGCGCCGGTCCCCGAACCCGCCATTCTCGCGCTGCGCCATGTGCAGCACCTGTGGACCACCCTCGCCGGAGAGCTGCGGCCCGGCGTGGACATCCTCGAAGCCGCCCGGCTCCTGCATCCGACGCCCGCCGTGCTCGGCCAGCCGGCCGCCGCCGCCGCCGGCTGGCTCGCCGAACTCGGCGAGCAGCGCGACGGTCTCTATACCGGCGTCGCCGGCTGGATCGACCGCGCCGGCGACGGCGATGCCGTCGTCGTGCTGCGTTCCGCCTGCATCGAGGACGATGCCGCCGTGCTCTGGGCCGGCGCGGGTATCATGGCCGACTCCGATCCGGCCGCCGAGCTGGCCGAGACCGACCTGAAACTCGCCACGATGCTGGAAGCCCTGGGCACCGCGCTATGAAACGACTTTCTCCGCGCACGTCATGAGCGCCGAACTCGGCCTGCGCTGGTGCTGCGCCCTGATCGACGCCCTCGCCGCCGCCGGCGCGGGCCATGCGGTCGTCTCTCCCGGCGCGCGCTCGACGCCGCTGACCCTCGCCGCCCTGCGCCATCCGGCGCTGCGCACCCACGTCGTCGTGGACGAGCGCTCCGCCGCCTTCTACGCCCTCGGCCTGGCCAAGGCGGAGGGGGCGCCGGTGATGCTGATCGCCACCTCCGGCTCGGCCATCGCCAACTGGCATCCCGCCGTGGTCGAGGCCGACCTCGGCCGCGTGCCGCTGCTGCTGCTCTCTGCCGACCGGCCGCCGGAGCACCAGGATTGCGGCGCCAACCAGGCGATGGACCAGCTCGGCCTGTTCGGTGCCCATGCGCGCGCCTTCCACCAGCTGCCGCCGCCCGAGGCGGAAACCGCCTGGCTCGCCGGCCTGGCCGCGCGCTGCGTCGGCGCCAGCCTCGGTCCGCTGCCCGGGCCGGTGCAGATCAACGTGCCGCTGCGCGAGCCGCTGGTGCCGACTGGCGAGGTGCCGCTCGCCGCCAGCGCAAAGCCGCCGCGCCGGCTGGCGGGCGCGCCGCGCGCCGCTGCGCAGAGCGTCGAGGAGATCGCCGCCCTCATGGCCGGCGGCCGGGGCGCGGTGGTCTGCGGTCCCGAAGCCCTCGCCCCGGCCGCGCGCGCCGCCGTCGTCGCCCTGGCGCGGCGGCTCAATGTGCCCGTCCTCGCCGACCTCCTTTCCAACTTGCGCGACGATGGCGCCGCCTATCCGGGCGTGCTGGCCCATCCCGATCAGGTCGCGCGCGCCGCGTCGCTGCCCGACTGGCTGTTGCGCCTCGGCGGCACGCCGCTGGGCCGGCCCGCCACCGCCTGGCTGGCCCGCTGCCGCGGGAGCGCCCGGATCGCTCAAATTGTTGTGGCGGACCATCCGCGCGTCGCCGATCCCGACGGCACGGCGACCCACCTGCTGCATGCCGATCCGGCCGCGCTGTGCGACGAACTCGCCGCGCGCCTGCCCGCCATTCCCGCCGCGCCGCATGACTGGCTCGCTGCCTTCCTCGCCCTCGACCGGGCCGCCGCGCGGGCCGCCGAAGCTGCCTGCGCCGGCAGCGAGGCCTTCGAGGGCACGGTGCTGCGCGCGGTGCTGCGCGGCCTGCCGGCGGGCACGCCGGTGCTGCTCGGCAACTCCCTGACGGTGCGCGTCGCCGACTGGCTCGCCGGCCGCCTGCCCGCGCCGCTGCGCTTCTTCGGCAACCGGGGCGTGAGCGGCATCGACGGCAATGTTTCCACCGCCTGCGGCATCGCCGCCGCCCTCGGCCCGACGCTCGCCGTCGTCGGCGACCTGACTTTTTTGCACGACCTCAACGCCCTGTCCCTCGGTCGCGGCCGCCCGCTCACCGTGCTGCTGCTCGACAACCACGGCGGCGGTATCTTCGACCACCTGCCGCAGACCGCGCTGCCCGAGTTCGAGCGCGGCTGGCTGACGCCGCGGGATTACGATCCCGTGCTCGCCGCGCGCGCCTTCGGCATCGAGGCCGTGCGCGTGGCGGACGCCACGGCGGCGGTTGCCGCCGTGCGCCTCGGCTTCGGCGCGCCGGACCTGCGCCTCGTCCATCTGCCCATCGACCGCGCCCTGAGCGCCGCGCGCCTGCGCGCCTTCCATTCCGCCAGCCAACAAGGAGCCTGAAGCGATGAAACCCGCCTGCGACTGGCAGCCGGTGCCCGGCACCGGCTTCGCCGACATCCTCTACGACAAGTGCGACGGCATCGCCCGCATCGCCATCAACCGGCCGCGGGCGCGCAACGCCTTCCGCCCCGAGACGATCATCGAACTGATGGACGCCTTTTCCCGCGCCCACCGCGATCCCGAGGTCGGCGTCGTCATTTTCACCGGCGTCGGCCCCGACGCCTTCTGCGCCGGCGGCGACCAGAAGGTGCGCGGCGACGATGGCGGCTACCACGACGCCGCGACGCAGACGCCCCACCTCAACGTGCTCGACCTGCAGATGCAGATCCGCCGCCTGCCCAAGCCCGTCGTCGCCATGGTGGCCGGCTACGCCATCGGCGGCGGCCACGTGCTGCACCTGGTCTGCGACCTCACCATCGCCGCCGACAACGCGCGCTTCGGCCAGACCGGCCCGCGCGTCGGCAGCTTCGACGCCGGCCTCGGCGCCGGCCTGATGGCGCGCACCATCGGCATGAAGCGGGCCAAGGAGATCTGGCTGCTGTGCCGCCAGTACGACGCCCGGACCGCGCTGGACTGGGGCCTCGTGAACGCCGTCGTGCCGCTCGAAAAACTGGAAGAAGAGACGGTCGCCTGGTGCCGCGACATGCTGAAACTCTCGCCCACCGCGCTGCGCATGATCAAGGCCGGCTTCAACGCCGATACGGATGGATTGGCCGGCATCCAGGAGCTCGCCGGCCAGGCCACCGGCCTGTTCTACATGACCGCCGAAGGCCAGGAAGGCCGCAACGCCTGGCTCGAAAAGCGGCCGCCCGACTTCACGAAGTACCGGCGCCGGCCTTAGTTAAAGCCATGCGCATCGTCCGCGCGCGCTGCATTCCCTACCGCCTGCCGCTCAAGCGGCCCTGGGTGGCGGCGGCGGCGACGCTGCGCGAGCGGCAGGGCATGCTCGTCGCGGTCGAGACCGACGCCGGCCTGGTCGGCCACGGCGACTGCGCGCCGTTGCCGAGCTCCGGCGTCGAGGGCCATGCGCATGTTTTCGCCGCGTTGCAAGCCGCGGTCGCGGCGCTGCCCGGCCAGGACATCGCGGCCGTCGCGCTGCCGGCCACCGCGCCGCCCGAGCTGCGCTGGGCCCTGGAAACCGCCCTCGTCGACATCCTCGCCCGGCGCCAGGGCGTTTCCATGGCCCGCTATCTTGGGGGCCCCGTCCAGGAAGCCTGGCCGAAGGGCCGCCCCGAGGCCAGGCGGTACGCGCCGGAGGCGCAATCCGTACCGGTCGGAAAATCGACGCTCCCCGTGACAGACGAGCGCAGCGAGCACGAAGTTTCCCCTCCTGCGAAGGAGGGGCTGGGGGAGGTCGGGCAAAAAGTCGGTGCTGGTGAGACGGTGGTCCGCGTGCCGGTGAATGTTGCCCTCGGCGCGCTGAATGCGGACTGCATCGAGCGTGCTGCGGCGGCCCGCGAGCAGGGCTACGCATTCGCCAAGATCAAGGTCGGCGTCGGCGCGCCGGACGCGGAACTCGCGCGGCTGCGCGAGCTGCACGCGGCGGCGCCGGGCCTGCGCCTGCGCCTCGACGCCAACCGCGCCTGGAAAGATGCCGATGCGCTGCGCTTCCTGACGAGCGCGGCGGATTTGCCCATCGACGCCGTCGAGGAACCGCTTGCCGCGCCGACGGTGGCGCGCCTCGCGGCCCTGCAGCGCGCGCTGCCCTTCGCCGTCGCGGTGGACGAGTCGCTGCCCGTGCTCGGCGCCGAGGCGCTGTTCGCCGCCGGCGCGGTGCGCCGACTGGTGCTCAAGCCGGCGCGCGTCGGCGGCATCGCGGCCACCTGCGCGCTGGTCGTGCGCGCGCGGGCGGCGGGCGTCGAGACGGTGCTCACCTCGGTGGTGGATTCGGCCGTCGGCGTGACGGCGGCGGCGCACCTGGCCGCCGCGCTCGCGCCGGGCATCGCCCACGGCCTGGCGACGCTCGACTGGCTGGCGGCGGACGTCGCCGCCGGTCCGCCGCTCGCGGACGGCGCCCTAAGCCTCGCCGCCGCGCCCGGCCTCGGCCTGCGCCTGCACGACGAGTTCGCGTAGCGCGCGCCGGTCCGGCTTGCCGTTCGACAGCAGGGGCAGGGCGGCGACGCGCAGCGCGGCGCGCGGCAGCAGCGCGGGCGCCACGTGCTGCCGGCACCAGGCCAGCAGCGCCGCCTCGTCCGGCGTGCCCGCATACACCGCGCAGACCACCTCGCCCCAGACCGCGTCCGGCCGGCCGACGACGCCGACGGCACCGACGCCGGGGCAGCGCGCCAAAGCGTCCTCCACCTGCTGCGGCGCAATCTTCTTGCCGCCGCTGACGATGGTCGCGTCGGCGCGGCCGAGGATGGTCAGTTCGCCGTCCGCGCCGATCGCGGCGAGGTCGTTGGTGACGAACCAGCCGTCCTCCAGTCCGTCGCCGGGCGCGCGGTCCGGATTGGCGTAGCCGGCCATCAGCATCGGCCCGCGCACCTTGAGGCGGCCGTCGGCGGCGAGGGCGAGCTCGACGCCGGGCAGCGGCGCGCCGACGTGGCCGGGACGCCAGGGCCGGGGCAGGCGCGCCAGCGTGGCGATCTGCGCGGCGGTCTCGCTCATGCCGTAGGTCGGCTGCAGCGGCCAGCCGAGGCGGGCGGCGCGCTCGGCCAGTGCGCCGGAGAGGGCGGCGCCGCCGACCAGCACGTGGCGCAAAGTCGGCTCCGGCGGGACGGTGGCGATCTCCAGCAGGCGCGCCAGCATGGTCGGCACCAGCGAGAGATGGGTGATGCCCTCGTGTTGTATGGCATGCCAGACGCGCCCGGCGTCGAAGCCGGCGTGCAGCACCGCCTCGGCGCCGGCCAGCGCGCAGCGCGTCAGGATCGAGTGGCCGCCGATGTGGAACAGCGGCAGGCAGGCGAGCCAGCGGTCGCCCGGAGCGAGCGGCGTGCGGGCCTGGGAGGCGTGGGCGGCGGCCGCCAGCGCGCGCGCCGTCAGCATCACGGCCTTGGGCTCGCCCGAGCTGCCGCTGGTGGCCACCATCAGGGCGATGTCGTCCGGCCGCAGCCGCGACGGCGGCGGTTCCGCCGCCGGCCCGGCCAGCAGCCCGTCGGGCGGCAGGCAGCGCCAGCCCGGCAGATCGCGCGCCGCGACGACGAGATCCGCGTCGGCGCGGGCGAGCAGGGCGCCGAGGGTGGCGTCGGGCAGGGCGGGGTCGAGGAGCAGC
>JANJVS010000047.1 GCA_024709955.1 Rhodocyclaceae bacterium
GGCAAGACCGGCTATGTCGCCCTTTATAGCCATGAGCCGGAACACGATGCCGTATTGATCCTGGCGATTCGCCATCAACGCGAAGCCGGCTATCCCGGCTGATCTCACTGAAAGACAAGCCATGCGCTACTGGCTGATGAAATCCGAACCTTCCGTCGTCGGCATCGACGACGTGCTCGCCATGCCGAACCGGAGCGTCGACTGGTGGGGCGTGCGCAACTACCAGGCGCGCAACTTCATGCGTGACCAGATGAAGGTCGGCGACGGCGTGTTCTTCTACCACTCCAACTGCAAGGTGCCGGGCATCGCCGGCCTCGCCGAGGTGGCCAAGCTGGCCTACCCCGACCGCACCCAGTTCGACCCGGCGAGCCCCTACTACGATCCGAAGGCCACGCCGGAGAACCCGCGCTGGGTGAATGTGGACGTGCGCGTCGTCAGGAAGACGCGCCTCGTCGGCCTCGACGAGCTGCGCAGCCATCCCGCGCTGGCCAACATGCGCGTGCTCCAGCGCGGCAGCCGCCTGTCGATCACGCCGGTCGATCCGGCCGAGTGGGACTTCATCGTGCGGAACCTGATGAAATGACCTGGATCATCGGCTATCTCGTCCTCGGCGCCGTTGCCGGTTTCTTCGCGGGCCTGCTCGGCGTCGGCGGCGGCGCGATCATGGTGCCGGTGCTGGCCCTGATGTTCGCCGCCCAGGGCATGCCCGCCGACCACCTGATGCACCTGGCCCTCGGCACCTCGATGGCGGCCATCGTGTTCACCTCGATCTCCTCCCTGCGCGCCCACCACCGGCACGGCGCGGTGCGCTGGTCGATCGTCAAGACCATCGCCCCGGGCATCCTGCTCGGCACCTTCGCCGGCGCCCAGCTCGCCAGCCTGATCCCGACGCGGCCGCTGGCGATCTTCTTCGCCGTGTTCATGAGCTACGTCGCCTTCCAGATGCTGGCGAACATCAAGCCCAAGCCTTCGCGCCAGCTGCCGGGAAGCGCCGGCATGTTCGCCGTCGGCGGCGGCATCGGCGCCATCTCGGCGCTGGTCGCCATCGGCGGCGGCTCGCTCTCGGTGCCCTTCATGACCTGGTGCAACGTCAAGATGCACGAGGCGATCGGCACCTCGGCCGCCATCGGCCTGCCGATCGCCGTCGCCGGCACGGCGGGCTACCTGGTCGGCGGCTTCGGCGCGGCGGGCCTGCCGGCCGGCAGCTTCGGCTACATCCACCTGCCGGCCCTGGCCGCCTGCGTCGCCATGAGCACGCTCACCGCGCCCGTCGGCGCCAAGGCCGCCCACAAGCTGCCGGTGGCGACGCTGAAGAAGATCTTCGCCGGGGTGATCCTGCTGCTGCTGGCGAAGATGGTGCACGGCCTGTTCATGTGAGCGCGAAAAGTCGGTTCTGGCGGGACGGTGGCGCCGGACGGATATGGAGGGAGGCGGATGGACAATGAAGTGGAGGTGAGCTCGGCGGTCGAGGTGGCGCACCTGCTGCGCCAGCTGATCAAGAACCGGGAACTGCTGACGGTCTCGTTCAACCAGGGCCGCGACAGCCTGCGCACCATGCTGCTGGACGCGGACACGAGCCGTGGCGTCCTGGTGTTCGACGGCTCCGGCGACCCCGCCGTGAATCGCCAGATCATCGCCGCCGCCAAGCATATCTTCACCGGCGCGCTGCTCGGGGCGAAGGTCCGCTTCTCCGGATCCGGCGTCAAGGAAGTCCAGTACCGGGGCGCGCCGGCCCTCGCCATGAAGCTGCCCGCGTCCATCGTCCGCATCCAGAACCGCGAAACCTTCCGCGTCCAGACCGGCGGCAGCGCCGCCTGCCACCTGCCCGTGCCGGGGCGCGGCAGCGTCAAGGTGCCCGTCAATGAAATCAGCGTCGGTGGCGTGTCCCTGCTGCTCGGCCACGGCGAGGACGCATTCACCATGGGCCAGCGCATCGCCGGCTGCCGTATCGAGCTCGGCGGCCTCGGCACGATCGCCTGCACTCTCGAAGTGCGCAGCCTCAAGCGTACCCCCACGCGCAAGCTCGGCCTGGGCTGCCGCTTCGTCGACCTGCCCAGGCAAAGCGAGGCCCTGGTCGCCCGCTACGTCGCCCAGCAGGAGCGCGGCGGCGGGGCGAAGAGCGGACTGTTCGGCCTGTAGCCGATAGCTTCCGCATGGACCAGCGCAAGGACCTCGACGGCCGGGCGACCGGCCTGATGCTGGCGCTCTGCCTGATCTGGGGCCTGCAGCAGGTGGTGCTCAAGGCGGCGGCGCCGGATGTCGCGCCGCTCATGCAGATCGCCCTGCGCTCCGGCGTCGCCGCCCTGCTGGTCTGGCTGCTGATGGTCCGTCGCGGCGAGGCCCTGGCGCCGGGCGACGGCACCTGGCGCCCCGGCCTGCTGGTGGGCTTCTGCTTCGCGCTGGAGTTCCTGCTGGTGGGCGAGGGCCTGCGCCATACCTCGGCTTCCCACATGGTGGTTTTCCTCTACACCGCGCCGATCTTCGTCGCCCTCGGCCTGCACTGGCGGCTGCCGGCCGAGCGGCTCGCCGCGCTGCAGTGGTTCGGCATCGCGCTGGCCTTCGCCGGCATCGTGCTCGCCTTCTTCTGGCGCGCGCCGCCGGCGGGCGCGGCGGCACCCGCGACGACGCTCTGGGGCGATTTCCTCGCCCTCCTGGCCGGCGTCGCCTGGGCGGCGACCACCCTGGTGGTGCGCCTGTCCGGCCTCGCGCGCATTTCCGCGACGCGCACGCTGCTCTACCAGCTGGCGGCCGCCTTCGTGCTGCTGACGCCGGCGGCGTTCGCGCTGGGGCAGGCGCGGATCGAGCCCACGCCGCTGGCCTGGGGCAGTCTCGTCTTCCAGTCGCTGGTGGTGTCCTTCGCCAGCTATCTCGCCTGGTTCTGGCTGTTGCGCCATTACCTGGCCTCGCGCCTCGGCGTGTTCTCCTTCATGACGCCGCTGTTCGGCATGGCCTTCGGCGTCTGGTTGCTCGACGAGCCCCTCGAAGCGAGCTTCCTCGCCGGCGCCGCGCTGGTGCTCGCCGGCATCGCGCTGGTGAGCGGCCATGGCTGGCTCAAGCCGCTATTGGCGCGGCGGGGGAAATAAAAAGTCGGCGCTGATGAAACAACTGCGCTACAAGGCGGTCGAGCAAAAGACGCTCTGATGAAGCCCCTGCGCAGCAGGGCGGTCAAGCAAACTACGCTTGCCTCGCCGCTGCGGATCCTGGCCGTAGCGGATGAGGGGACGGTGAATCAGAACAGCCGCGCGGCGAGCTCCAGCGGCCAGCGCACCGCCGCCGCCACGGCGAGGGCCGCGCCGACGGAGAGGGCGACCGAGAAGGCGGCCTCCTTCCTGCCGAGCAGCTTGAGCATCATCGCGAAGGTGGAGACGCAGGGCACGTAGAAGGTCAGGAAGGCGAGGAAGGTGGCGATCTGCGTCGTGCTCAGCACGCCCGCGAGTTCCTGGGTGCCGAGGGCCTGGAAGATCATCAGCAGCGAGAGTTCCTTGCGCAGCACGCCGAACAGGATCGGCACGCCGAGCACGGCGGGCAGGCCGAGCCACCAGGACGTGATCGGCGTCAGCGCCAGGTTGATCCAGGCGTCGGCGCCGAAGTGGGAGAGCAGGGCCAGCACCACGCTGCCGGCGACCAGCAGCGGCAGCACGATGGTGACGATGTCGCGGCTCCTTTCCCAGGTATTGGCCAGCAGCGCGCGCGCGGTGGGCAGCGCATAGGGCGGGATCTCCTGGATCATGCCGGGCGTGGTCTCGGGATAGCGACGCTTGAGCAGCTTGCCGATCAGGCTGACGACGATGGGCGCGAGGATGAACAGGCCGAACACGCCGAGGCCGCCGAGGTATTTGCCGCCGAGGGCGAGCAGGATCGCCGAGCGCGCCGAGCAGGGCAGGAAGGTGATCAGCAGCGCGGCGACGGTGCGGTCGCGGCCGTGGGTGACGGCGGCCGTGGCGGCGAGCGCCGGCACGTTGCAGCCGAGGCCCATGAGGAAGGGCAGGGCGACGCCGCCGTGCAGGCCGAGCTGGTGGAAGCCGCGATCGACGACGAAGGCGACGCGGTGCATGATGCCCGACTCCTCCAGGAACACCAGCAGCAGCACCAGCGGGATCATGTAGGGGATGACGATGCCCATCAGGCCGATGCCGCCGTCGAGCACGGCGCGCGCGACGACGCCGGCGGTGTCGGTCGGCTGCCAGGGTTCCGCCCATTCGATGATGCGCGCGACGGTGAGGCCGTCGAGGAAGGCGCTGACCTCGAAGACGAAGAACAGCACCAGGGCGAAAATCGCCAGCGTGCCGGCGAAGCCCCAGCGTGGGTGCAGGAAGACCTCGTCGGCCCAGCGCTGCCAGCGCGGCCCGGCCTCGCCGCCCCCGGGGCGCGTCACCGCCTCGAACAGCAGCGCGGCGCGGTGGTGGCGGTCGGCGTGGATCTCGTCGGCGAGCGGGCGCGGCAGCGCCTGGCCGGCCATCTCGCGCGCCGAGAGCAGGGCGGCGTGGCGGAAGGGAAAGTGGCAGCGCAGCTCCTCGGCGAAGTAGTCGTCGTTCTCGGCGAGCTGCAGGGCGAGGAAGGTGGTGGGCGCGCCGAAGGCGGTGGCGACGTCGGCCTGGGCGGCGATCTCGGCGAGTGGCGCGAGCTGGGCGGCGATGTAGGGGGAGGGCGGCTGCGGCGTCGGCGCGCGCTTCTCGCGCGCGGCGCGCACCACCGCGCCGAACAGGTCGGCGAGGCCGATGCCCATGTGGGCCACGGTCGGCACCACCGGCGCGCCGAGCTTCTCGGCCAGCGCGCGCACGTTGATGAACAGGCGCTTGGCGCGCGCCTCGTCCATGCGGTTCAAGGCGATCACCAGCGGCTTGCCGATCTGGGCGAGCTCCAGCGCGAGTTCCAGGTCGCGCTCCAGGGCGGTGGCGTCCATCACCAGCAGCAGCACGTCGGGGGCGGCGAAGGCGGACTCGGGCTGGTGCGCCTCGTGGCGCGCGATGGCCGGCCAGCGGTCGCCCCACAGCAGGTACTTGAGCACCACTGTTAGGTGGGGCATGTCGCCGCGCAGCGCGTGGAAGCTGTCGACGGACGGCAGGTCCACGAGGGAGATCTGGTCGAGGCCGACCTCGACCCGGCATTCGCGGTAGGCCGGGCCGACGCCGGCGAGGCGCTCGTGATGCACCGCCGTGCTCGACGCGGCGCGGAAGATGCTGCTCTTGCCGGCGCCGGGCTGGCCGAGCAGGGCGACGCGCGGCTGGCGCGCGCCGCGCAGCAGGGGGCCGGCGAGGGTGAAGGTATGGGACGTCTGGGTCAAGATGGGGGAGTTCTCAGGCGGGCAGCAGTTCCGCGAAGCTGTCGATGGCGGCGTAGCCGCGCGGGTCCTTCGGCGGTTGTTTGGTGTCGGGATTGCGCACGCAGACGAGGTGCGCGATGCCGAATGCGCGCGCGGCGTCGAGCACCGGCAGGCTGTCGTCCACCAGCAGCGTGCGCGCCGGGTCGAAGGGCTCGACCTCCCGGAGCTTGCGCCAGAAGTCCTGGGCCTCCTTGGCGGCGCCGAGCTCGTGGGAAGTGACGAGGGCGTCGAAATGCGGCTCCAGGCCGGTCTTCGCCATCTTGAGGGTGAGGCTCTTGTGGTGGGCGTTGGTGGCGAGCACCAGGCGCTTGCCCGCCGCGCGCGCGGCCGTGAGGAAATCGACGACGGCCGGATGCACGGCGATCAGGTGGGAAACCTCCTCCTTGAGCCGCATGATGTCGAGCTCCAGTTCGGTCTCCCAGAAATCCACCGAATACCATTCGAGCGTGCCGGCGCGCGCGTGGTAGCGGGCCATCAGCTCGTCGCGGGCGACGTCGCCGGGCAGGCCCTTCGCCTCGGCGTAGCGCAGCGGCACGTGGGCCTGCCAGAAATGGTTGTCGAAATGCAGGTCGAGCAGGGTGCCGTCCATGTCGAGCAGGACGGTGTCGATCGCCCGCCAGTCGAGGGGCGCGCCCATGGTTCAGGGCCTCAGGTAGGCCCAGCCCTGTTGCTGGCGCCGCATCAGCTCGACGTATCCGGCCGGGGTGACCTTGACGCCCTCGACCAGGTCGGCCGCGTCCACCTGCTGGGCCTTCAGCGAATTGCCGCAGGCGAGGAACTCGACCCCGGTGGCGATGGCGTCCTGCACGTCGCTCGCGGAGAGGGATTCGATGTCGAGCATGCCCAGCCCGTGGCCGATCACGACCACGGCGATCTTCACCCGGTCCTTGCCGAGATCGGCCTGGATGTTGCGGATGTTGCCGAGCACCGCGTGCCATTTCTTCGCGTCGTCCTCGTTGATCTGGATGACGATGCGGTTTTGCGTCGCGGCGGCCTTGTTGGTCACCGTCTTGTCAGCGCCGACTTTTTCGGCTTGGGCGGCGGGAGTGAGGGCGGCGAGCAGCAGGGCGGCTGCCAGGGATGAAAGGCGTTGCGGGTGCGGCATGTTGGTTCCCGAAAACTATTGGCCGGTGAAGCGCGGCGGCCGTTTTTCGAGAAAGGCCGCCAGTCCTTCCCGGTAGTCTGCACTATCCAGGAAGGCAAAGGAAGCCCGCAGTTCCTCGGGGCTGAGCGGCGTGCCCTGCTGCAGGCGGGCGATCCACTGCTTGTGCCAGCGCGCCACCAGCGGCGCGCCGGCGGCGATGCGCCGAGCCGCGGCCTGCGCCTCGGCGGCGACCTCGGCGTCGGGCACGACGCGGGTGAGCAGGCCCTTCTCGTAGGCTTCGCGCGCCGTCAGCAGGCGGCCTTCGAGCAGGATTTCCTTGACCACGGCGGGACCGGCGAGGCGGAGCAGGCCGGCCAGTTCGCCCGGATACATCGAGAAGCCGAGCTTGTTGATCGGGGCGCCGAATTTTGTCGATTCCCCGGCGATGCGCAGGTCGCAGGCGCAGGCGATCTCCAGTCCGCCGCCAACGCAGGGACCGGCGATCTGGGCGACCACCGGGTGGCGGCAGGCGGCGATGGCGTCGAGGGCGCGGCCGACCTGGGCGTGGTAGGCCAGCGCGCTGTCCACGTCGGCGCGCGCGTCGCGGAATTCGGCGAGATCGCCGCCGGCGGCGAAGGCGGCGCCCGCGCCGCGCACGATCGCGCAGCGCAGGCCGGCGTCGGCGTCGAGTTCGACGAATACCGCCTCCAGGCGCCGCCACATGGCGGCGTCGATGGCGTTGAGCTTGTCGGGGTTGAAGAGCGTGACGACGGCGAGTTCGCCGTCACGCTCGCAGAGCACGTCGGGGGTCACTGCTTGTCGTGCAGGCGGGTGACGCCCATCAGCTTGAGCACGTACTTCTCGTAAACCGGCTCGGTGTTGCCCTTCTTCATCTTGCGGATGAAGTATTTTTCGAAGCCGACCTTGGCGAGGTGCACCCACTTGCCCTTGTTGAACCAGCTGACGTTGCGCGGCGGGATCTGCGGGATGGCGACGAAGGCGGCGCCGCTGTCGCCGAAGTCGGCGAGGCAGACCGCGTTCCAGGTGGCCTTCCGGTCGGGCTTCTTGCCGTCCATCGCCAGGCGGATGTTATGCACGCTGGCGGTGACCATCGACTCGATCATGTAGCCGGTCTTCGGCGTGCCGACCGGGATCGGCGTGGCCTCGACGGGCGGGATGGCGACGCAGACGCCGACCGAGTAGATGTTCTGGTACTTCGGGTTGCGCTGGAACTCGTCGATGATGGTGAAGCCGCGCGGATTGGCCAGGCCCTCGATGCCGAACACGGCGTCTACGCCCTTGAAGGCGGGCAGCATCATCGAGTACTTGAAGGCGAGCTCGTGCTCCTTCTTCACCGTGCCGTCGTCGTTGTGCTCGGCGACGAACATCTTGCCCGCCTCGACCTTGGTCACCTTGGCGTTGCAGATCCACTTGATGTGCTTCTCGCGCAGGATCGACTCGATCATGCCCTTCGAGTCGCCGACGCCGCCGAGGCCGAGATGGCCGACGTAGGGTTCGGCGGTGACGAAGGTCATCGGCACCTTGCTGCGGATCTTGCGGCGGCGCAGGTCGGTGTCCATGATCATGGCGAACTCGTAGGCCGGGCCGTAGCAGGAGGCGCCCTGCAGCGCGCCGACGACGATGTGGCCGGGATCGGCGACGAACTTGTCCCAGGCCTTGGCGGCGTGCTCGGCGTGGTTGACCGTGCAGATCGACTGGGTGTGGTGCTCGGGACCGGCGCCCGCGACTTCCTCGAAGGCCAGCTTCGGGCCGGTGGCGACGATCAGGTAGTCGTAGTTCACCGACTTGCCGTCGGCGAGTTCGATGCGGTTTTCTTCGGGGTGCACGCGCTTGGCGGCCTGGGCGATGAGGTTGATGCCCTTCTTTTCGAGATAGGGGGCGAGTTCGAAGGTGATGTCCTCGCGCGAGCGCCAGCTCACCGCCACCCAGGGATTCGAGGGCGTGAACTGGAAATAGGGGTGTTCGCTGACGACCGTGACCTGGTCGTTGGGGCCGACCTGCTCCTTCATGTCGTAGGCGGCATTGAGGCCGCCGATGCCGGCGCCGAGAATGACGATGTGTGCCATGGGGTGCTGTCCTCTCTCTGTCTGGGTTATTCGGCGAAGATCTTGTGGATGGCCGCGACGCCCTCGTCCACCACCTGCTGGAGGTCTTCGGGACAGTCTTCCTTTTCCAGCACCAGGCTGGCGTAGAGGGACAGCGACTTGAGCGCGCAGGCGATCTTCGCCACCTCCGCCGCGGTCTCGTCGTCGATCTGGACGCCCGGCTGCAGGCGCCAATCCTTCGATTTCGTCATGGCCTTCTCCTCTGATTTTTTGGAGAGGGCATTCTGACAGGAGGGGAATTGCTTCGCCAGTGGAGCGGCCGGAGAATTTTGTTAAGGCTGCGTTAAGAGGCGGGCCAGCGCGGCGCGGCCGGAGAGGATGTGGTCGTGCATGCGGCGCGCGGCCAATGCGGCATCCTTGGCGCGGATCGCCGCGAGAATGTCGCGGTGCTCGGCGAGCGAGGCCTGGATGCGTCCGTCGAGGCGCAACGAGTCGCGCCGCGTCAGCTTGAGGAACTTGCGCGTGTCGTCGATCAGCTGCGACAGCCAGCGGTTGCCGGCCAGCTCCTGCAGCGCACCGTGGAAGGCCTGGTTGGCCTCGAAGAAGCGGTCGGTGTCGTGGGCGGCGGCATGGCGCTCCAGATCGGCGTGAATCCGTTCCAGGCGGGAAAAGTCGGCGCTGGCGGCACGGTGGGTCGCTTCCTGGGCGACGCGGCCTTCGAGCAGCGCGAGCACCGGGAAGATCTCGTCGAGGTCGCGCTCGGAAAGCTCGGCGACGTAGCAGCCGCGCCGCGGCCGCAGTTCCACCAGGCCCTCGGCGGCCAGCACCTTGAGCGCCTCGCGCATCGGCGTGCGCGAAATGCCGAATTCGTCGGCGAGGCTCTGCTCGTCGATCCAGGCGCCGGGCGCCAGTTCGTGGGCGTAGATGCGCGCGCGCAGCAGCTCCGCCACCTGCTCGTAGAGCGCGGGGGCACCGAGGGCGGCGCTGCCGGAAAGGGGGGCGGAACCTTGTCTTGCATTCATAATTATGGATACAGTATTATCCGGCTTGGCGAATGTCAAGCATCATTCACAATTCAATCGATCAGCCGGCCAGGGGGCGCTGCCCCGAGTCGGCGGGAGTGGAAGCCATGAGCAAGTATCCCGATGTGACGGTTCCCGGCCTCGACGCCTGGAACAAGGCCGCCGCCAAGTCGGCGCCCGAGGGCGACGTGACGAAGCTGAACTGGACGACCCCCGAGGGGCTGACCGTCAAGCCGCTCTACACGAAGGCCGATACGGCCGGGCTGCCCTACGCCGACACGCTGCCGGGCTTCGAGCCCTTCCTGCGCGGCCCGCAGGCGACCATGTACGCGGCGCGGCCCTGGACCATCCGCCAGTACGCCGGCTTCTCGACCGCCGAGGCTTCCAACGACTTCTACCGCAAGGCACTGGCCGCCGGCGCGCAGGGTGTCTCCGTTGCTTTCGATCTGGCGACGCACCGCGGCTACGACTCCGATCATCCGCGCGTCGTCGGCGACGTCGGCAAGGCCGGCGTCGCGATCGACTCGGTGGCGGACATGAAGATCCTGTTCGACGGCATCCCGCTCGACAAGGTGTCGGTGTCGATGACCATGAACGGCGCCGTGCTGCCGGTGCTGGCGGGCTATGTGATCGCCGCCGAGGAGCAGGGCGTCTCGCAGGACAAGCTCTCGGGGACGATCCAGAACGACATCCTCAAGGAGTTCATGGTCAGGAACACCTACATCTACCCGCCCGAGCCGTCGATGCGCATCATCGCCGACATCATCGGCTACACGGCGCAGCACATGCCGAAGTTCAACTCCATCTCGATCTCCGGCTACCACATCCAGGAAGCCGGCGCGACGCAGGCGCTGGAGCTGGCCTTCACGCT